>NZ_BCRE01000073.1 GCF_001552435.1 Kribbia dieselivorans NBRC 106261
CCGCCGGCAGCGCCTGCCACACCCGGTAGTACGCGCGCACCGGCCAGCCGACCCCGGTCTGGTCGAAACGACGCTCCGGCCCGACCGCCAGGGCCTCGCCGGCCTCGACCGCGGCCGCCAGCCGCCCCACGTCGCGCCCGCTGATGACGACGTCGGCGTCCACATACGCCCGCGTGCCGAAGCCGGCGACCTCATCACCTCGGCGCAGCGCCGCAGCCTTGGATGCCTCGGTGATCTCCTCGACCCGCACGCCCGGCCAGCGCCGCGCCACCTTGGCCGTGTCGTCCGTGCAGCCGTTGCACACGACGATGACCTCGAGGTCGGCGCCGTGCAGGGCGCGCAACAGCCGGGGCAGGACCGCGGCCTCGTTGTGCGCGGGCACGATGACGGACACGGTCACGGCCGCTCACCTCACAACCGCGACCGGTGCACGAACTCGCGGGCGGTGGCGGCGACGAACGCGGAGTTGGTGCGTACGTATCGCATGGTGAGTCGACGAGGCTCCTGCTTGAGGCGGTAGGCCCATTCCATCCCGGCGCGCTGCCACGCCAACGGCGCCCGCTCGACCAGCCCGGCCATGACGTCGAACGCGCCCCCGACACCGTGCATGACGGGGATGTCGAGGTCCTGGCTGAAGTGGCCGACGAAGTGTTCCTTCTTGGGCGTGGTCATCCCGAGGAAGACCATGTCGGCGCCGGAGGCGGCGATGCCGGCGGCCACCGCGTCGGCCTCCTCGTCGGTGAAGTAGCCGTGTCGGCTCCCGACGATCCGGGCCCGCGGGTAGCGCCGCGCGATCTGCGCCTCGACGGCGGACAGCACCTCGGGGCGTGCCCCGAGCAGATACACCCCGTACGCATGGTCATTGGCCAGACCGAGCAGCGACTCGAACAGGTCGATACCCGCCACGCGCTCGGGCAGGGCGTCGCCGAGCACCTTGCTGGCCCACACCACCGACTGTCCGTCGGCCAGCACGAGATCGCACTCGGCGAGTGATTCGCGCAATTGCGCATCGGAGCGCAGTTTGATCACCTTGGCGGCATTGACCATCCCGATGCGGATCGGCGTGTGGCTGGCGATGGCGCCATGACACCGTTCGATGACCTCGGGCATGGTCACGGCATCGACCTCCATGCCGTACAGCAGGGCCCGCGGTTGGCGTGACTTCACCGGAGCCTGGCCGGCCATCGGCACCGCCGGGCGGATGATCGTGCGGCCGGCGCGCGAGTTCCACGCGTAGAGCAGCCACCCGAGTTCGTAGGGGCGGCACTCGCGGTCGATGACGTTCGCCGGCAGGGCCCAGTCGACCCCCGGCGGGTGCCACCCGGGCTTGACCGATGTGGTCAGGGCCGCGGCGGTGCGGGCGGTCCGACGGCCGCGCCGGGCCACCTTGCGCCAGATCACCGCGTGTTCCTCGTCGACGAGTTCGCTGAAGACCTCGGGGTGGATGTGCAGCCAGTCCACGCCCTTGAGCGCGGCGTCGGTGTGGTCGTCGCCGCCGCACTCGGCCAGGTCGAACAGGGCCATGGGTGCCATCGCGTGCTGGTGGACGCTGTAGACCGGGTAGCGCTCAGCGACGCTGCCGTCACGCACGTCGTAGTGCCACCACCACTGGCCCTCGTCGCCCTGCAGGGCGACGATGCGTGCGGCGCAGCGGTTGGCGGCGAGCATCGCGTCGGGGTCGGTCGTGGCCCGGGCGAGACGGGCCAGCGCCTGGATCGGGTAGACCTGATCGGCGAAACAGGCCAGATGCCGCCGCAGCGCCGCGGCGGACGACGTGGGCAGCCCGTGCGGGAACAGACCGGAGCCGTGCTGGGAGTCCATGAGCCGCCGGCCGGCCTTGCGCATGACCACCTGGACATCGACCTGCTCGCTCGACACGGATCGCGCGGCCGTCGCCGCCGTGAGCATCCAGGCGGTCGGCACCGTCGCCAGGGGATCACCGTGTTCGAGCAGGACGCGCAGGCGGGCGAAGAGGTCCGCGTCCACGATGCCGGCGACCTCGGCCGCGGCCCAGGCCACGAGCGCCAGCTCACCGGGTTCGTGCAGGGAGTCGGCATCACGAAGCAGATGCCTCGTCAGGTCGGCGGCGCTCTCGCCGTCGAGCACCGCGCGTTGGGTGGCGTCGTCGCAGTGGCCCAGGCCCAGGGCCGTGATCGCGGTGTAGCGCACGCTGACGCCCTCACGCATGAGGGCCGGTCCGGTGCCGGTGTTGACCCCCCGTAGGGTGTGGGCGAACCGGCGGTTCGACCGCCGGTACATGCTGGCCAGTCCAGCCGGCGCCAAGCGGGCGTACCCGCCCATCGTCGGGGCGCCGGCCTTGAGCTCGGTGACATGGGTCGTGTTGGGATTCTGGTAGAACACTGCGCTCCCCTACGTGGTGATGGATGACACAAACGCAATCCCCCAAAGGTAGGTGAAATGTGATATGGGCGCGCAGGATTTGACGAAACTGCGCCACCCCGGGCCCGTGGCCTACGTGGCGCTGCTGGGCGCGACGGCGATGGGCGCCATCTCCGGAACGGTGATCTCCGCCCCCGTGGCGCAGATCGCGCAGGCGCTCGGGATCGACGTTCGGCAGACGGTCGTGGCCATCGCCGCCTTCTCGGTCGCCCTTGTCATCGGATCGCCGTTGGCCGGCTGGTCGTGCGACCGCATCGGTCCGCGACGTTTCATGGTGGCCTCGCTGCTGGCCCTCGTCGTGTTCCAGCTCGGCGCGGCCCTGGCACCCAACCTGGCCGTGCTCGTGGCCATGCGGTTGGGGCAGGGCCTGGCCTGCGCGGGCGTGCCGGCCGGAGTGCAGCGGGCCTTGGCGGCACACTGGCCCGACAACCAGCGCCAGGTCATGGCCGCGTGGGCGGCGGCGATCGGCGTGGGTCAGGCGATCGGCCCGCCGCTGGGCGGTGCCGTCGCCCAGTGGTTCGGCTGGCGGATGATCTTCATCGTCGTCGCGGTGATCGTTCTGGCCCTGACCGCCGTCATCGTGCGCTCGGTCCCCGAGGTACCGCCCTCGCCCACCCCCATCGACGTCTCGGCCCTGACCGGACTCGCCGTCGGAGCCGGATGCGCCGCCGTCGGCGCCACCCTCATCGGCCAGAACCTCCTCGCCGGCGGCAGTGCCCTGCTCGTGGGCGGACTGATCCTCCTCGCCTACTACCTCCGACCGACCCGACCGGCGCCGCTCCTCGGCGCCGCCGGGGCGAGCTCGCTCTACTGGCTGGCCACCCTCGCGGCGACGACGGCGATGTTCGCGATGAGCTCGGTGGTCAACAGCGTGCCGATCCATTTGAGCTCGACCCTGGGTCTGAGCCCGGGGCCGATCGGGCTGTACTCGTTCGCGATGCCGCTGGGCATGGTGGCCTTCTCGCCGCTCGCGGGGCGCCTGTCCGAACGGATCGGCGTGACCGCGACCCTGACGACCGGGGCGGTGGTGCTGCTCGTCGCTCCGCTCGGTTTGGGAGTGTTGGAATGGCGACTGACCGACACCGCGCTCCTCGTGCCGCTCGTCCCGACCCTGTTCGTCATCGGCTGCGGCGTGGGGTGCGTGGCCGGGATGGCCGGGGCCATGCTCGTCTCCGTGCCGGGCCTGAGCGGCATGGCCATGGGCGTGCACAACGTCGCCCGTTTCCTCGGCATCGCGTGCGGCGTCGGCTGGGTCGCCTTCGCCCTGCGATTCCACCAACCCGTGGTGATGTACCTCGGCACCGCGGTCCTGGCGGCCGTCACCGTGGTGGTGGCCGTGGCCTGGCAGGTCGGTCGGCGCCGCGACGGCCGGGATCCGGCTGACCACCATGCGGGCGAACGGCCCTGATCGATACCGATTCACCCACCGACCCATAGTCAGAGTGGAACAGTGCGCGCCCGCAGGCCTGCAATCACGCACTTCTCGCTGCGGCGACGCCATGCGGGGCGGTCGGAGCCAGTTGCCACACCAGTCGGCCTCGGCCACGCTGAGTCGGGATCGAGCCGTGACATCCCGGTCACTTCGGCGTTGACAACACAGGAGTACACACCCGTGGAAGCAGACGAGTTCCAGGCCATTCTTGACGCGGTGCGCACCTTCGTGGAGAAGGAGGTCATCCCCGCCGAGGACGAGATCGAGGAGACCGACGCGATCCCCGAGCGAATCCGCACCGCCGCCGCCGACATGGGACTCTTCGGCTACGCCCTCCCGGTCGAATACGGCGGCCTGGGGCTGACCATGAGCGAAGAGGTGCAGCTCGCCATGGTCGTCGGCCGCACCACGCCGGCCTTCCGCTCGATGTTCGGCACCAACAACGGCATCGCCGGCCAGGTGCTCGTCAACCTCGGCACCGACGCGCAGAAGCAGAAGTATCTGCCGGGTCTGGCGGCCGGCGACCTCATCGGCTCGTTCGCGTTGACCGAGCCCGACGCCGGCTCCGACCCGTCCGGCATGCGCACCCGCGCGGTCAAGGACGGCGACGACTACATCATCAACGGGCAGAAGCGGTTCATCACCAACGCGCCCGAGGCCCACGTGCTCATGGCCTTCGCCCGCACCGGTGAGGAGACCAGTGGCACCAAGGGGATCTCCGTGTTCGCCATCGACACGACGCTCCCCGGCGTGACCATCGGCCCGTCCGACGCCAAGATGGGCCAGCGCGGCGCCCACACCGCCGAGGTGTTCTTCGACAACGTTCGCGTGAGCAGGGACGACCTCATCGGCGGGGTCGAGGGCGAGGGCTTCGGCACGGCGATGAAGTCGCTGGCCAAGGGTCGCCTGCACATCGGCGCGCTGTGCGTCGGTCTGGCCGAGCGTCTCATCGAGGAATCCGTCACGCACGCCGTGAACCAGACCCAGGGCGGCACCCCGATCGGCGAGTTCCAGCTCGTGCAGGCGATGCTCGCCGACAGCAAGACCGAGGCGTACGCCGGGCGCGCGATGGTCATCGAGGCGGCGCGCACGTACGACGACGGCTCCGACATGCGCACCGCCCCGTCGGCCGCCAAGCTCTTCTGCACCGAGATGGTTGACCGCGTCGCCGACCGCGCCGTGCAGATCCACGGCGGGCTCGGGTACATGCAGGAGGTCAAGGTCTCCCGGTTCTACCGCGACGCCCGGCTGTTCCGCCTCTACGAGGGCACCAGCGAGATCCAGCGGACCATCGTCGCGCGGGCCATGCTGCGCGAGGCGCGCAAGTGACCGATCCGGGGGCGATCCCGGCGCATCAGCCGCTCACCGGGGTTCGGGTGCTCGAACTGTCGAGCTACGTCGCCACGCCGCTGTGCGGTCTGACGCTCGCGCAGCTCGGTGCGGAGGTCATCCGCATCGAGCCGCCGGGCGGGGCCGCCGACCGGACGCGGCTCCCGCTGGCCGCCGACGGCACGAGCTACTACTGGACCGGTCTGAACAAGGGCAAGCACGCGCTCGCGGTCGACCTGCGTGACCCGGCCGGGCAGCAGGTCGTCAGCGATCTCGCCGCCGGGGCCGACATCGTCGTCGCGAACGCGCCCTACTCGGGTCTGGTCACGGCGGCGGCGTTGCGCGAACGCCACCCGGGGCTGATCCACATCCTCCTGACGGGCACGTGGACCGGAGCGCCGAGCGTGGACTATCTCGCGCAGGCGTCGGTCGGATTTCAGCACGTCACCGGACCGCAGGGCCATGGTGTGCCGGTCAACCATGTCCTGCCCGCGTGGGATGTCATTGCCGGCGGCTATCTCGCGACGGGCGTGCTTGCGGCGCTCCGTCGTCGCGACCTCACCGGTGCCGGAGCGTCGATCACCCTCGCCCTCGAGGACGTCGCCCTGGCCACGGCGGGCAACCTCGGTCTGCTGACCCAGGCCCAGCTCGAGACCGTCGGCCGCGGCCCGGACGGCAACTACGTCTACGGCACCTACGGTCGTGACTTCCGCCTCGCCGACGGTGCGCGGATCATGCTCGTCATCCTCACCGACCGGCATTGGCACCAGTTGCTCGACGCGGCCGGACTGGCAGACGCCATCGCCGGGCTTGAGGTGTCGCTGCAGGTGTCGTTCGACGACGAGCAGGTGCGGTTCCGGTACCGCGAGGTCATCAGTGCCCTGCTCGAACCGTGGTTCGCCGGGCTCGATGTCGACGGACTGACCGCCGCGCTGGCGGGCAAGCGGATCCTGTGGTCGGTGTACCGCGACTTCGACGAGGCCGCGCGTCACCTGAGCGAGAACCCCCTGTTCAGCGAACTCGACCAACCCGGTGTGGGTCGGCATCTGGCCCCGAGTTCACCGCTGGTCATCGACGGCACGAGAACCGGGGCGAACGCCGCTCCGGTCGTCGGCCAGCACACCCGCACGATCCTCGCCGACGCCCTCGGTGCGGAGACCTACACGACACTGCTCGAGTCGAACGTCATCGACTCGGCCGACTCACCGAAGAGGAGAACATCATGACCCTGCTCAAGGACAAGGTCGCCATCATCACCGGCGGAGCCCAGGGCCTGGGCCTGGCCATGGCCGAGGAGTTCGTCAAGGCCGGCGCCAAGGTCGTCGTCGCCGACCTCAACGAGGAGTCCGCCAAGGCCGCGGCCGAAGGGCTTGACGGAGAAGCGTTCGGCATCGGGTGCAACGTCGTCAACGCCGACGAGGTCCAGGCCGCCATCGACGCCGCGCTGGCGAAGTGGGGCAGCCTCGACGTGTTCGTCAACAACGCCGGCATCACGCGCGACGCGACGATGCGCAAGATGACCGAGGACGAGTTCGACGCCGTCATCTCCGTGCACCTCAAGGGCTGCTGGAACGGCACGCGCCTCGCCTCGGCCGTGATGCGCGAGCAGAAGTCGGGCACGATCGTCAACATCTCCAGCCTCTCCGGCAAGGTCGGCATGGTCGGCCAGACCAACTACTCCGCGGCCAAGGCCGGCATCGTCGGCATGAGCAAGGCCGCCGCCAAGGAGATGGCCCACCACGGCGTGCGCGTCAACGCCATCCAGCCCGGTCTGATCCGTTCGGCGATGACCGAGGCGATGCCGCAGAAGGCCTGGGACCAGAAGATGGCCGAGATCCCGATGCAGCGCGCCGGCGAGCCGAACGAGGTCGCCACGGTCGCGCTGTTCCTGGCCAGCGACATGTCGTCGTACATGACCGGCACGGTGCTGGAGGTCACCGGCGGCCGCTTCATGTGACCCACCCCTGATCCCCGCCCCCGCCCCTCGCGGTTCGAGGTATTACC
>NZ_BCRE01000074.1 GCF_001552435.1 Kribbia dieselivorans NBRC 106261
CCGGGGGAGGGGCGGGAGGGGGACACTGGTAACACCTGGCAACACCCCCGCTACGGCCCCTCACTCGCCAACCCCAACGAAGGAAATCCCATGCGTGACCTGAACGATGTCGTCATCGCCGCCCCCTACCGCACCGCCGTCGGTGGTTTCGGTGGCTCCCTGCGCCCGGTGCTCCCGGCCGACCTCGGCACCCAGCTGATGAAGGGCCTGCTTGAGCGCACCAACCTCGACCCGGCCGTTGTCGAGGACGTCATCCTCGGCCACTGCTACCCCAGCGGTGAGGCTCCCGCCATCGGCCGAGTCATCGCGCTCAACGCCGGCATGCCGATCACCGTGACCGGCATGCAGCTCGACCGCCGCTGCGGCTCCGGTCTGCAGGCGATCATCCAGGGCGTCATGCAGGTCGCCACCGGCGCCAACAACTGTGTCATCGCCGGCGGCGTCGAGTCGATGAGCAACGCCTCCTTCTACTCCCTCGACATGCGCTGGGGCGCCAAGGGCACCGGCGTGCAGATCCACGACACGATGACCCGCGGCCGCTCCACGGCCGGTGGCGTGAACTACCCGGTCCTCGGCGGCATGATCGAGACGGCCGAGAACCTGCGCAAGGAGTACTCGATCTCGCGCGAGGAGCAGGACCAGCTCGCCGTCCAGTCCCACGCCCGCGCCGCCGCGGCGCAGGAGGCCGGCCTGTTCGCCGACGAGATCGTCCCGGTCACCGTGCCCAACCGCAAGGGCGACATCGTCGTCGACCGGGACGAGCACATCCGCCCGGGCACCTCGATGGAGACCCTGGCCAAGCTCAAGCCGATCATGCTCAAGCAGGACCCCGAGGCGACCGTCACCGCCGGCAACGCCAGCGGCCAGAACGACGCGGCCGCGTTCGCCGTCGTGGCCGACCGCGCCACCGCGACCGCGCAGGGCCTCAAGCCGATGATGCGACTGGTTTCCTGGGCCGTCGCCGGTGTGCCGCCGAAGACCATGGGCATCGGCCCGGTGCCGGCGACGGCCAAGGCGCTCGACCAGGCCGGCCTGACGCTGGCCGACATCGACGTCATCGAGCTCAACGAGGCGTTCGCCGCCCAGGCCCTCGCAGTCATGCGGGAGTGGAAGTTCACCGACGCCGACCACGAGCGCACCAACGTGCACGGCTCCGGCATCTCACTGGGCCACCCGGTCGGCGCGACCGGTGGCCGCATGGTGGGCGCGCTCGCCCGCGAGCTGCACCGTCGCGACGGCCGCTACGGCCTCGCGACCATGTGCATCGGTGGCGGCCAGGGTCTCGCCGCGATCTTCGAGAAGATCGACGCGTGAGCCTGGAGACACTGAGCTCCGAAGAGCGGGAGATCGTCACGCTCGTTCGCGAGTTCGTCGACAAGGAGGTCAAGCCGACCGTCCGTGACGTCGAGCACGCGAACGAGTACCCCGAGGCCTTCATCGAGAAGATGAAGGAGATCGGCATCTACGGTCTGGCGATCGACGAGCCGTGGGGCCCGGGCAAGGTGAGCACGCCGTGCTACGTCCTCGTCACCGAGGAGCTCGCGCGCGGTTGGATGAGCCTGGCCGGCGCCATGGGCGGGCACACCGTCGTCGCGAAGCTGCTGCAGGACTACGGCACGCCGGAGCAGAAGGACCGCTACCTGCCCCGGATGGCCACCGGCGAGATCCGCGCGACGATGGCGCTGACCGAGCCGGGCGGCGGCTCCGATCTGCAGGCCATGCGCACGGTCGCTCGCCGCGACGGCGAGGTCTACCGGGTCAATGGCAGCAAGACGTGGATCACCAACGCCCGCAAGGCCTCGCTCATCGCGCTCCTGTGCAAGACCGACCCGAACGCCGATCCGGCGCACAAGGGCATCTCGATCCTGCTCATCGACAAGGAGCAGATCGAGGGTCACGACTTCGGCGGCACCGACACCGGCGGCGGCCTGACCGTCAGCCGCGACCTGCCCAAGCTCGGGTACAAGGGCGTGGAGTCGTGTGAGCTCGTGTTCGAGGACCTCGCTGTCGACGGTGGGCAACTGCTGGGCGGAGCCGAGGGTGCGGGCTTTGCGCAGATGATGCGCGGGTTGGAGATCGGTCGGCTGCAGGTGGCCTCGCGGGCCCTCGGCGTCGGTCGGGCCGCCCTCGAGGATGCGCTGCAGTACAGCCAAGACCGCGAATCGTTCGGGCAACCGATCTGGAAGCACCAGCAGATCGGGGCGTACCTCGCCGACATGGTCACCAAGCTCACCGCGGCGCGTCAGCTGACGCTGCACGCCGCGCGGGTGTACGACAGCGGCGCGCGCGCCGACATGGAGGCCGGGATGGCGAAGCTGTTCGCCTCCGAGGTCGGCATGGAGATTGCGCTCAACGCGGTGCGGGTGCACGGCGGGTACGGGTACTCCACGGAGTTCGATGCCGAGCGGTACTTCCGCGACGCTCCGCTGATGATCGTCGGTGAGGGCACCAACGAGATCCAGCGCAACGTCATCGCCTCGCAGCTGGTCAAGCGCAACTCGGTGGCGCCGTAGCTCTCGCGGTTGCCCGCGCCCGCACCTCGCCACCCCCGCGGTTCGCCCCGCCACCCCCGCGGTTCGAGGTATTACCGGCCGTTCCACCGGTCCTTAATACCTCGAACCGCGGGGGTTCTGGGGTTGAGCGGAATAGACTCAACTTTGGAGTCGTTGCCCACTGCAGACGCGGAAACCACCCAGACGAGGAGTTCGCCCATGCCGCTCACCCCGACGAACAAGGTCGCCGAAGCCCTTGCGTTGGCCCAACGTGCCGCGCAACAGGCCGGGCACGCCGAAATCACCCCGGCGCACCTGACCAGCGCCCTGATCCAGCTCGACACCCCCCAGGCCGACGCCCTGATCCAGGCCGCCGGCACCGGAGCCGCGCACGTCCTCGCCCAGGCCGATGCGACGCTCCGCTCATTGCCCACGACCTCGGGCTCGACCCAACCGCCCGGCCTGGGCCACGAGGTCGGCGCCGTGCTCCAGCACGCCGAGACCCTCATGCACGCCAAGGGCGACACCTACCTCGCCCTCGACGTCCTCCTCCTCGCCTTGGCGGAGCGCGGTCACCTCGCCGCGATCGAGAACCGCGGCGCGAAGGCGATGGAGGCCAAGCTCGACGAACTGCGCGCGGGCCGCAAGGTCACCTCCGAGACCCCACCCGAGGGCGGAGAAGCGCTCGAGAAGTACGGCACCGACCTCACCGACGTCGCCCGCTCGGGCAAGCTCGATCCCGTCATCGGTCGCGACTCCGAGATCCGTCGCGTCGTGCAGGTCCTCTCCCGCCGCACCAAGAACAACCCGGTGCTCATCGGTGAACCCGGCGTCGGCAAGACCGCCATCGCCGAGGGCCTGGCCCAGCGCATCGTCGACGGCGACGTCCCCGAGTCGTTGCGCGACAAGCGCCTCATCAGCCTCGACATCGGCTCGATGGTCGCCGGCGCGAAGTACCGCGGTGAGTTCGAGGAGCGGTTCAAGGCCGTCCTCGAGGAGATCAAGGCCAGCGACGGCCAGATCATCACGTTCATCGACGAGCTGCACACCGTCGTCGGCGCCGGCGCCACCGGCGAGGGCGCGATGGACGCCGGCAACATGCTCAAGCCGATGCTCGCCCGCGGCGAACTGCGCCTCGTCGGCGCGACCACGCTCGACGAGTACCGCAAGCACATCGAGAAGGACCCGGCGCTGGAGCGTCGTTTCCAGCAGGTCTTCGTCGGCGAACCGTCGGTCGAGGACACCATCGCGATCCTGCGCGGCCTCAAGGAGCGTTACGAGGCGCACCACAAGGTCGAGATCGAGGACTCCGCGCTCGTCGCGGCGGCCACGCTCTCGGACCGGTACATCTCCGGCCGGCAGCTGCCCGACAAGGCGATCGACCTCGTCGACGAGGCGGCCTCGCGGCTGCGCATGGAGATCGACTCCTCGCCCGTCGAGGTCGATGAACTCCGCCGCGCGGTCGACCGCCTCAAGATGGAGGAGTTGCACCTCGCCCGCGAGACCGACGAGGCCTCCGTCGAGCGACTCGCCCGCCTGCGCCAGGACCTCGCCGACAAGCAGGAGGAACTCGCCGGGCTCACCGCCCGGTGGGAGGCCGAGAAGGCGGGCCTGAACGCCGTCGGTGACCTCAAGGCCCAGCTCGACGACCTTCGCACGCAGGCCGACCGGCTGCAGCGCGAGGGCGACTACGAGGGTGCCTCGCGCCTGCTCTACGGCGACATCCCGGCGCTCCAGACCCAACTCGACGCCGCCCAGGCCGCTGAGGAGACCGTCTCACAGGACGCCATGGTCAAGGACCGCGTCGGCTCCGACGACATCGCCGAGGTGATCTCCGCGTGGACCGGCATCCCCGCCGGGCGACTGCTGCAGGGCGAGACCGACAAGCTCCTGCACATGGAGGACATCATCGGCTCGCGTCTGATCGGTCAGCGCGAGGCGGTCGAGGCCGTCTCCGATGCGGTGCGCCGCAGCCGGGCCGGGATCGCCGACCCGAACCGCCCGACCGGGTCGTTCCTCTTCCTCGGCCCGACCGGTGTCGGCAAGACCGAACTGGCCAAGTCGCTGGCCGACTTCCTCTTCGACGACGAGCGCGCCATGGTGCGCATCGACATGTCGGAGTACGCCGAGAAGCACGCTGTGGCGCGCCTGATCGGCGCTCCGCCCGGCTATGTCGGGTACGAGGAGGGCGGCCAGCTCACCGAGGCCGTCCGGCGCCGTCCGTACTCCGTCGTGTTGCTCGACGAGGTCGAGAAGGCCCACCCGGAGACCTTCGACATCCTCCTCCAGGTGCTCGACGACGGGCGCCTGACCGACGGGCAGGGTCGCACGGTCGACTTCCGCAACGTCATCCTCGTGATGACGTCGAACCTCGGCAGCCAGTTCCTCATCGACCCGACCACGGACCGGGAGACCAAGCGCAACGCCGTCATGTCGACGGTGCGTCAGGCCTTCAAGCCCGAGTTTCTCAACCGGCTCGACGAGATCGTCATCTTCGACGCGCTCAGCGAGTCCGAACTCGAGCACATCGTCGACCTGCAGGTGCGCGAACTGGGCACCCGCCTGGCCGACCGCCGGATCACCCTCGAGGTCACGCCCAGCGCGAAGAAGTGGCTCGCGCAGACCGGGTACGACCCGTCGTACGGTGCTCGCCCGTTGCGCCGCCTGGTGCAGAAGGAGATCGGCGACCGCCTCGCGACCGGCCTGCTCGACGGGTCGGTGCGCGACGGGTCCACCGTCGTCGTCGACACCGAAACGATTGGCGGAGAAGCGATCGGCCTGACCCTCGCGCCGGAGGCCGAGTTGGTCGACTGACCCCGGTCGATGATTGACGGAGCGCCGTGTGGGCACGTGCCCCCACGGCGCTCCGCCGTTCGGCGGGTCGGGTGCCGACGCCCTACGATGGGTCACACCCACCCACCCTGAAGCCGGAGTTCTGCCATGCCCCGCGACGCCCGTCCACGGCGCCACCTGACCATCCCGACCCGCGTCAGCGTCGTCACGGCGGTAGTGGTGGCCCTCCTCGCCGGGCTGATCGGTGCCGGGGCCGCGACCGCCGCCGCGCGGGCGTACATCACGTCGTCGCCGGTGACCGTCCAGGCGGGCGAGTTCAACCCGCGCGGCAGCATCGGCGCTCCCCAACTCATGGCCGGCGGCTGCGCGATCCGGTTCAGCGGCTCGACGTACCGTCCGGTCAAGCACTACAACGACGCGCACATCTGCGCCAACATCACGACGTTGCGGATCACGTCCTCCGGACAGTTGGAGGCGAACTTCGCGCGGCGGGCCGCCGTGGTCTCGATCACCGTCGACGAGGACGAGACGCTCACCGAACGCGGCATCATGGCGGGTGCGAGCGGTGGGGTGGCGAAGGCCAACATCAGCTTCTACGACACCA
The DNA here is from genome assembly GCF_001552435.1 of Kribbia dieselivorans NBRC 106261. GTDB lineage: Bacteria > Actinomycetota > Actinomycetes > Actinomycetales > Dermatophilaceae > Kribbia > Kribbia dieselivorans. The sequence continues at coordinate 5,890 of NZ_BCRE01000074.1, forward strand.
AGGCCAAGCGCCGCCTCAACCTGACCAAGCGCGCCGACCGCGCGCGGATCGGCGGCAAGACCGCCAACATCTGGCTGTCGTTCCTGCAGGTCGGCCCGGCACAGTAGGTTGGCTGTCATGCGCTCCCTGCGTCCTCTGGCCGCCACCGCCGTCGTGCCCGCACTGCTGTTCCTCGGCGCGTGTTCGGGCTCGAACGCGACTCCCGAACCCACCCCGGCCGAGGCGTTGTCGAAGGCGGAGGCCTCGTTCGCCGACGCGAAGAGCGTGTCGGTCGACCTGACGTCCACGGGCGTGCCGGACGGGGTCAACGGCGTCACCGCGGCCACGGGTGAGGGCGTCATCGACTCCGCGAAGCCCAAGTTCGCCGGCGACATCACCGGGCGGGTGCTCGGCCAGAACGCGACCGTGCCGATCATCGCCATCGGCGACACGACGTGGATGAAGCTGTTCTCCACGCAGTACAAGACGATCGACCTCGACACGCTCGGAGCGCCGAACCCCGCGCTCCTCTTCCACCCCACCGATGGGGTGAGCGGGCTGCTCTCCGAGACGGCCGACCCGCAGGCCGGGGGAGAGAAGCGCGAGGGCTCGACGGTCGTGCGCACGTACACCGGCACAGTGCCGGCCTCGTCGGTCGAACACCTGCTCCGGCTCGGTCAGGACGCGACGACCTTCGACGTGACCTACCTCGTCGACACCACCACGTGGCAGTTGCGCAGCGCCGAGGTCAAGGGCGAGTTCTGGAAGGGCACCGAGTCGACGTACACCGTCAAGCTCTCGGACTACGGCAAGCCGGTCGAGATCACCGCCCCGTGACGACCTCGGGAGCAGGTCGCCACGCGGCGGCGCTGCTGGCGGTCGCCTCGATCGCCGTCATGCTTGCCGCCGCTGACACGTACGTCGTCGTCCTGGCCCTGACCGACATGATGGCCGGCGTCGGGCTGCCGGTGGACCAGTTGCAGCGCGCCGCGCCGATCATCAGCGGGTTCTTGCTCGGGTACATCGCGGTGCTCCCGCTCATCGGGCGGCTGGCCGATCTCGTGTCGCGGCAGCGGGTGCTGATGGCCTGCCTGGTCGTCTTCATTCTCGGATCGGCGATCACCGCCTTGGCCGTGGACCTGCCGGTGCTCGTGACGGGCCGGGTCGTGCAGGGTGTCGGCGGTGGTGGGTTGGTGCCGGCGACGCTGGCGCTCGTGGCCGATCGCTGGCCGGCCGACCGGCGCGGGCTGCCGTTGGGGGTCGTCGGTGGCGTGCAGGAGCTCGGTTCGGTGCTCGGGCCGCTGTTGGGCGCGGCGATCCTCGCGGTCGCGGACTGGCGGGCGATCTTCTGGTTCAACGCCACCGCCGGGGTCGTGCTGCTCCTCGCCATCTGGGCCCTCTCCCGCCCCCAAACCCCGCCGAGTGATGGTTTCGGGCCGCCCCAGGGACCCCCGAGGCGGCCCGAAACCATCACTCGGCGAAGGGCGGTGGCGCGGGGGCTGGGCGCGCTTGCCACGGCGCTCCTGCTGCTTGCGCTCGCTGCCCCGACCGCGCTGACCACCGACGTCACCTGGGGAGTGCCGTTCGTGCCGTTCGTCGGCGATGCGCGGCTGCTTACGCCGATCGGGCTGACGGCGGCGCTCCTCGCGCTGGCGGCGATCGCCCTGTCGGCGCGCGACTGGTGGCCGATCCTCACCCGCGCGGACCTGCCCGGAGCCGCCCTGCTCGGCGGGTCTCTCGGCTGCGTCGTGCTGACCTTCGCCGCCGCCGACCCGGAGCGTGAGGTCGTCGGGCCGGCCGGGTACGTCCTGCTGCCGGTCGGCGCACTGCTCGCGCTGGGCTACCTGTGGCGCCACCGCACCTCGACCTCCCCGCTCGTGCCCCGAGGCACGATGCGCGGCCGCACCGGCCCGGCGCTGCTCGTCAGCCTCGCAACCGGAGCGGCGCTCGTGGCCGTGGTCGTCGACGTGCCCCTGCTCGCTCGGCTGACGACGCGCGCCGACCAGACCGCCGCGGCGCTGGTGCTCGTGCGGTTCCTGCTGGCCGTGCCGGTCGGAGCGGTGATCGGCGGCTGGTGGACACGCCGCACCGGTGACGGGATCGTGGCCGGAGCCGGGTTGCTCCTGGCCGCCGCCGGGCTGTGGGAGATGAGCCGCTGGGGTTTGGGCTCGCTCGACGATCCGGCCCGCAGCACGATCACGCTGGCCGCGGTCGGTTTCGGACTCGGCCTCGCCCTGGCGCCGGTCAACAACGCCGCGCTCGCCGACGCCCCGGACGACGCCCACGGCACCGCCAGTTCACTGGTCGTCGTCGCCCGCATGGTCGGCATGGTCGTCGGGCTGGCCCTGCTCACCGCGGTCGGGCTGCACGAGTACTACCGCGCCGTCGATGCGCTGCCCCTCGACGCTCCGGCCAGTGAGCAGGTCGCCGCGGCGGTCGTGCAGGTGCACACCGTGTTCACCGGAGCGGCGATCGCGGCCCTGGTGGGAGCCGTCGTGGCCGTGGGTCTACTGGGCCGCCGCCGGGTCGCCTGACGTTGCACCATCGACGAGCGAGACGAGGGCGTCGATGATCTGCGCCGCACCCTGATACGTCAACATGTGCCCGCAGCCGGGAACCACCTCGAGTTGGGCGCTGGGCACGTCGGCCACCCAGCGGCGCGACCACACCGCGGGGGTGAGCAGATCGATCTCGCCCACGAGCACCCGCACCGGCACCTGCGCCAGCGACCGCAGCGAGTCGCGCTCGTCGTATCGGGTGAGCGCGCCCCAGTAGCGCCCGGTCGCCCGGGGTGAGGTACCGCTGATGATCTCGGCGACCTCGGCGACATGCGCCGGGTCCGGGTCGGGACCGAAGTTGCTGATCGCGGTGAAGTACTGACCGACGTGCGGTCCGCGTAACCGCTCCGGGAGAGATCCCAGCGCGTTCAACGCCCACGTCGCCGCCGGTGGCAGCGCGACCCCGTACAGCGTCGGCGTGGTCGAGACGAGCAGCGCCCCGCCGACCCGTTGCGCCATGACATCGGGGTGACGCCCCGCGAAGGCCATGACGGTCATGCCGCCCATGGAGTGCCCGCCCAGAATGAGCGGACCCTCGGGGGCGGCGATCTCGATGACCGCGGCCATCGTGTTGCCCAGGTCGCGGACCTCCACCGGTCCCCGGCCGAACGATGATCCGCCATGCCCGGGCTGGTCGTACGTGACGACCCGCGCGCGGCGTTGCGAGAGCAGGCCCTCGACGACGAGGTGCCAGGTGCGCTGGCTCAGCGTCCAGCCGTGCGCGAGCACCACGGTGGGCAGATCCGGGTCGAAGGGCTCGGCGAGGTCATCCCCGGCCACCCACTCCGTGGCCGCGATCCGCGCTCCGTCGGGCCCCAGGATCGTGTGGGAGCGCAGCACCCGCGGTGCCATCAGGTCACTCCTGCTCGCCGATGTCGACGATCACCGGCGCGTGGTCGCTGGCGCCCTTGCCCTTGCGCTCCTCCCGGTCGATCATCGCGTCGGTGACCCGCCCGGCCAGGGTCGGTGAGGCGAGCACGAAGTCGATGCGCATGCCCCTCTTCTTCGGGAACGACAACTGCGTGTAATCCCAGTACGTGTAGACCCCCGGCCCGGGCGCGTACGGCCGGACGACGTCGACGAACCCGTCGTCGATGAACTGCTGGAACGCCGCCCGCTCCGGTGCCGACACGTGGGTCTTGCCCTCGAACGCGGTCATGTCCCAGACGTCGTCGTCGTGCGGCGCGATGTTCCAGTCGCCGCACAGCGCGAGTTGCGCACCCTCCTGCGCCAGCCACGTGTTCGCCTGCCGGTTCAGCGCGGCCAGCCACTCGAGCTTGTAGTCGAGATGCGGATCGCCGAGCTCGCGACCATTGGGCACGTACAGCGACCACACCTTGACGCCGCCGCAGACCGCCCCGAGCGCGCGCGCCTCGGCCGCGACCGGGTCGCCCCAGCCGGGCACGTCGGTGAAGCCGACCTCGACGTCGTCAAGCCCGACGCGCGAGACGATCGCGACGCCGTTCCACTGGTTCAGGCCGGTGTGCGCGACCTGGTAGCCCAGCGCCTCGAACCGCTCGTGCGGAAACTGGTCGTCACGCGCCTTCGTCTCCTGGATGGCCAGGACATCGACGTCATGGCGCTGCAGGAAGGCCTCGACACGGTCGATGCGGGATCGGATGGAATTGACGTTCCAGGTAGCAAGTCGCACGTCCTGAACCTTAGTCGCCACCCCCGACGACGTGCCCGCTCACCCGGGGTCCTTGCCTTCGCGTGGAATACCCCTCGGAGACGAGGACCCGAGGTTGGGCGACCGCGCTCTTCTTTGGAAGGTGACAGCAAGCATGTAGAATGCTGTCATTGTTGTTTCTCAAGGAGGCGACGTCATGGCCGTCCTGACCGTCCGCAACGTTCCCGACGAGGTGCATCGCGCGTTGAAGGCTCGAGCCGCCGAGCACGGCCGCAGTGCCGAGGCCGAGGTGCGTGAGATCCTCAGTGCCGCGCTCGTGCCCTCGAGACGGATTCTGCTCGGTGATGCCTTGGCCGACATCGGCCGTGACTTGGCGCTCACCGATGAGGACGTGACCGCGCTGGAGGCGGTGCGTGACCGCACGCCAGCGGAACCGTTGGAGCTCCCGTGATCGTCCTCGACACGAACGTCGTCTCCGAGGCTATGCGCCCGCACCCGGATCCAGCCGTGATGGAGTGGCTCAACGCCCAGGCCACAGACACGATGTTTCTCGCGAGTGTCACGCTCGCGGAACTCCTTTTCGGTATCGCGGCCTTGCCGACCGGAGCGCGGCGCGATCGGTTGGCGCATGCGCTGGACCGATTGTCAGCCCTGTTCCATGGTCGAGTCCTCCCCTTTGATGAGGACGGCGCCCGGCGATACGCCGACATGGCCGTCACCGCGCGCTCGGCCGGCCGCCCGCTACCAGTGGCCGACGGTTACCTCGCCGCGACCGCGGCCGCACACGGGTTCGCCGTCGCCACCAGAAACACCAAACACCTCATCGACACCGGGGTCGAGTTGATCGACCCGTGGAAGGACCGTTGACCCGATGACGACCGCCCTCATCACCGGCGCCTCCGCCGGCATCGGCCGCGCCTTCGCCCGCGAGATCGCCCGTCGCGGCACCGATCTCGTCATCGTCGCCCGCGACGAGGCGCGCCTGAACGATCTCGCCCGCGATCTGCGCTCCGTTCATGACATCGACGTCGAGGTGCTCGCGGCCGATCTCACCGACCACGGTGACCTCGACCGCGTGGCCGCGCGCCTCGGCGATCCGCAACGCCCGATCGACCTGCTCGTCAACAACGCCGGACTCGGGCAGAAGCGCTCGTTCCTCAACAATTCCCTCGAGAACGAACTCGCCGCCTTCGATCTCATGTGCCGCGCGGTGCTCGTGCTCTCCCACGCGGCCGGGCGGGCGATGCGCGAACGCCACCGTGGCGCGATCATCAACGTCTCGTCGATGGCGAGTTTCCTGGCCACGGGCAGTTACTCGGCGGAGAAGTCGTTCGTGACGGTCCTCACCGAATCGCTCGCCAGCGAGCTGCACGGGTCCGGCGTCACGGCGACCGCCCTGTGCCCGGGGTTCACGCACACCGAGTTCCACGCCCGCGCGCGCCAGGACCTCTCCTCCCTGCCCGACTTCGCGTGGCTCGACGCCGACCAGGTGGCACGGGCGGCGCTCGACGACGCGGCGGCCGGCAAGGTCATCTCCGTGCCCGGAGCGGCGTACAAGGCCGCGCGCGTGGCGTTGCGGTTCGCGCCGCGTACCCTGCTGCGCACCGGGCTGATGAAGCCGGGGAGTTGGAAGCCCGGGCTGCGCTGACACCCAGGACGACCGCAGACTCGGCGCGCACCGCAGACCCAGCCGCACCGCGCTCCCCACCGCCCCGGGAGGTGCGCCCTACGATGTCCACCGTGACCGATATCGCCGCTGACCGCGCCCGCCTGCTCGAGATCGTCAAGGCCAAGGCCATCGTCCATGGCCGCGTGACCCTGTCCTCCGGCAAGGAGGCCGATTACTACGTCGACCTGCGCCGCATCACCCTCGACGGCGAGGCCAGCCCGCTCGTGGGCCGGGTCATGCGTGACCTCGTCCGTGACCTCGATTTCGACGCCGTCGGCGGCCTGACCCTGGGCGCCGACCCGGTCGCCACCGCCATGCTCCACGCGGCCGCCGCCGCCGGCGAGCGCCTCGACGCGTTCGTCGTGCGCAAGGCCGGCAAGGCCCATGGCCTGCAGCAACGCATCGAGGGGCCGTCGATCGCGGGTCGTCGCGTGCTCATCGTCGAAGACACGTCCACGACCGGAGCGTCGCCGCTCGAGGCCGCGAACGCCGCCCGGGAGGAGGGTGCGGAGGTCGTGGCCGTGGCCACCATCGCCGACCGCGCGACCGGCGCGGCCGAGAAGTTCGCCGAGGCGGGCCTGGAGTACCGCCACGTCTTCGGGCTGGCGGAGCTCGGCCTGGCCTGACTCGCCGCGCTCCGGAAGACCGACGTGTTCTCACAGGAAACATGCAGCCGAAGGGGCCTACGCTAGCCCGGGCACGGCTGGCAATGCAGTGCTCTCATCCTCACCGTGAAGGGATACCTGCATGCAGTCCATCATCGACTGGGTTCTGCGCATCATGGATGCCATCGGCGGACCCGGCGTCGCCGTGGCGATCGCCCTGGAGAGCATTTTCCCGCCGATCCCCAGCGAGGTCGTGCTGCCGCTGGCCGGGTTCACCGCGTCCCAGGGGCGGTACACGCTCGTCGAGGCGATCGTGTGGGCCACGCTCGGGTCCGTCGTCGGCGCGGTGGTGCTGTACTACGTGGGTCTGCTCATCGGCCTCAAGCGCATTCGGGCGATCGCCGACTGGATGTGGCTCGTGGACGTCGAGGACGTCGACAAGTCGGTGCGCTGGTTCGACAAGAATGGGGCCATCGCGGTGTTCGTCGGCCGCCTCATCCCCGGCATTCGCAGCCTGATCTCCATCCCGGCCGGGATCGACAAGATGCCCATGGGCAAGTTCCTGCTCTACACCGGCGGGGGGTCACTGGTGTGGAACACGATCCTCGTCGGCCTGGGCTACCAACTCGGCAGCCGATACCACCTCGTCGAGCAGTACATGAACACGATCTCCAACGTCGTCTACGTCGTTCTGATCGTCATCGTGCTGGCCGTTGTCGTGTGGATGGCCCGGCGGGCCAAGGCGCGCGGCCGGCTCTGAGATCACGACCGGAGCGTCGTCACACCCGGAGCGTCGTCACCACACGATCCGGGCGGCGTGGGTCGCGTCGATGACGTCGAGCGACTCGGCCATCGCGGCCCGGTCCTCGGGCAGACCGACCCACTCGACGAACCTGCGCAGCACCCCGGCCGGATCGTTGGGGGTCGGCGCCCCACCCGGGGAATACGCGTTCAGTACGTGCATGACCTTGCGTACCGCGTCGTCCACGGCGGCTTCGTCGAGCCCGCGGGCCGCGGCGATATGCGGCGCGACCTGGTCGTGCCGCAGCGCCGGCGGCACCGGCAGCCGGGCGATGCCCTGTTCGACCAGACGCTCCGGGTCGGTGTCGGTCAAACCGGCGATGAGGTCGTACCCCGCGGGCGGGATCGGCGGCAGTTCCCACGTGGCTCCGGTGAGGCGGCACAGCGCCCAGATGATGCCGTGGTTGCGCACCCGTCGGGTCAACTCGGACCCGACCCGGTCACGGGCCACGAAGCGCGCGGCCGGTTCGGCGGGCGGCACGTCCGGGTACCGCGGCGGAGCGTCGAGGCCCAGGACGCCCCGGCCGTCGAGGAACGCCCGAGCCGACACGGTGATCCGCCGCGCCTCCGCAGCCCCAGGGCTGTCGGGGGAGTACTCGGCGCCAGACGGCGGGCGGTCGTCGGTACCCAACTGCTCCAAGCGCGTCTCCGCCCACGGGCGCATGAATCGGCGCCAGATCGGGAGCCACCGACCCCGCACCGTCCAGGTGAGTGCCTCGATCCAGCCGCCGCCGGTGACGTGCATGAGCAGGTCGTACGGTGCCCAGTCCGGCGGCGGGTTGTCGCGGTCGAGCGAGGACAACGCCCGGGCCACGTGCGGGCGGCGCACCCGCTCGGGCGGGACCATGGCGCTGTTGGTGCGTACCGCCACGATGCGGTCACGGTCGAGCGCGACGAACCGCACCAGCACGCTCCCCTCGCCCCAGACGAGGCCGTACTGGTCGAGCCAGGCGTGTCGCTGTTCCCACGGCACGCCCGCCGCGGACTGGGCGGCGGCGACCTCGGCCCACCGCGCGATGAGGTCGAGGATCGACTGGCGGGCCGCGGCGTCGTCAGCGGCGATCTGCGCCACCGCCTCGGCCGGGACCTCCACCGGCCCGGGTCGGGGTGCCAGGGGGATCGGCCCACCGATGAGCCGCCGCACCTGCATCGCCGCCGCGTGCCCCGAGTCGAGCCGTTCGCTGGTCGGTGGCGTGACCCGCACGAACGTCGCCACAGCGGTCAGCGTTTGCCCGAGCCGCTCACGGTCGGTGGCCACCTCGTCGGTCAGGGCCGCGTTCCAGCAGAGCACGGCTCGCGTCAGACCCTCGGTGCCCGCCTCGACGTCGGGGAAGGCGTCGCGCTCCTCCGGCAGGCTGTCGCGTTCGTCGCGTAGGCACACCTCCTCGGCGATTCGGCGTAGCGCGCCCGCGTCGGTGTCGATGAGTTCGGCGGCGTATTCCAGGGCGGGGTGCGCCCATGGGGTCACCGGGTCGATCGGCGGATACACGCCGCTCCGCCCGTCATCGGCCAGTTCGGCGATCCGGTCATGCACGCGCCCGGCGACGTCCCACTGCTCGCCGCCGAACCACGCGACCATGCTCAGCGGCGACCCGCTCCACCCGAGTCGCCGCAGATCGTCCGCCGTGCGCAGCCCCGTCCACTCCGGCGCGCCCGGCCGCTCTCGCCCCGCGGCGAGCCAGCACTCCTCCTCGTCGTTGAACAGTTGCGTGTTCCACTCGCCCCAGTCAGCGCCCCAGAGCACCCATCGCTGCTGCCCGGCCGGGCCATCGGCCAGGCGCACCAGGGTCAGGTCGCAGTACGCCGCGTCATCGAAGGTGAACCCGTTGGTGATGCGGCGCGCGGTGCCGTTGGTGAACTGCCCCGTCGCCACCGCCTCGGCCGTCGTCGCGATGACGCCGAGCCGTCCGACCAATTGATGGAGCGCGGTGAGCGCATCGCGCGGATCGGCTGCGGTGTTCATTCGGCCTCCTGAAGTGCGATCGACCTCCCCAGAAGGTCACGCTGGGACGCTATCGGGTGGCCCGCCGCGCGGCGAGGTGGAGTGCTCCCCGGGCTCGTCGCGACGACCGCGGTGTGGTGGGATCACTCGCGTGAGTGACGTGGAAGAGCCGGCCGAGCGCGACTCCGACAGTGTGGGGGTGGGCCCCTGGCCAGGCGTTTGGCCCACCGGCGACCACTGGGACCGCGACCTGCTGCGCGACGGCGACCGGCGCAACGTCGACGACCGGTATCGCTACTGGTCACATGCGGCGATCGTCGCCGACCTCGATCGGCATCGCCACGGGTTTCATGTCGCGATCGAGAATTGGGCGCACGATTTCAACATCGGATCCGTCGTGCGCACGGCCAATGCGTTCAACGCGGCGGCGTTCCACATCGTCGGCAAGCGCCGGTGGAACCGTCGGGGCGCGATGGTCACCGACCGCTACCAACACGAACATCATCACGCCACGGTCGCAGCGTTCGTGGCGTGGGCGGCCGGGGCGGGGCCGGGCGGAGCGCCGTTGCCGATCGTTGGCATCGACAACCTGCCCGGATCGCGGCCGCTCGAGACCCACGACCTGCCGCGGGAGTGCGTGCTTGTGTTCGGGCAGGAGGGGCCGGGCCTGAGCGAGGAGATGCGTCAGGCGTGCGGGGTCGTCCTGGACATCGCCCAGTTCGGCTCGACGCGGTCGATCAATGCGGGGGCGGCTGCGGCGATCGCCATGCACGCGTGGATTCGGCGGCACGTGTTCGAGCAGCGGCCGTGAGCACGCCACGGTCCTCCACTTCGTGCGTGAACGACCGCGAAGTGGAGGACCGTGGCGTGGGGTCAGCGGGGCGTCAGCGACGGACGGTGACGGCCTTGGAGGTGGCGGAGCGGGTGGTGTAGCCGGACTTGCTGGCGGTGACCTTGACGGTGATGCGCTTGCCGCGGTCGGTGCGGGTGAGTTTGTAGGTGGCCTTGGTGGCGCCCTTGATGGTCTTGCCGGAGCGCAGCCACTGGTACCTGGTCGTGGACGGCGTGGGGCTCCAGGCGCCCTTGGTGGTGCGAAGGGTCTGGCCGGCGCGGGCGGTGCCGCTGATCTTCGGGGCCGCCTTCACGGTGAACGTGCCCGGCTTGACGGTGACGGCGCTGGAGGTGGCCGAGCGAGTGCTGTAGCCGCTCTTGCGGGCGGTGACCTTGACGGAGACCTTCTTGCCCTTGTCGGCCGCGGCGAGCTTGTAGGTCGACTTCGTCGCGCCCTTGATGGTTTTGCCGGAGCGCAGCCACTGGTAGCTCGTCGTGGCGGGTGCGGGGTTCCAGGTGCCCTTGGTCGCCGAGAGGGTGCGCCCGACCTTGGCGGTGCCGGTGACCTTCGGTGCGGCGACGACGGAGAACGTGCTGCCCGTGCCGCCACCACCGCCGGAGGTGTTCAGCGGTGCCGGCGACCAGTGCGGGGCCGATCCAGTGGCGTCGACGTCGGAGGCAGTGATGTTGGACTGGCTGCAATTGGGGTCGCTCAAGGAGAGCGACTTCAGGCCGCGAATGACCTCGACGCCGGCGTCCTCGGTGCTGATGACCGCGGCGTCGCTGGACGGGTCGAACGCCACAGCCTCAATGGCCTTGTCATCGGGGTTCGACATCACGCAGGAGAACATCTTTGGGGCCGGGGGAGTCGACGTGCGCGGGTCGCCGGACACGGACAGGAACGCGACGAAACCGCGCTCCGATACGGCCATCACCTTTCGATCGGGCGAGAGATCCTGGTCCCACGGGTCGGAGTACCAGCCGTCAAACACCTCGTCGCTGGCGAACCACTTCGGGGCGGAGTCGAGCTGGCCGAGGCTGGCGAGTTCGAAGACTCCGTCGGCGAGCAACATTCGGTTGTTGCTCACCCACGTCCCGTTCCGGCCGTTGGCCAAGCCGTACTTCGTGATGTTCGACAGGGCCGTGGTGTCCGTCACCGACGTGGACGAATGGATGCGGTATTTGCCCTCGAAGTCGATGTATTGCCGGAGCTGCGTGTAGGCCAGTTTCGAGCCGTCCGGGGAGATCTCGGCGTCGGTCACCGGCGTCAAGTGGACCCCTGGGTCGATGAAGAGGTGGCCCTTCGGGATGCGCATCGAATTGACCAGAGTGCCGTTCTGGCGCATGAATGCGACGGTCTCGCCCTTGGCCGCGGCGATGATGCCGGCGTCGGACATCGACGGGGAACTCCAGGGGCTCGAGGCGGTGCCGTCCTTGGTGACCTGGAACTTGCCGGTGCCGTCCGGCCGCATGACCCACACGTTGTGGTTGCGGATGAAGACGATCGATCCGGTCAAGTCGCTGTTGTCGGCGGCCGACACCTCGGTGAGGTCGGCCGCCTCCAACGCCGGTCGCTGGCTGGTGCTGTTTGCGGCCTGCGAGGTACCTGCCGCGGCGATCAGGCCGGCGGTGGCGAGCGCTGCCACGGACAGCAACGAAGCGGATGGGCGCATTTTGAGCTCCTGGATTGGGTCACGGTCGGACCTTCCGAGACTGTCAGCGCGTGACCTGGGGCACATCGGCCAGAAGTCGCGTGTGCGTCATCCTCGAGGCTTAGGTCGAGATACTCAGTGTGTGGTCATCAGCGGCGGACGGTGACGGCCTTTGAGGTGGCGGAGCGGCTGGTGTAGCCGGACTTGCCGGCGGTGACCTTGACGGTGATGCGCTTGCCGCGGTCGGTGCGGGTGAGTTTGTACGACGACTTGGTGGCGCCCTTGATCGACTTGCCGGAGCGCTGCCACTGGTACTTGGTGGTGGACGGCGTGGGGGTGAAGGTGCCCTTGGTGGTGCGCAGGGTCTGGCCGGCCCGGGCGGTGCCGCTGATCTTGGGGGCGGTCTTGAGGGTGAAGGTGCCGGGCTTGACGGTGACGGCGGTCGAGGTGGCCGAGCGGGTGGCGTAGCCGCTCTTGCGGGCGGTGACCTTCACTGCGATCCGCTTGCCCTTGTCGGCGGCGGCGAGCTTGTAGGTGGACTTGGTCGCGCCGGTGATGGCCTTGCCGGAGCGCAGCCACTGGTGGCTGGTCGTGGTGGGTGCGGGGTTCCAGGTGCCCTTGGTCGCGGAGAGGGTGCGCCCGACCTTGGCGGTGCCGGTGACCTTCGGTGCGGTGACCACGGAGAACGTGCTGCCCGTGCCACCACCACCGCCTGAGGTGTTCAGCGGCGCCGGCGACCAGTGCGGCGCCGACCCGTTCGTCTCGATGACGACGCTGGTCAGTGGGCAGGCCCCGCCGACCATGGACTTCAGGCCGCGCACGACGCTGATGGACTCAGCTCCGTTCTCGTTCTCACCGATGGCCACCGCATCGCCGGAGGGATCGATCGCCACGTTGTCGAGGTCGGTGCCGGTATTGGCGGTGAGGAGGCAGTTCGACGCGGTCGGCACTGCCGGAATCGACGTCAGTGGGTTGCCCGAGACGTGGAGGAAGGCCACCAGTTCGCGGTCGGCCACCGCCATCAGGGTCCGGTCGGCGGATAGGTCGACGTCGCGCGTGCTGGCGTACCACTCGGGGGAGACGTCAGTGCTGAAGAACCAGCGCGGCGCATCGGTCAGTTGGCCGAGGTTGGCGAGTTCGAAGCCGGTGTCGTAGAGGAGCACTCGGTTGTTGCTCACCCAGGTCGGGTTCTTGCCGATGGCCAGACCGTACGTCGAGAAGTTCGACAGGGCCGCGACGTCGGTGACCGACGTTGCGTACTCGCTGCGCACGCCTCCGCTCGTCGTGATCTTCACCTGGTGGTAGGCCAGCTTCGAACCGTCGGGCGAGATCTCGGCCCCGAGGGTGTTCGAGTTGGTGTTGCCCGGTTCGCCGAAGAGGTAGCCGTAGGGGATCTGAATCGACCCGGTGCGCGTGCCGTTCTGGCGCATGAAGGTCACCGTCGTGCCCTTGATCGCCGCGATGATGCCCGCGTCGGACATCGACGGGACCCGCCAAGGGGTGCCCGCGGTGCCGTCCGTGGTGACCTGGAACTTGCCCGTGCCGTCGCCGCGCATGACCCACACGTTGTGGTTGCGGATGTAGACGATCGTGCCGGTGAGGTCGCTGTTGTCGGCGGACGATGCCTGCGGGGCCTCGGCGAGCGAGATGGCCGACGGGCCGGGCTTCAGCGTCGAGGCAGTCGGCGCGGCTTGTGAGGTGCCGGCAGCGGCGATCAGGCCGGCAGTGGCGAGCGCTGCCACGGTGAGCAGCGAAGCGGATGGGCGCATGGTGGGCTCCTGGGTCGTGTCACGGGCCGGACCTTTAGAGCCTTCCAGCGCCGAACGTCGCTCCGCATCGGCCTGAAGTCGCGACCGCGTCATCCTCAAGGGGGAGGCTTGCCGTGGAGCAAACTCCCAGACAGGAGGCCTACGCTGCTCCGGATGACTGCCGATGATGTCCCCACGCTCGATCTACCCTCCGCCTACTCGGAGATGTCGGAGTTGCGGGACAACTTCACGCGGTTCCTGCTCACCTACGAGGCCGGGATGGCCGAGGTCGAGACCAAGGTGCGCATCCTGCAGCAGGAGTTCACCCACCTGTACGAGTACAACCCGATCGAGCACATCTCCACCCGGCTCAAGAGCGTCGAGAGCATCCTCGACAAGGCGGCCCGCAAGGGGGTGCCGGCCACGCCGGAGTCCCTGCGCGAGCACGTCACCGACGTGGCCGGAGTCCGCGTGGTGTGCTCGTTCATCTCGGACGTGACCCGCGTCCAGGAGCTCCTGTGCAGCCAGGGCGACATCACCGTGCTCCGCCTGCGTGACTACATCGCCGAGCCCAAGGCCAACGGCTACCGCAGCCTGCACGCCCTCGTCGAGGTGCCCGTGTTCCTCTCGCAGGAGGTCGTGCGCGTGCCGGTCGAGGTGCAGTTCCGCACGAGTGCGATGGACTTCTGGGCCTCGCTGGAGCACAAGATCTACTACAAGTACGACCGTGCCGTGCCGCCGGAGCTGCTGGCGGGCCTCAGCGAGGCCGCCGAGACCGCGGCCCGCCTGGACGCCGACATGGAGCGGTTGCACGACCAGATTCGCGGCCGCTGACCACGTTGTCGGGGTGATCTGACAGGATCGGTTCGGTAGCACATCCGCCGACTGTCAGGAGTACGCCGTGCCCATCGCAACCCCCGAGGTCTACGCCGACATGCTCGACCGGGCCAAGGCTGGTGCCTTCGCCTACCCGGCCATCAACGTGACGTCCTCGCAGACCCTCAACGCCGCGATCCGTGGCTTTGCCGAGGCCGGTTCCGACGGCATCGTGCAGGTGTCCACCGGTGGTGCGGAGTACCTGTCCGGCCCGACCATCAAGAACATGGTCACGGGGTCGCTGGCCTTGGCCGCCTACGCCCACGAGGTCGCCAAGCAGTACGACGTCAACATCGCGCTGCACACCGACCACTGCCCCAAGGACAAGCTCGACGGCTTCGTCCGCCCGCTGATCGAGGCCTCCGCCGAGCAGGTCGCACGCACCGGTCTGCCGATCTTCCAGTCGCACATGTGGGACGGCTCGGCCGTGCCGCTGACCGAGAACCTCGCGATCGCCGAGGAACTGCTCGACAAGGCCGCGGCCGCGAAGATCATCCTCGAGGTCGAGATCGGCGTCGTCGGCGGCGAGGAGGACGGCGTCGCCAACGAGATCAACGAGCAGCTGTACACCACGCCGGAGGACGCGCTCGCGACCGTTGCGGCGCTCGGTCTGGGCGAGCGTGGCCGGTACATGGCCGCGCTGACGTTCGGCAACGTGCACGGGGTGTACAAGCCGGGCAACGTCAAGCTCCGCCCGGAGATCCTCAAGGAGTGCCAGGACGCGATCGTCGCGTCCAAGGGCCTGGCTGCCGGGTCCAAGCCGCTCGACCTGGTCTTCCACGGTGGTTCGGGCTCGCTGCCGCAGGAGATCTCGGACGCGGTCGACTACGGCGTCATCAAGATGAACGTCGACACCGACACCCAGTACGCCTTCACCCGCCCGGTCGCCGCGTGGATGATGCAGAACTACGACGGCGTGCTCAAGATCGACGGCGAGGTCGGCAACAAGAAGCAGTACGACCCGCGTTCGTGGGGCAAGGAGGCCGAGAAGAACATGGCCGCCCGCGTCGTCCAGGCCTGCCAGGACCTGCGGTCCGCCGGCACCCACCAGGCCTGATCCGTGGCCGACAATCTGCTGGGCGTGCCGGAGACCCGTTTGCCCGAGGACCCGGCCGCCCACCGGTTGGCGTCGGGGGAGGCCGCCAGCGACGTGGCTGCCGCGCTGCCGACGTCATCGCTGGCGTGGGCGGTGTTGGCGGAGGACGCGCTGGCCGACGGGCGCACCATCGAGGGCTACGCCTTCGCCCGCACCGGCTACCACCGCGGGCTGGACGCGCTGCGGCGCAACGGCTGGAAGGGCCAGGGCCCGGTGCCGTGGTCGCACGAGCCGAACCGCGGCTTCCTGCGGGCGCTGGCGGCGCTGTCGCGGGCGGCCGGGGCCATCGGTGAAACCGACGAGCAGCAGCGGTGCGCGACCTTCCTGCGCGACTCCAGTTCGGAGGCAGCGAAGGTGCTGCAGGTAGACTGAGCACGATTCGAGGGCCCCGCCGTCCGAGCGGGGCCCCGTCGTGTGTCCAGAAGGGGAGGTCGGTCGATGCCGGCGATCGTGTTGGTCGGAGCCCAGTGGGGCGACGAGGGCAAGGGCAAGGCCACCGACCTGATGGGCCGTGACGTCGACTACGTCGTCAAGTTCAACGGCGGCAACAACGCCGGGCACACCGTGGTCATCGACGGGCAGAAGTTCGCCCTCCACCTGCTGCCGTCGGGCATCCTCAGCCCTGGCGTCGTCCCGGTCATCGGCAACGGTGTCGTCATCGACCTCAAGGTGCTCTTCGAGGAGTTGGACGGCCTTCAGGCTCGTGGCGTGGACACCTCCCGCCTGCGCATCAGCGCGAACGCCCACGTCATCGCGCCGTACAACCGCACGCTCGACCAGGTCAACGAGCGCTTCTTGGGCAAGCGCAAGATCGGCACGACCGGTCGCGGCATCGGCCCGACCTACGCCGACAAGATGAACCGGATCGGCGTGCGCATCCAGGACCTCTTCGACGAGGCGATCCTGAGGCAGAAGGTCGAGTCGGCGCTCGACTACAAGAACCAGGTCCTCGTCAAGCTGTACAACCGCCGCGCGATCGACGCCGACCTGGTCATCGAGGAGCTGTTGTCCTACGTCCCGCGCCTCGCGCCAATGGTGACCGACACCTCGCTCGAGCTGGAGCAGGCCCTCGACGCCGGCAAGAACGTGCTCCTCGAGGCCGGCCAAGCGACGCTCCTCGATGTCGACCACGGCACCTACCCGTTCGTGACCTCCTCGTCGGCCACCGCCGGCGGTGCGTGCACCGGCTCGGGCATCCCGCCGACCCGCGTCAGCCGCGTCATCGCGATCCTCAAGGCGTACACGACCCGCGTGGGCGAGGGCCCGTTCCCGACCGAGTTGTTCGACGACGACGGTGAGTTCCTGCGCAAGACCGGAGCGGAGTACGGCACCACCACGGGTCGCCCGCGGCGCACCGGGTGGCTCGACACGGTCATCGGCCGCTACGCCACCCGCATCAACGGCGTGACCGACTTCGTCATCACCAAGCTCGACGTGCTCACCGGTCTGGAGAAGGTGCCGGTCTGCGTCGCGTACGAGGTCGACGGGGTGCGTCACGACCAGATGCCGGTCAACCAGAGCGACTTCCACCACGCGAAGCCGATCTATGAAGAACTCGACGGCTGGTTCGAGGACATCACGCACTGCCGCACCTTCGACGAGCTGCCTGCTGCGGCCCAGCGTTATGTGCTGCGCGTCGAGGAGCTCATCGGCGCGCGCGTCTCCGCCATCGGCGTCGGCCCCGGCCGCGAGGCGATCATCGAGCGGCACCCTCTCCTCGACAAGTAGCCCCACCTGAAGTCAGCGTCACCCAGCGACTGGTCAATCTTTGCGACGTAAGGCGTGCTTACGTCGCAAAGATTGACCAGTCGGCGGGGTAGCGGCGAAGGGGGGAGGGCTCACGCGGGGCGGAGGACCGTCATGCGATGCGCCGCACGCGTGAGCACCACGTACAGCACCCGCACGCCACCGGGCGATTCCTCGGTGATCGCGTCCGGGTCGACCACGACCGTCGCATCCCACTCCAACCCCTTGGTCGACAGCGGATCCAGCACCCGCACGCGCCCATCGCCCACTCCGTCCAGATGCGCCACCCGATCCTCGTGCCGCCGCGGCGTGATCACCGCAATCGCCCCCTCGACCGACTCCAACAACGCAGACACCGCCGACTCCACCGCCGGCCCCACCTCGTCGAACGACGCCTCCACCGGATGCACCCCGGTCTCGCGCACCGCCGCCGGAATGTCCGCATCCGGCACCTGCGCCACGATGACATCGCGCGCATAGTCGAAGATCTCCCGCGCATTGCGGTAGTTCGTCGTCATGTGGAACGACCGACGCACCTGCTTCCCGAACGCCTCCGACCGCGCCGCGCCCGCCTCGTCCAGATCCGACCACGACGCCTGCGCGCGATCCCCGACGACCGTCCACGACGCATGCCGCCCCCGCCGGCCGATCATCCGCCACTGCATCGGCGACAGGTCCTGCGCCTCGTCGACGAGGATGTGCGCGTACTCGCCCCCACGCCCGATCCGCCCGTCGAGCAACCGCTCCCGCGCCTGCGTCGGCGTCACATGCGCCGACACCTCGCGCGACACCAGCCGCTGCCCGGTCACCGTCAACTCCTCGACCCCACCGAGCTCCTCGATCTCGTAGAAGCTGCGTTCCTCCTCGACGACATCCACAACGAGCCCGACCCGCCCGCTGAGGTCATCGATGAGCGCGACATCGGCGACCGACCACGTGCCCACCTCCAACGCGTCCCGGTAGCTCTGCGCCAGCGCCGCGGTCTCATCGAGGTCGAGCACACCCTTGGTCAGCCGGTAGGCCCAATCCGTGTCGGTCAGCCACAGCAGCGCCTCACGCGGGTCGACCTGGGGCCACCACTGCGCCATGAAGTCGTCCACCGCCATCGACGAGTCGAACGCGTCCAAGAACTCGCCCCGGTCGCCCTCGCGCGAGATCGCCACCCACGCGGCCTCGGCCAACGCCGCACGCGCCGCCGCCACGGCCTCATTGCGCCGAGCGGAGCGCAGCACATCCTTGCGCACGCGCTTGAGCACGCTCTCGTCGAGCCGAATCGCATGCCCCCCGACGAACTCCCGAAACTCCGTCGGCGCCCCCGGCACGGCACTCTGCGCCAACCGCTGCAGCACCCGCCGAATCCGCAGCGACCCCTTGATCGCCGCGACCTCGGGCGAATCGAGTCGCGTCGCCGTGACGACATCGACGAGATCACCGACGGAGCGCAGTGTGACCGAGTCCTCGCCGAGCGAGGGCAGCACGCGCTCGATGTAGGCCGTGTACGCCGCCGACGGTCCGATGACGAGAATCCCGCCGGCCTCGTACCGCCGACGGTTGGCGTACAGCAGGTACGCCGCGCGGTGCAATGCCACGACGGTCTTGCCGGTGCCCGGCCCGCCGGTGATCTCGGTGACCCCACGGGCATCGGCGCGGATCGCCTCGTCCTGATGCTTCTGGATCGTCGCGACGATGTCTCGCATCTGCCCGCCGCGCGAGCGCGTCAAGGCCGCGAGCAGCGCTCCGTCACCGACGATCGTCAGGTCCTCGGGCGCCTCGGGCACCATGAGGTCGTCCTCCACCCCAAGCACGACATCACCACGGGAGCGCAGTACGCGCCGCCGAATCACGCCGTGCGGCTCGACGGGGGTGGCCCGGTAGAACGGCGAGGCGGCGGGCGCGCGCCAGTCGATGACCAGCGGCTCGTACTCGTCGTCGCGCACCCCGAGTCGGCCGATGTAGCGCACCTCCCGGTCGTCCAACGACATGTCGGAGCCGTGATCGAGGTCGAGGCGTCCGAACACCAGGCCCTCGTACTGGTTGGCCAGCGACGCCTGCCGGCGCGCGGCGTTGAACACCAGGGCGTCCCGCTCGAAGAGCCCGGACATCTCCTCGTCGCGCACATCGCCGGTGCGGTCGGTGCGGCCACGCGACAGCCCGTCGGTGGCGACCAGGTCGGCGCGGTCGTTGGCCTTGGCGAGTTCGGCCATGACCCGATCGAGGTGGGCCTGCTCGTGGGCGACCTCGGCCGCCACCTCGGGGCTGATCGAGGGGGCTGCGGTTTGTGGGGCTCGGTCCGAACCCAGGGTGCGCTGATCCGTCACGGTGACTCTCGCTCGTTCTACGGGAACAGGCGAGTCTAATCATCGAGAGATGACCGTGGGGTGATCCGGGTCGGTAACCCGGCTACACCAGCCCCCGCCGGTGGGCCTCGACCCCGGCCTGGAACCGGCTCCGCGCCCCGAGCACATCGAGGATCCGCCGGATACGACGCTCCACCGTGCGCACGCTCACACCGAGTTCACGGGCCATCGCCGAGTCGGCCGCGCCGGTGGCGAGCAGCGACAGCAAGAGGTGGTCGCGATCATCGAGGTGCGGGCCGGGCTCTTCGGTATTGGTCGCGTCCGGATCGGGCCGCCGCCGGCCCTTGGGCAGGGGAATGCAGTGGGCGTGGATGAGTCGAATCATCGCGGCGACCCCACGGCTGAGCGGAGCGTCGCGCAGGATCAGTGCCAACTGCCCCTCGGCCCGCTCGGGCGCCGGCAGTTGCAGGATCAGCGACTCGTCGTCCACGACCACCGCGTTGAACGCCACATTGGGGGAGACCCGCACGTTGTCCCCGCGCGCGACCCGCCGCTGCAGCGTCGCCAGGGTGGCGGTCGACTCGATGACGGCTGCGCCGACCACGGTGAGCCGATCGATCACGCTGGGCATGTCGAAGTCCGGGAGTTCGGACACCTCCGGGCTCGCCGGTGGCATCGACACGCCACGCATGGCCACGAGCGAGGTGTGCGCGGCGGCCATGATCGCCCCGCCGACGGGCACGATCTCCTCCGGGGCGAGCACCCGCACCGGCAGCGCATCATCGAGGTGTGACTCGTGCGAGGGGTGTGCGCGCCGGTACACGTCGGTGAAACCGTGGATCGACTCCTGCAGCAGCGCCACCTGCCGCTCCACGGCCGAGGCATAACTGGCCATCGCGAGATCAGGTGGGGGCACGCTGATCCGCCCATCGGCCAACGGAACCGCCAACCCGCGCGCGGCCATCTGCTCGAGCATCTCGTCGACCGACACGTCGGGTCCGGCCATGGCGCCCAGGGCATCCCGCGTCGCCTCAGGCGTGCGCAGCAGCGAGATGTAGGCAGCATTGAGGAGGTTCTCGTCCATCATCGCGCTGGCCTCCGGCCGGGGTGTGGGGGCGGTCGTCGCGGTGCGTCGCGGCGACGGTTCCACCAAAACCTGTCGCATCTCGGACATTGTCGGAAACACGCCATGTTCTGGCTTGCAAAGACGGTACCGAACTTGTCAAAGTTGCCATGTCGCCAAGTGCGATTGCGCAGAGCGCCGGTACCCCCCCAACGCCGGAGGCCGCGCTGCGGGGCGCAGTGCTCATATCGGGTCCCCTACCCACCGAGCACTGCGCCCCCTCCTATTTCCCCGACGGATCGGCGTTCGCCCGGGTCCGCACTAGGCTTGCCGCTCATGAAGGTCCTCGTCATCGGTTCCGGCGCGCGTGAGCACGCACTCGTCCGCGGTCTGGCCGCCGACCCCTCCGTCACCGCGGTGTTCGCCGCTCCGGGCAACCCGGGCATGGCCGACCAGGCCACCCTCGTCGCCCTCGCCAGCGCCACCGATGGCCCCGCCGTCGTCGCCGCCGCCCGCGAGCACGACATCGACCTCGTCGTCGTCGGCCCCGAGGCGCCGCTCGTGGCGGGTGTGGCTGATGCCGTGCGCGAGGCCGGGATCGCCTGTTTCGGCCCGTCGGCGCAGGCCGCCCAGCTCGAGGGCAGCAAGGCGTTCGCCAAGGAGATCATGGCCGCGGCCGGGGTGCCGACCGGCCAGCCGCGGGTCTGTTCGACGATGGACCAGGTCGCCCGCGCGATGGCCGAGTTCGGCGCTCCGTTCGTCATCAAGGAGGACGGACTGGCCGCCGGCAAGGGCGTGGTCGTCACCGATGATGCCGATCTCGCCTCCGAACACGCGTCGGCGTGCCTGGCGAAGAAGGGCGGGCGGGTCGTGGTCGAGGAGTTCCTCGACGGGCCGGAGGTCTCGCTCTTCTGCCTGACCGACGGCGTCACGGTTGTGCCGCTCGAGCCGGCGCAGGACTTCAAGCGTGTCGGCGACGATGACCTCGGCCCGAACACCGGCGGCATGGGTGCGTACACGCCGTTGCCGTGGGCGCCGGCCGATCTCGTCGAGCAGGTCGTCGCGCAGGTCGCGCAGCCGACGATCGACGAGATGGCCCGCCGCGGAGCGCCGTTCGCCGGGGTGTTGTATGTCGGCCTGGCCATGACCTCGGGCGGGCCGCGCGTCATCGAGTTCAACGCGCGCTTCGGCGATCCGGAGACCCAGGGCGTGCTCGCGCGCCTGCGCACCCCGCTCGGGGGCGTGTTGCTCGCGGCGGCGCAGGGGCGATTGGCGGAGCTCGGTGCGCTTGAGTGGGATCCGCGATCGGCGGTGACGGTGGTGGTCGCCTCCGAGAACTACCCGGGCACCCCGCGCACCGGCGACTCGATCGGCGGGCTGCCGCAGCCGCGCGACGACGCGTACGTGCTGCACGCCGGCACCGCCCTCAAGGACGGGCAGCTCGTCAGCGCCGGCGGCCGCGTGCTGTCGGTCGTCGCGCTCGGTGCCGACCTGACGCAGGCGCGCGAGCGGGCGTACGAGGTCGTCGACGCGATCGAGTTGCGCGGTTCGCATCACCGCACCGACATCGCCGCGAAGGCCGCGCGTGGTGAGGTGTCGATCCCGGTGGCGTCGTGACCGGGTCGCCGCGGGCGGCCACGGCGTTGGATGCCCTGGCCGACGCCCACCTCGACGCCGTCGTGGCGCTCAGCCCGCTGACCGCGACGTTCCTGGGTGTGCCCGGGCGGCATGACGAGATCGATGACCTGTCGATCGAGGGGCTGCGCGCGAGCCGCGACCTGGCCGCCGACACCCTTGCGCGACTGGCAGGCGTCGAGCCCGTCGACGACGTCGACCGCGTCACCGCCGCCGCACTGCGCGAACGTCTGGGCGTCGAGGTCGAGACCCTGGATCTGCAGTTGAGTGGCGGAGCGCCGATCGACCTCAACGTCATCGAGTCACCGCCGCAGACCCTGCGGGACGTGTTCGACCTCATGCCCAAGGATTCCGCCGACGACTGGGCGACGATCGCCGGGCGGTTGGCGGCCGTCGCGCCGGCGCTGGCGCAGTACACGTCGGCGTTGACGTGGTCGGCGCAGCAGGGGCAGATCGCCCCGCGCCGGCAGGTGGAGAAGGTCGCCGACCAGTGCCGAGATCAAGCCGGTGATGAGACGAGCACGTACGACGCGCTGCTCCGTGAAGCCGCCGACCAACCCGAGGAGGTGCGGGCGACGCTGACCACCGGGGTGGAGTCGGCCAAGGCGGCCTACGGCCGGCTCGCGATCTACCTCGACGGACTGGCCGACCAAGCACCGAGCGCCGACGCGTGCGGCCGTGAGGTGTATCAGTTGCGCTCGCGGTCCTTCCTGGGCGCGACGATCGATCTTGAGGAGACGTACCGCTGGGGTCAGGCCGAGGTCGAGCGGATCGACGGGCTCATGCGCGAGACGGCCGAGCAGATCCGCCCCGGCGCGAGCGTGGCCGAGGCGATCGCGACCCTCGACGCCGACCCGCGCTACGAGCTCGACAGCACCGAGGCGCTTCAGGCGTGGATGCAACGTGCGGCCGACGAGGCGGTGGCGCGGCTGGCCGATTCACAGTTCGACATTCCCGAGCCGGTGCGCCGCATCGAGTGCCTGATCGCGCCGAGTCAGACCGGCGGCATCTACTACACGCCTCCGGCCGCGGACTTCAGTCGCCCGGGCCGCATGTGGTGGTCGGTGCCCCAGGGTGTCACCCGGTTCACGACGTGGCGCGAGTTGACGACGGTGTACCACGAGGGCGTGCCGGGGCATCACCTCCAGGTCGGGCAGACAGTCTACCGTTCGGCGCTCCTGAACCGGTGGCGGCGGCTGGCGGCGTGGACCTCGGGCCACGGCGAGGGCTGGGCGCTGTACGCCGAGTGGCTCATGGCCGACCTCGGGTACATGGACGATCCGGGTGACCGGATGGGGCTGCTCGACGGGCAGTCGCTGCGGGCCGCGCGCGTGGTCATCGACATCGGCGTGCACTGCGGGTTCGAGGCTCCGGCGGAGGTCGGTGGCGGCGCGTGGACGTACGACAAGGCGTGGCGGTACCTCAACGCGCACAGCAACCTCGAGGAGGGCATGGCCCGCTTCGAACTCGACCGCTACCTCGGGTGGCCCGGCCAGGCGCCGTCGTACAAGGTCGGCGAGCGCGAGTGGCTGCGGTTGCGCGATGAGGTCAAGGCCATTGACGGAGCATCGTTCGATCTGAAGGCGTTCCACCGCCGGGCCCTCGACGTCGGCAGTGTCGGGCTCGACACGCTGCGCGAGGCCCTCCTGGGCGGCAGCGACGCACCCACATCCCCAGCCCCACCTGGTTCGAGGTAGCCCCCTCCCCGGTTCGAGGTAGCCCCCTCCCGGTTCGAGGTGTCGGCGGCCCTTGTAAGGCCCTCCAGCACCTCGAACCGTGCCGGGCTCAGAGGCGGGAAGCGTCGCGCCAGACGGTGTCGTCCGGGCGGCGCTGGCCGATCATTGGCCTGCCTACGTACAGTGGGAGACATGTCACCCGACGCCGCAACCCTGATCCGAGACGCGCTCGCTCTCGACGTCGATCAGCGTGCGGTCGTGGTCAACGCTCTGCTCGAAAGCCTCCATCACGCGGGCGGCACGGGCGAGGTCGATACCGCTTGGCGTGCCGAAGTCACCCGGCGACTGGCCGAGGTGCGGGCCGGGGCGGTCACGTCGGTGGATGCCGACGAGCGCTACGCGAGTCTGCGTGCCCCGCTGAACGCATCACCCGCCCCAGCGACTGTCCACGCCCACTGAGGGGCTGAGTTCCATGCGCGATGATGGGCGCATGACGTCGTCTTCACCGCTCGATCTGCCCGGCTACGCCCATGTCTATTCGGGCAAGGTCCGTGATCTGTACGCCCCACTCGACGCGGATGGTCGGCCCCGCAATGACCAGCTCCTCCTGGTGGCCAGTGACCGCATCAGCGCGTACGACTTCATCCTCGACACCCCGATCCCGGACAAGGGCGCGGTGCTGACGCAGATGTCGCTGTGGTGGTTCGACCAGCTCAAGGACGTCATCGGCAACCACGTCATCTCCACCGATGTGCCCGACGCGGTGGCCCGCCGCGCGGTGCTTGTCGAGCGGCTCGACATGCTCCCGGTCGAATGCGTGGCGCGCGCGTACCTGACCGGCGGCGGTTTGAAGGAGTACCAGGCCGATGGGCACGTCTCCGGTATCGAGTTGCCGCCGGGTCTGGTCGATGGGTCGGAGTTGCCCGAGCCGATCTTCACGCCGAGTACGAAGGCGCCGCAGGGTGAGCATGACCAGCCGATGCCGTACGGCGATGTCGAGATCGAGATCGGAGCCGAGCGCGCGGCCCAGGTGCGCGACCTCACGATCGCGATTCTCCACC
>NZ_BCRE01000075.1 GCF_001552435.1 Kribbia dieselivorans NBRC 106261
TCGAGGTGCCCTCGCTCGACGCCGACATCTCGGTCCCGAGCGTCATGACGCTGGCCGGGCTCGGCCACCGACACTGCGTCGGGGTGCTGGCCCTGACCGACGACGACCACGCCAACCTGTCGATGGTGATGACCTCCAAACTGCTCCGCCCGGAGCTGCCCGTCATCGCCCGGTGCGGCGACCGCACGGTCGAGGAACACATGCGCGACTTCGCCGCCGACGCCGTCGTCAACCCGCACGATCGCTACGGCGGCTACCTCGTGCTCAGCCTGCTGCGGCCACACACCTATCAGTTGGTGACGTGGCTCATGAGCCCGCTCGGATCACCGGTGCCCGAGGTGCATGAGCAGACGGCCAGTGGGCGTTGGGTCATCGCCGGCACCGGCGAGTTCGCCGATGAGGTCGCCCGTGACCTCACCACCGGCGGGGTCGATGTGACCCAGGTCGATCCGGCCGACGGAGTCCCCGACGTGACGGGTGCCGAGGGGTTCATCGCCGGCACGCCCACGGACACGTACAACCTCGCCATGGCCGAGCACGCCCGCCTGCAGGAGCCGGACATCTACCTGGCGGTGCGCCAGCAGCACCCGTCCACCGGCCCGCTGGCCCAGGCCCTCGATATCGACTCCGTCTTCGTGGCCACCGACGTCGTCGCGAGGGAGAGCCTCGCCCGCCTCATCGCCCCGATGTTCCGCACCTTCGTCGACCATGCCGTCACCGAGGACGACACGTGGGCGCGCGACCTCTGCGACCGGATCGTGGGCACCTGCGGAGCCGGCACTCCGATGCGTGACGGGATCACCATCGATGCCGCCCACTCGCCGGCCGTCGCCCGGTGGCTCACGAGCCATGAGTTGACGCTGGGCGACCTGCTCCGCGACCCCGCCGACCGCGAGGACCGCCTTGCCGCCGTTGCCCTGATGATCGCGCGGGTCGATGGCATCATCTACGCGCCGAGCGACGACGAGGTCCTCCACCTCGGGGACCAGATCCTGCTGGCCGGCTCCGCCGGGGCCTTCTTCGACCTCGGGTCCACGCGGCACTACGACGCGGCCGTGCACTACGTCGTCACGGGTGAGCGACTCCCACAGACCTGGGTCGGTCGCCTGGTCGGTCAGGCCGTGGGGGAGCGTCGTTCACGCCTTCAGTGACGTCAGGACCAGATCCAGTTCTGCCTCGATGTACTCGTCGATCGTGACCTTGTCGGCCAGATCCCAGTGCTTGAGCGCCCAACCGTGCGCGATGATCTTGAGGTTGTGGGCGACGAGGAAGGGGGAGACCTCCCGGAACAGTCCTTGGGCAATCCCCTCCGAGACGGCGTCGCGGAACGGGATCAACGTCTCGTCCTCGAGGCGCAGAAGCTCCCGGCGACCCTCACTGGTCAGGGTTTGCGACTCGCGGTAGGCGAGCAGGGTGCCCTTGCGCTTGCGGTCGATGGTGCGGCAGAAGCTGTCGAAACCGGCCCGGATCCGCGCTTCGGGATCGCTGCCCGCGGCGTCCATGGCCGCCGGCACCAGGACCTGGAAGTCCTCGAGGATGTCGATGATGACGCGCTGCAGCAGGTCGTGCTTGTTGCCGAAGTACTGGTAAATCAGGCCCACACTCACCCCGGCCTCGGCGGCCACGGCCTGCATCGACATCTCGTGGTACCCGGTGCGGTACATGATCTGCGCGGCCGCCGACAGGATCTGGGCGCGTCGGCGCTGGATCCGCCGGTTCTTGGACCGCTCGCGGCGCTCGGCGCGCACGGCGTCATCGGCATCGGGCTCGCTGTCGGGCTCGGCTGATGGCCTGAGGTCCAGGTCGCTCGAGTCCTCAACCTGGTCGTCCGAATCCTCAAACAGCTCGTCGAACTGGTCGTGGGCCGGGACCTTCGCCGGCGGATCGGTGGGGGCGATGGCCATGGGGCCACTCCTTCCTGGTCGATGTTCCACGGATCGTCGGTGTTCCACGGATTGTCAAAGTTCCACGGAGCGTCGATGTTCCCTGGAGCGCCACTGTTCCACGGAGGATCGAAGTTCCACGAATCCCTTGACATCACCCTACGCTGTGAACCACTATTCAGTGAATAACAATTCAATGGACAGGGGTTCATGCGCAGACGCAGCGGACCCAACCGCAGGTGAGCCACCCCCCTGGCCCACACGATCGCTCCACGACGAGCGCACCACGCCCAGCGTTACAGGTCACCCCACTCACAGGAGAGAGAAAATGACGAACTTCGAGGACATCATCTACACCGTCGACAACGGCGGCGCGTACATCACGATCAACCGCCCGGAGCGCTACAACGCCTTCCGCGGCAAGACGATCGACGAGCTCGTCAAGGCCTTCCGCCTCGCCTGGGCCGACAAGGCCGTTCGCGCGGTGGTGCTCACGGGCGCCGGCGAGAAGGCCTTCTGCACCGGCGGTGACGTCAAGCAGCGCGCCGAGACGGGTGACTACGGCCCGACCGAGAACGGCATGTTCGAGCTCGGCTACCTCCAGAAGCTCATCCGCGACATCCCCAAGCCGGTCATCGCCGCCGTCAACGGTGTCGCGATCGGTGGCGGCCACGTCTTCCAGGTCATGTGTGACGTCTCCATCGCCAGCGAGACCGCCCGCTTCGGCCAGGCCGGCCCGCGCGTGGGTTCCTTCGACGCCGGCTTCGGCACCGCCTACCTCGCCCGCGTCGTCGGTGAGAAGAAGGCCCGTGAGATCTGGTTCTTCTGTCGCCAGTACTCCGCGCAGGAGGCCCTGGAGATGAACCTCGTCAACAAGGTCGTCCCGGCCGACCAGCTCATGACCGAGGCCCGCGCCTGGGTTGCCGAGATCAACGCCCTGAGCCCGACCGCGATCAAGTTCATCAAGCAGTCCTTCAACGCCGACACCGACCACCAGGCCGGCTTCTCCAACATGGCCATGACCGCGCTGGAC
Source organism: Kribbia dieselivorans NBRC 106261 (assembly GCF_001552435.1). Classification (GTDB taxonomy): domain Bacteria; phylum Actinomycetota; class Actinomycetes; order Actinomycetales; family Dermatophilaceae; genus Kribbia; species Kribbia dieselivorans. The sequence goes on from NZ_BCRE01000075.1 coordinate 2,917, forward strand.
TCCTTCGCCACCTCCGACGAGGGCATGGAGGGCGCCAAGGCCTTCGCGGAGAAGCGCACGCCGGACTTTGCGCCGCACGTCAACTGGCACTGATCGGGCAACTGGCACTGATCGGCCCCAGGCCTGCGCACGGCGCTCCGCGCCCACGACCAACTGACACCCGAGGGGACAGGAAGACCAATGCACTACGGGTTTGACGAGGACCAAGAGGCCTATCGCCAAGAGGTGGCGCGGTTCGCCGAGAAGGTACTGGCGCCGCACTACCAGTCCGACGACAAGGCTGCGGTGTTCCGTCCGCAGCTCGCCAAGGACATGGCCGGCATGGGCCTGATGGGTCTGCGGATCCCTGAGGAGTACGGCGGTCAGGAGGCCACCGCACTCATCGCCGGAATCGCGGCCGAGGAGGTGGGTCGCCAGGACTTCAACGCGACCTACCTCATCATCAACACGGCGCTCATCAGCGACGTCATCGTGCGCAACGCGACCGATGCCCAGAAGGCCGCGTGGCTGCCGGGCATCGCCGCGGGTGACACCATTCCGTGCATCCTCATCACGGAGCCCGGTCACGGCACCGATGCGGCGGCGATGGAGCTCAAGGCCGTCGAGACCGAGGACGGGTGGACCCTCCACGGCGAGAAGACCTCGATCACCCTGGGCGTGCCGGCCAACCGCGGCGTCGTGCTGGCCCGCACCGGCGGCGAGGGTGCGCGCGGCATCAGCGCGTTCTGGGTCGACCTGACCGACTCGACAATTACCAAGTCGGCCTTCGACGACCTGGGTGCCCGTTCGATCGGTCGTGCCTCGATCCACTTCGACGGCACCAAGGTGGCCAAGGACGCCATGATCGGCCAGCCCGGCGGCGGCTTCATCTCCGTCATGCAGGGCTTCGACTACTCCCGCGCCATCATCGGGCTCGCCTGCCTCGGTGCCGCGCAGCAGTCGCTCGACGAGGCCATGCAGTGGGCCCGTGACCGTGAGGCCTTCGGTCAGCCGATCGGCAAGTTCCAGGGAGTCTCGTTCCCGCTGGCCGAGCACGCGACGTACGTTCGCGGCGCTCGCCACGTGTGCTACGAGGCGCTCTGGCGCAAGGACGAGGACATCGAGCACAGCGCCGAGGCCGCCATGGCCAAGTTCTGGGCGCCGAAGCTGTCCGCCGAGGTCATCCACCGTTGCCTGCTCACCTTGGGCCACGTGGGTTACTCCTCCGAGGCCAAGATGGCGCAGCGTCTGCGCGACGTCATCGGTCTGGAGATCGGTGACGGCACCGAGCAGGTCTCCAAGCTCGTCATCTCGCGCCACCTCCTCGGGCGCCAGTACGCGCCGTGATGTGACACGTGGCGGCGTGATGTGACGCGTGGCCGCGCCAATGACGGCGCGGCCACGCCGCACTGCCACACGCCCCAGCACCACCTGAGCTCCACCCCAGCACCACCCCAGCACCACCCCTCAACCCACCGACTGCTCACGCGAACTCTTCGCAGAACTCTTCACGCAGAACTCTTCACGCAGAAAGGGACCATGAACATGGGACGCCTCCAGGACAAGATCGTCATCGTCACCGGCGCCGGTAGCGGCATCGGCAAGGCCATCGCCCTCAAGGCCGGCGCCGAGGGTGCCACGGTCATCGTCACCGACCTCAACGCCGACTCCGCCAAGGCCGTCGCCACCGAGATCGGTCAGAGCGCCGAGGCCCACGCCGTCGACGTCACCGACGCCACCTCGGTCAACGCCATGGTCGCCGCGGTCAAGGAGACCCACGGCCGCATCGACGTGCTCGTCAACAACGCCGGCTGGGACAAGGCCATGCCCTTCCTCGAGACCGAGCCCGACTTCTGGCAGCAGGTCATCTCGATCAACTACGTCGGCGTGCTCAACACGAGCAAGGCCGTCCTGCCGATCATGGTCGAGCAGAAGTACGGCCACGTGGTCAACCTCGCCTCGGACGCCGGCCGCGTCGGTTCCTCCGGCGAGTCCGTGTACGCCGGTGCCAAGGGTGCCGTCATCGCCTTCAGCAAGTCGGCGGCGCGCGAGGTGGCCCGCAACGGCATCAACGTCAACGTCGTGTGCCCCGGCCCGACCGACACCCCGCTGTTCGCCTCCATGGGCGGCGAGAACCCCAAGCTGCGTGAGGGCCTGACCCGCGCCATCCCGATGAAGCGCCTCGCCCAGCCCGAGGACATCGCCAACGCGGTGGCCTTCTTCGCCTCCGACGAGGCCTCCTTCATGACCGGCCAGACCGTCAGCGTCAGCGGCGGCCTGGTGATGAGCTGACCGAACAGCTCTTCTTCGACAGGCCGAACACCTCTACTTCGACAGACCGACAAGGAACAACGATGTCCTTCGAGACGATCCTCGAGCAGAGCACCATCGACGACTTCACCGCCCAAGGGCTGTGGCAGAACCGCGTGCTGACCGACCTCCTCGACGAGGCGGCGGCCCGCACACCGGACAGGCGCGCGGTCACCGACTCGCGCGGGCACATCACCTATGCCGAGCTGAAGGCCAAGAGCGACCGCGTCGCGCTCGGCCTGCTGGAGAACGGCATTCGCCCCGGCGATGTCATCTCCTTCCAGCTGCCCAACTGGATCGAGTTCGTGATCCTGCACATGGCATGCACGCGGATCGGCGCGGTCAACAACCCGCTCATCCCGATCTACCGAGAGCGTGAGATCGGCTACATGGTCGGCCTCGCGGAGAGCAAGTGGCTGGTCGTGCCGAGCGAATTCCGCAAGTTCGACTACGTCGCCATGGCGGAGTCGCTGCGTGGTGACTGGCCCTCGCTGGAGCGCCTGCTCGTCGTCGACGCGAAGGAGGGGCAGGACTCCTGGGAGGAGTTCGTCAACACCCCGTGGGAGGAGCGTCGTGACCCGGCCGAGTTGGCCGCGCTGCGCCCCGACCCCAACGACGTCACCCTGCTGATGTTCACCTCGGGCACCACCGGCGAGCCGAAGGGTGTCATGCACACGCACAACACCCTGATCGCCGCCAACGCCGGGATCCCGGACCGCATGGGTCTGAACGAGGAGTCGGTCATTCACATGGCCTCCACGTTCGCCCACCTGACCGGGTTCCTGTTCGGTGTCCGGCTGGCGATCCAGAACGGCCTGCACCTGGTGGCGCAGGACGTCTGGAACGCCCAGGAGTTCCTCGGGCTGGTGCAGGAGCACAAGATCAGCTACACCTCCGGTGCCACGCCGTTCCTGCACGACCTGCTCAGCAACCTCCCGGAGGACACCACCGGCCTGCAGTCGCTCGTGCGCTTCTGCTGCATGGGTGCGCCCATCCCGCGCACCTACGTCCGCGAGGGCGCACAGAAGCTGCCGGGTATGGCCATCCTCGGCGGGTGGGGGCAGACGGAGAACGGCCTCATCACCATCTGTGCTCCCGGTGACCCGGAGGAGAAGGTCACCTCGACCGACGGCTTCCCGTACCCCGGCATGGAGGTGCGCACGGTCGACATTGAGAACAACCTGGTCGCGCCGGGCACCGAGGGTCGACTGCAGGCCCGCGGCGCGTTCATGTTCGTCGGCTACCTGCGCCGTCTGGAGATGACCCGCGAACTGTTCACCGAGGACGGCTGGTTCGACACCGGCGACCTCGCGATCATGGACGAGGACGGCTACATCTCGATCTCCGGTCGGACCAAGGACATCATCGTCCGCGGTGGCGAGAACATCCCGGTTGCGTACGTCGAGAACGTCCTGTACGAGAACCCGGACTTCCGTTCGGTCGCGGTCATCGGTATCCCCGACCCGCGTCTGCAGGAGCGCGCCTGCGCCTGCCTCGTGATGCAGGACGGCGTCGAGCCCTACGACCTGGCGAAGTTGCGCGAGTACCTGTCCGCCAAGGGCGTCGCGAAGCAGTACTGGCCGGAAGAGGTACTCGTCATGGACGTCTTCCCGACCACCCCGTCGGGCAAGATCCAGAAGTTCCACCTGCGTGAGTCGGCCGTGAAGGAACTCGCGTGACCACACCGGAGGGTCTGGAGAACCTCGAGACGCTGCTGGTCGACGTCGCGGACGGCGTTGCGCTCATCACGGTCAACCGGCCGGACGTGCGCAACGCCCTCTCGGAAGCCGTGCTCGCGGATCTGCGGACCGCGCTCACGGCGCTCCGGGGCGACGACACCGTTGGTGCCGTGGTCTTCACGGGGTCGGGGGAGAAGGCGTTCATCGCCGGCGCCGACATCGCCGAAGTGCGCACCTACGACCTCACCACCGGTCTGACCGGTGAGATGCAGCGCACGATGGATCTCATCGAGTCCTTCGAGAAGCCGACGATCGCCGCGATCAACGGCTTCGCCCTCGGCGGCGGCTGCGAACTGGCCATGGCCTGTGACCTCCGGATCGCGTCGGACAACGCCCGTTTCGGGTTGCCCGAGGCGAACCTGGCCGTGCTGCCCGGCGCGGGTGGCACGCAGCGGATGACGCGATTGATCGGGGTGGGTCGCACGCTCGACCTCATCCTCACCGGCCGCCTGGTCGGTGCGGCCCAGGCCGAGCAGTACGGGCTGGTCACCGAGGTCGTCGAGCCCGACGCGCTCCTGCCGCGCGCCCGTGAACTGGCCATGACGATCATGGCGAAGGGTCCGCTCGCGGTCCGGCTGGCCAAGCTCGTCGTCCGTGCCGGCTTCGACGCCGCGCAGCCGACCGGCCAGGTCATCGAACTGCTCGCGCAGACGGTGCTCTACGGCACGGCCGACAAGGCCGAGGGGACCGAGGCGTTCCTGGGCAAGCGCACGGCGGAGTTTCAGGGCCACTGAGGATGAGGGACCGGCTGAGTCGAGGTCGTGGAGGGCGTTGGTGCGCCCTCTACGACCTCGACCCCGTCGGGGTGTGGCCGTCGGCGCTCGCGTGAACCGGGCGCGGTGTGTTCTCCTTGCAGTATCAGTCGCAAGGAGAGTCATGACGCACGCCGCGCCGGCATCACAGCCCATCGACGAGGCTCCGAACGGTTTCGACGAGTTCGGCGGCCCGATCGGGGTCGGGTCGAGCCGTACCGTGCGGGCCGCCTGGGCGCCGACGACCGTGGCCGCCGCACGCCGGGCCATCGCCGCCGACCTGCAGGGGCGTGGGGTCTCCGCGACGATCATCGACGAGGCCCAACTCGTGATCTCCGAACTGGTCACCAACGCCCTGCGCCACGCCACGCCCCTGGCCGACGACAGCGTGCGGCTGAAGTGGAAGGCGAAGGGGGACATCGTCGAGATCGAGGTCTCCGACGGCGGATCGCAGCAGAGCAGCCCCAAGCCGCTCAAGCAACAGGTGTGGGCCCCCAACGGTCGCGGCCTGCGGATCGTGCGGTCAGTGGCGCACGAGTGGGGTGTCCAGGAAACCGACAAGGGCACCACCGTGTGGGCCTGCCTGGGCGGTCCATCCCGTCGCCGCGTCAACTCCTGACCCACGAGTGGCCAACCCGCCCGCCCGGGTGTACGGCGCTCCCGGTTGCGCAGACTAGGGTTTGCCAGCATGGGTAAGGCATCTCGACGCAAGAAGCAGGGCGACGCCCCACGGCGGATCAAGACGGGGCCGGTGCCGTTCGTGCGACGGCCCTTCGACGGGCTGCCCGGTGAGACCGACTGGGTCGCGCTCCACGAGATCCTCCCGGCCGCCAGCGCCGTGGTCACCCTCGACGACGCCGCCGTGCGCGGCTCCGGTGAGGTGCCCGACGACGCCGACGTGCCGGCCACGGTGACCGTCGCGTCCGTGCTCCCCATGTCGATGGCCGGTCTGCGGCGCCAGGACGGGTCTATCACGGTCGGAGCGCAGTCCGGCTCGCGCAGCGGTGACGCCAGCCGCGACTTGGCGGCGACCATCCTCGCCACGCTGACGCTCGACCCGGGCGAGCCGCTCATGGCGGCGCCGAGCCCGACCGAGCAGACCCCCCGCCTCCAGGACCTCCTCGACACCGACGGCCCCCTCGAGGTCACTGTCCACGAGGGCTTCGACTTCTGGGCCGATGGCGCCGAACTCGAGGGCGAGGCCGCCGAGTCGATGGAGCGGGCCAACGAGGTCATCGTGCCGACCGTGGCCGTGCCCGGCGTGACGTCGGCGTACTGGTGCCGCATCGGCGCCCGCACGTACATCCGGCTCGTGCTCGGCGACGACGAGGACGCCGCCACCAACGCCCTGGCCCGCCTGCACGCGGCCGGCACCGACGCGCTCGGCGAGAACTCCACGCTCCTGGGTGCCTTCCGCTCCGCCGGCCTTCTCGTGCCGGTCATCGAGGTCGACCCCCAGGCCGAGCCCGAGTCGTTCGCCGCGCCGCTGGCCGACCTTCTCGAGCGCTACCGGGACGCCTTGGCGACGACCGATCCGCTCAACGCCGAGGAGCGCCGTGCCAAGTCCGGGCTGCTCAGCCGCCAGATGACCCTGCGCTGACCCGACGTGGACCGCTCCCTGTCCTCCTACGCCGCGCAACGGTGGCGTTCGTGGGTGCTCGGCGTCATCGTGCTCGTCGCGGCGGCGTTCCCGGCCATCTACATCTACATGTGGCACTGGCCGGCCGATCAGTGGCAGGTCGACGTCGAGGTCTACCGCGAGGCCGGCCGCTCGGTGCTCATGGGCCGCCCGATCTACGAGTACCTGACCGAGCCACCGCAGCTGCTGCCGTTCACGTATCCGCCGTTCGCGGCGCTGCTGGCGATCCCGCTGGCGTGGCTGCCGTTCGGGGTCGTCGGGTGGCTGTGGTTCTGGGCGCAGGTGCTCGCCACCGCCGGCATCGTCTGGTACGCCGCCTACCGGATCATCCACCGCAACCGCCGCTGGCGCTTTCTGACGGTGGCCCTGCTCACCGCTCCGATGCTGTGGATCCAACCGGTCGACGAGGGACTGCGCTTCGGTCAGGTCAACGCGTTCATCGTCCTCGCCTGCCTGATGGACCTGCGCGCCCCGCGCCCGCGCGTGCTCAGACACGTGCCCGCCGGCGTGCTCGTCGGTCTGGCCATGGCGATCAAGCTGACCCCGGGCGTCTTCCTCATCCACTACGCGATCAACCGCCGTTGGCGTGAACTCTTCACCGCCATCGGCACCGCCGTCGCGGTCACGCTGGGGACCCTGGCGATCCTGCCGTCGGCGTCGATCGCGTTCTGGGGCGGCGCGATGTCCGACCCGACCAGGCTGGGCCCGAACGCCGGGCCGTCGAACCAGTCGATCCGCGGCGTGTTGCTGCGGCTGACGCCCGAGGGCACCCTGCAGGACCTCCTGTGGGTCATCCTCGTCATCATCATCGGCGTGTACGGCTTCGGGCTCGCGCGCCGCGCCTGGCTCAACGGTGACACCATCACCGAGGTCGCGGCGGTGGGCCTGATGGCCTGCATGCTCTCGCCGGTGGCGTGGGTGCACCACTACCACTGGATGGTCGTCGCGTTCTTCGCCCTGCTCGGCCCCCACCCCCGCCGCGACCGCGCCCGCCTGATCGCGGCGGCCGCGTTGACGATCTGGTTCTGGCTGCGGCTGCCGTGGTGGGGCAGCGCCCTGCTCAACGACGCCTGGCCACTGCGGATCATCGGGCACATCCTGACGAACGGCTTCTTCCTCGGTGGGCTGGCGACGTTCGTGCTGATGCGGTGGGCGTTCACCCGCTCTCACCTCGACCAGCGGCAACTCGACCGCGTCGGCAGCCCGGACGGCGCTCCCGCACCACACCCCTCGGAAACCAGATGACCTTGGAGACCCGATGACCTTGGAGACCCGATGACCTTGGAGACCCGATGACCTTGGAGACCCGATGAGCCAGAACCTCACCAGCCACGCCGAAGCCGCCGGCGGGCGCATCCCCCGCGCCGGGTTCCTCGGCCCCGAGGGCACCTTCACGCACATGGCCCTGCAGGCCTGGCGCGACGCTCCGCCGGAGTTCGAGGCCGTCCCCTTCGGGTCCGTCGACGCCGCCCTCCGCGCGCTGCGAGAGGGCGACCTCGACGGGGCGATGGTGCCGATCGAGAACTCCGTCGAGGGTGGTGTCTCGGCGACCCTCGACGCCCTCTCGAACGGCGATCCGCTCGAGATCATCGGTGAGGTGCTCGTGCCGGTCACCTTCGTCATCGCCGTGCGCCCCGGAGTCGCGCTCGCGGACGTGACCCGGATCGGCACCCACTCGCATGCCTGGGCGCAGGTACGCCGCTGGGTCGGTGAACACCTGCCCAACGCCGCCTACGTGCCGACCCTGTCGACCGCGGCCGCGGCCGCCGATCTCGCCGCCGACCTCGACGAGGATGCCGGCTACGACGCCGCCATCTGCGCCCGCGGCGCGGCCGAGGTCCACGGGCTGGACATCCTCGCCGAGGACATCGGCGACAACAGCGCCGCCGTGACCCGATTCGTCGCGGTGACGACCCCCGGCCGCGTGCCGCCGCCGACCGGCTCGGACAAGACGACCTTCGTGCTCTTCCAGCACCTCGACAAGCCGGGCGGACTCATGGGTCTGCTCGAGCAGATCGCCGTTCGCGGCATCAACATGACGCGGCTCGAATCACGCCCGACGAAGGAGAGCATGGGGTCGTACTGCTTCTCCATCGACGTCGAGGGTCACATCTCCGACGCGCGCATCGGAGAAGCGCTCATGGGGCTGCAGCGGGTGTGCTCGGAGGTGCGATTCCTCGGCTCCTACCCGCGGGCCGACGGCGGGGCGGCGCAGGTGCCGCCGTTCGCCAGCGACCAGGCCCACCGCGAGGCTCAGGCGTGGCTCGCC
>NZ_BCRE01000076.1 GCF_001552435.1 Kribbia dieselivorans NBRC 106261
GGTCCGCGGGGGCGCCGGGCCCGGTCGCTGAGCGTCAGTGCTCGTTCGGGTCGTTGTCCGCGTCGGCCTTGGTGGCGTGGACCGTGCCGTGCACGTGGTCCGGCGGGCCGTACAGCGAGTAGATCTTCAGCGGCTCGTCGCCGTTGTTCGTGACGTTGTGCCACTTGCCCGACGGCACCATGATGATGTCGTCGTCCTTGACCTGGCGCTCGAAGTCGAGGTTGTCCTCCGCGTCGCCCATCTGGCACAGCCCGGTGCCGGCCTCGATCCGCAGGAACTGATCGGTGCCGTGGTGCACCTCCAGGCCGATCTCGCCGCCCGGCGGGATCTGCATGAGCGTCAGCTGCAGGTGCTCGCCGGTCCAGCGCGTGTCGCGGAAGTTGGTGTTCTCGAGGGTGTCGGTCTCGATGTTGGTGATGTACGGGTTGGGTCCGTGGTCAGCCATGTCCGCCTCCGTGCCTTCCGTGGCACCACCGGAGCGGGTGCCACTCTGACTGTCTCCAGCCAATCACACCGGCCCGGGAGCACCCTCGGTCAGGTAGGCCTGCGTCGCGGCGTGCGCCAGGTCGATCCGGGCGATCATCTTGTCCTCCTGGCCGTGGCCGAACGTCGTCAGCACCCCGGTCTCGTCGGCGCCGGTGGGCAGCACGTGCACCTCCACCCCGTCGGGCACGTGCGCGAGCGCGTCGGTGAAGTTGTGTCGCCGGGCAATCTCGAACGTCGCCAATGCCACGCCGGCGAAGTTGCGCGGCACGACCATCGGATTCTCGACCCGCCCGACCTGGAGGACGTACACGATCGACGCTCCGAGCCGCACGGCCTGGCCCAGCGGAATCGAGTCGACCAGACCGCCGTCGTAGTGGTGCTCCCCGTCGATGACGACCGGCGCGAAGAACGGCGGCAGCGCGCACGAGGCCAGGATCGGGTCGCGCAACGCGCCGCTGGTGAACCACCTCGCCTGCGCCTTCTCGATCGAGGCCGCCACACACTGGAACTCCACCTCGAGCTCCTCGAACGTCGACACCGGCAGGTGCGCGTCGACGAAGTCGGCGAACACCTTCGTCGAGAGGAGGTGGGTGCGGGAGCGGGCGACGTTGAGCATCGTCTCCCAGGCACCCGGGCGGAAGGCCTTGCCCGTGGCGAGCGTCGTGCGCCAGAGGTGCTCGAGGGCATCGACGGTGGCCAGGGTCGGGGCGCTGGCGAGGTAGGCGCCGTTGAACGCGCCGATGCTCGTGCCGACGATGACATCGGGGCTGATGCCGGCCTCCAGCAGCGCACGCATCATGCCCAGATGCGAGGCACCGAGCACCCCACCGCCGCCGAGCACGAACCCCACCTTGTCCGCCATGCGCCCCAGCCTACGAAGCCGGCGCGGGCACGGCACGTTGACGGGCGTCCCCGCGTCCGGCGCCCTACGCGGAGCGCCGCTGCGTCACCTCGGGGAGCGTGGTGGCCAACTCGGGCGGCACCTGGCGCAGCACGTCGGCCAGTTCGGTGAGCAACTCACCGTGCACGCCGGAGCGTCGTGACACCAGGGCGATGTCGCGGTGCGGCGCCGGGTCGCGGAACCGCACGAGTTCCAGCGACGGGTGCGGCGTGACCGGGGGAGCGACGGACATCACCGGCATGAGCGTGACTCCGGCATTCGTGGCGACCATGTGCCGCAAGGTCTCCAGACTCGTCGCGCGGAACCCGGCCCGCTCCGATCCGCCCGCGAGGGTGCACACCTCGAGGGCCTGGTCGCGCAGGCAGTGACCGTCCTCGAGCAGGAGGACCTGCTCGTCGGCGAGCACGCCGGGGCTCACGGCCGCGCCGTCCTGCGCAAGTCGGTGCCCGGACGGCACGGCGAGCACGAAGTCCTCGCGGAAGAGCGGCTCGATGACCAGCGACTCGTCCTCGAGCGGCAGCGCGAGCACCGCCGCGTCGAGTCGGCCCTGGGCGAGTTGCTCGAGCAGGCGCGGGGTGCGCTCCTCGACGAGCAGGAGTTCGAGGTCGGGGAAGTGCTCGCGCACCCCGGGCATGACGTGCGGCAGCAGATAGGGCGCCAGGGTCGGGAAGATCCCCAACCGCAACGAGCCGGAGCGCGGATCCTGGGCTTGGGCGGCGATCCGCCGGATCGACTCGGCGTCGGTCAGCATGCGGCGGGCGCGATCGACGACCTGCTCCCCGGCGGGGGTGAGCAGGTGGTGACGCGAGCCGCGCTCGACCAGGCGGGTGCCGAGTTCGCCCTCCAACTTCTTGAGCTGGGTCGACAGCGTCGGTTGGCTGACGAAGCACGCGGCCGCAGCCTGGCCGAAATGACCGTGATCGGCCACCGCGACGAGGTACTCCAGGTCACGCAGGTTCACGAGAGCTCCTCTCTTCGACGGTGGCCGACCAGGTGGTCAGCCGGAGTGTGCGGATGGCGACGGGGTGAGATCAGGCGCTGATCGACTCGGCCGGAGCCGAGACGCGGATCAGGTGATCGAACGCACTCAGCGCGGCGGTCGCACCGGCCCCGAAGGCCACGACGATCTGCTTGTACGGCGTGGTGGTCGCGTCACCGGCGGCGAACACGCCCTCCAGGTTGGTCGCGCCACCGGCGTCCACGACGATCTCGCCGCGCTCGCTCAGCTCGACCCCGGAGTCGGCCAGCCACTGGGTGTTCGGGATCAGGCCGATCTGCACGAACACGCCGTCGAGGTCCAGGGCGCGCGACTCGCCGGTCGTGCGGTCGGTGTAGTCGAGCCCGACGACGCGGTTGCCGTCGCCGCGCACCTGCGTGGTCTGCGCCGAGGTGACGACGTCGACGTTGGGCAGCGAGTTGAGCTTGCGCTGCAGCACCTCGTCGGCCTTGAGCGAGTCCATGAACTCGAACACCGTGACGTGCCCGACGACCCCGGCGAGGTCGATGGCGGCCTCGATGCCCGAGTTGCCGCCGCCGACGACGGCGATGTCCTTGCCCTTGAAGAGCGGGCCGTCGCAGTGCGGGCAGAACGTGACGCCCTTGTTGCGGTAGTCGAACTCGCCGGGGACGTTCATCTGGCGCCACGACGCTCCGGGCGCGAGGATCACGGTGCGGCCATAGACGGCGGCGCCGGAGTCGAGTTCGACCTTGATCAGGCCGTCCGCGTTCATCGGGTGGAGCTTCGCGGCGCGCTGCGTGCGCAGCACCTCGACGCCCTCGTGGGACTCGACGTGCCGCTCGAGGTCGCCGACGAGCTTCGGGCCCTCGGTGTGCTGGATCGAGGAGAGGTTCTCGATCGACATGGTGTCGTTGACCTGGCCGCCGAAGCGCTCGGTGATGATCGCGGTGCGCAGCGCCTTGCGGGCGGTGTAGATCGCCGCGGTCGCGCCGGCCGGGCCGCCACCGACGATGAGCACGTCGAACGGGTCGAGCGCGTCGATCCGCGCGGACTCCTTCTCACCGGCGCCGGAGTCGACCTTGCCGACGATCTCCTCGAGCGACATCTTGCCGTTGCCGAAGATCTCGCCGTTGCGGAACACCATCGGCACGGCCAGGACACCGCGCTCCTCGGCCTCGTCGGGGAAGGCGCCGCCGTCGACCGCGGTGTGGGTGATGTTCGGGTTGAGGATCGCCATGAGGTTGAGCGCCTGCACGACGTCGGGGCACTTGGTGCAGCCCTGCGAGAACCACGTCTCGAAGTGGTGCTCCCCGGTGAGGTTCGCGACCTGCTCGAGCGTCGCGGCGGCCTCCTTCGATGGGTGGCCGCCGACCTGCAACAGCGCCAGGACGAGCGAGGTGAACTCGTGGCCCATCGGGATGCCGGAGAAGGTGACCTGCACGTGCTGGTCGGAGGTGCGCATGATCGTGAAGGAGGGGGTGCGCGCGGCGACCTCACCGGCGTTGGGGCGCACGGTGACCAGGTCGGACATGCCGCTGATCTCGTCGACGAGCTCGGCCACCTCGCGCGACTTCGCGTCGTCGCCGAGCGTGGTGAGGATCTCGATCGGCTCCTTGATGTTCGTCATCAAGGACTTCAGCTGGGTGGCCAGGGCGGTGTCGAGCACGATTCCTCCAGGATTCTCGGCGGGTGCGGAAGACGGGGTGGTACGAAGTCGGGTGGTACGCGGTCGGGGCGGTACGGAGTCGGGGTGGTACGCGGTCGGGGAACGCCGAAGGCGGGAGAGCGGGCCAGCCGGGCCGCCCTCCCGCCTTCGATCAGACGCTGCGTTCGATCAGACGCTGCGGTGGATCAGACGCTGCGGTGGATCAGATCTTGCCCACGAGGTCGAGCGACGGGGCCAGGGTGTCCTCGCCCTCTTCCCACTTGGCCGGGCAGACCTCGCCCGGGTGGTTGCGCACGTACTGCGCGGCCTTGACCTTGCGCACGAGCTCGGCGGCGTTGCGGCCGATGCCCTCGGCGGTGACCTCGAGGAACTGGATCACGCCGTCCGGGTCGACGAGGAAGGTGCCACGGTTGGCCAGGCCCTCGTCCTCACGGAGGATCTCGAAGTTGCGGGAGATCGTGGCGGTCGGGTCGCCGAGCATCGGGTAGTTGACCTTGCCGACGGCCTCGGAGGTCTCGTGCCACGCCTTGTGCGTGAAGTGGGTGTCGGTGGAGACCGAGAAGACCTCGACGTTCAGGGACTGCAGCAGCTCGTACTGGCCGGCCAGGTCCTCGAGCTCGGTCGGGCAGACGAAGGTGAAGTCGGCCGGGTAGAAGAAGAAGATCGCCCACTTGCCGGCGATGTCCGCGTCCGAGTAGGTCTTGAACTCGCCGTTGACATACGCGTTGGCCTCGAACGGCTTGATCTTCGTGTTGATCAGGGACATGTGGTGACTACCTCACTGACGATGACGGGGTGATCGGTCGATAGGAACTCTATATGGAAACGTCAGAAACCCATAATCCAGATCGATGAATTGTGGGCATCGTCACGATAGTCAACGTCGATCGGTGGAGGTCGGTTCCGATGCGTGGATCAATCGCGGGGTGGTGGTTGACGACGGTCATCTCGCCGTCGCCTCGCAGTCACGTGCTGTTCACGCCGCGGCCATGACGGCAAAATAGAAAGAGCGAATGACCCTGTCGTCCATGCCCGCAACCCGACGCTCCTTCCTGGGCCTGACCGGCGCTGCTGCCACGGCGGCCGCGCTCGGGGAGGCGGCCCTCGCCGATCCGGCCGCCGCCGAACCTGTCCAGGGTGCCGCCGACCTGAGGTTCGCGGTCGTCACGGACACCCACGCCAACGTCGATGTCCCCACTCGCACGGCGGCGCTCCGGCGCCTGCTGACCCACATCGAGTCGCGTCAACCCGACGTCGTGCTGAACTGTGGCGACCTCACCGACTATGGCGTCGACGGTGAGTTCGCCGCCTATCGCAGTGCGGTGCCCGACACGCTCTGGTCGCGTATGCGCCACGTCGCCGGCAACCACGAGTGGCGCTGGGACATCTCCGCCATGGAGTCCTATCGCCGCTGGTTCGGTGAGCCGACGGACTCCTTCGACCTCGGTGGCCTGCACTTCGTCGGCCTCTCGCCGTACCAGCTCCTGGAGGAGCCGTCGGTCTACGGCGCCGAGTTGCTCGCATGGTTGCGCAAGGACCTCGATCGCCGGACGAACGACACCGTGCCGGCCATCCTGTTCACGCACATGCCGATCGGTGCACCGAACTACTACGTCAACGACTCGGAGGACCTGCTCGAGGTCCTGGAGAAGCGCAACGTGCGCGCGCTGTTCACCGGGCACACCCACACCCACGAGATCATGCCGATGAATGGGTTCACCCAGGTCAACGGCCGCGCCTCGCGCGATGGAATCGACTACTTCTGGGTGGAGCGGGTCACGCGCGACGGCCGACCCGAACTGACCGTCGACGCCGTCCGGCTGGCGGCCGACGGCTCGACCACGACGTCGCGCTCAGCGGTCATCCCCCTGCGTGGTGCGCGGGTCGGGGGTCACCTGGCGCCGAACAGCGTCCGGGCCGACGTCGAGGGCGAGGCGATCACCGTTGAGGTGCGGATGTCGGCGGCCCGCGCCGGGGAGGTCGACGCCATGGTCGCGCAGATCTACCCGCAGGCTCGGTACGGGGGGCGTCAGACGCCCACGACGGTCGAACTGACCCGAACCGACACCGGAACCTTCAAGGCCCGGGTGGCGATGGTCGATCTCACGCCCGGTCATCATCGCGTCCAGGTGCGCGCGGTGGACGCGGCCGGCGAGTTCTGGGAGTCGATCGTGCCGGTGTTCGTCGACGGTGCAGCGGCGCACCTGGGGTGGGTCCACCGAGTCGGCGGGCAGGTCCAGGCTGGCATCATGGCCGTCGGCGAGGCCACCATCGTGGCCGCGTCCACGACCGGCTCGCTCACGTCCCTGCGCGTCGACGGCGATCGCACGCGGGTGCTGTGGCGCACGCGCATCGGGCCCGTCCACCGCGATGGCGCTGTCCACGACGGAGTGATCTACCTGCCCTCGGCCGATCACCACCTGTACGCCGTGGAGGCCGCCACCGGGGCCGTGCGCTGGCGGGTCGATCTGGGCGCGCCCGCACTGGCACGCACCCTCGCCGTCGCGATCGACGCTCGCACCGACATCATCGCCTGCGCCGGGACCGAGACGTTCCGGATCACGACGCAGGGAGCCATCGTCTGGCGCACCGACCACGGCAATCTCTTCGCCGGGCGGCCCGCGTGCGACGGTGAGCGGGTCTACGTGGGGTCGGGGGACGGGCGCGCCTACGCCTTCGACGCGCGCACGGGAGCTCGGCTCTGGCGCGCCGATCTGGCCACGAACCGCTCGGATGCCTACGGCAAGATGCTGTACGCCCCGTGGGGCGACACGGTCGACCTCGCCGCGGCCGATCAGGTCGTCTTCGCGACGGTCGGGGCGACCTACTCGCTCGACCGCACGACCGGAGCCGTACGTTGGCGCCACAACGGCAACCGCACCTACAACCCGGGGCTGGTCCTCGACGAAGGTCTGCTGGCGGTCGAGGAGTTCGGGGGCGTGCTGCTCTACGACGCGACCACGGGTGCGCGGCGGTGGTCGGTCACGGCAGCTCCGCAGCGGTTCTTCGAAGCCGGACCGGTGCGCTCCGGCAACGACGTGTGGCTGACCGGCGTCACCGGTGAGGTCGTCCGGGTGGATCTGGCCAGCCGCCAGGTCGACCATGTGCTGCAGGTCACCCCGGCCAACACCTTCTCGACCCCGGTGCTCGTCGAGACCGGGCAGGCCCGGGTGCTCGTCGGTGGCTGGCAGGACGGTGTCGTCCGCGGGGTCGTGCTGCCCTGAACCCCCCCTACCCCCGCGGTTCGAGGTATTACC
>NZ_BCRE01000077.1 GCF_001552435.1 Kribbia dieselivorans NBRC 106261
CCGGGGCAGGCGGGGTCAGTGGCGCAGGGTCGGCCGCTGCTCGGCGACCGCGGCGATGTCGGCGAGGTCCTGCTCCATCGCTCGACGCGTGGCCTTCAGACCCAGATTGCCGAACAGGCTCATCATCACGCGCTGCACCCGCGTGGGCTGGGACAGGATCCCCTCGAACGCCATGGCGATCCGCGTATGCGACCCGTGCAGCGCCGGCTCGAGGGTGAACGTCGTCGTCGTGTCCATGCCCCCGGCGTCGGCCGCGATCACCGTGGCCCGGTTCGCCTTGACGTGCGTGACCTCCATCTCCTGGGTCTCGCGCCGGCCCATCATGGTCCGGGTCTCGCGCCAGCGGGTGCCGACGCGGTAGTCGCCCTCGGTGAGCATCTCGACGGCCTCGACGCCGGAGAGGTGCTCGGCCGAGTCCTCGACATCGGTCAGGACGGCCCAGACCGCGGCGGGCGGAGCCGCGATGTCACGGGAAACGGAGATCGAATGCTCCAGACGGCGCGCGTTCGCCGCATCAGGGGTCGACGAAGCGGAAGAATCGGTCATGGAGGAGATCCTGCCGAAGATCACCGACGCGCGAAACCGGAACGTCCATTCGCCACCGAACAGTCACCACACAGGAGCACCGATGAGCACCATGCCCGCCGTCGTCCGACCCGCCCTGGATGCCGCCGACTCGACGTCGCGCCTCCTCGCGACGCTCCCCACCGGCCTCCACATCGGCGGCGAGTGGGGTCCGGCGCAGGGCAACGCGACCTTCGAGGTGCTCAACCCCGCCACCGGCGAGATCGTCACGAGCGTGGCGGACGGATCGGTCGACGACGGGCGCCGCGCGCTCGACGCCGCGGTCGCCGCGCAGCCGAGTTGGGCCGCGACCGACCCGCGTGAGCGCGGCGAGATCCTGCGCACGGCCTTCGAGGCCCTCACCGATCGCGCCGACGAGTTCGCCGCCTTGATGACCCTCGAGATGGGCAAACCCTTGGCCGAGGCCCGCGGCGAGGTGACCTACGGAGCCGAGTTCTTCCGCTGGTTCTCGGAGGAGGCCGTGCGCATCGCGGGGCGCTACGCCGTGGCCCCCAGCGGTGGCACCCGGCTGCTGACGATGAAGCAGCCCGTCGGCCCGACGCTGATGATCACCCCGTGGAATTTCCCCCTGGCGATGGGCACCCGCAAGATCGGCCCGGCCATCGCCGCCGGCTGCACGATGGTCATCAAGCCGGCGCACGAGACTCCGTTGACGATGCTCGCCCTGACCCAGGTGCTCGAGGAGGCCGGCGTCCCGGCCGGGGTCGTCAACGTCGTGACGACCGCGCACGCCGGCGCGGTGATGGAGCCGTTGATCCGCGACCCGCGCGCCCGCAAGCTGACCTTCACCGGCTCCACCGCGGTCGGTCGCGCGCTCGTCGAGCAGTCGGCTGAACAACTCCTGCGCGTCTCCATGGAGCTCGGCGGCAACGCCCCGTTCATCGTCTTCGAGGACGCCGACCTCGAGGCGGCGGTCGACGGCGCGATGCTCGCCAAGATGCGCAACATCGGCGAGGCCTGCACGGCGGCGAACCGGATGTACGTGCACGAATCCATCGCCGACGAGTTCACCGAGCGACTCGCGCAGCGCATGGGCGCGTTGACCGTGGGCGACGGGAGTGCCGATGGCGTCGACGTGGGCCCCCTGATCACCCCCGCCGCGATCGAGAAGGTGACCGAGCTCGTCTCCGATGCGCAGTCTCGAGGGGCGCGGACGGTCGTCGGCGGCGCGGCGATCGACGGGCCCGGCAACTTCTACGCGCCCACGGTCCTCGCCGACGTGCCGGCCGACGCGCGCGTGCTGCACGAGGAGATCTTCGGGCCGGTCGCGCCGGTGGCGACCTTCCGCGACGAGGCCGAGGCGCTCGCGCTGGCCAACGGCACGGAGTACGGACTGGTCGCCTACGTCTTCACGCGGGACGCCTCGCGGGTCATCCGGGTCAGCGAGGGGCTCGAGTTCGGCATGGTCGGGGTCAACCAGGGCATCGTGTCCAACCCGGCCGCCCCGTTCGGCGGCGTCAAGCAGTCCGGGTTCGGGCGCGAGGGCGGCGCGGAGGGCATCGAGGAGTACCTGGAAACCAAGTACGTCGGTTGGGCCCTGTAGGCGCCGCCCGGCGACGGCAACTCAACGCTTGATGAGCGGGCTCTTCAGGCCCGAGCCGTTCTTGTCCGACTCGTCGAAGAAGTCCTCGCGGAAGATGTCCCGGGGGAAGAGCCGTCGGCTCATCAGGGTCTTCAGCGCGGCGTCGACCATCGGCGGCGAGCCGCACAGGTAGCCGCGGCACCCGCCGAGGCGCGCGTGGTCGGCCTCGATGACCTCGGTGACCAGGCCGTAGGCGTAGGCGTCCGGGTCGTCGCCCGAGTCCGCCACCTCCTGCGGAGTCTCGTCCGAGAGGCAGGGCCGGTACGTGAACTCCTCGTACTCCTCCTCCAACGCGCGGAAGACGTCCACGTCGTAGAGGTGGGCGCGGGTGCGGCCGCCGGCGTAGAGGGTCAGCTCACCCCCGTACTCCCCGGCCTCCAGCGCGTGGCGGACCATCGACTTCAGCGGGGCCACGCCGGTGCCGCCGCCGACGAGGATCGCGTGTCGGTCGTCGCCCGTCTTCAGCACGAAGCGGCCGTAGGGGCCGGACAGGGCGACGGTGTCCCCCTCGGCCAGGGTCGAGAAGACCCAGCCGTCGGTACCGCGCCCGCCCGGGACGTTGCGGATGTGGAACTCCAGTCGGGTGCGCTCGCCGGGTGGGGAGCCGATCGACCACGTCCGGTCACACGAGGCCTGGCCGGCGGTGGCCGGCACGGTGAACTTCATGTACTGACCGGCGTTGAAGCCGATCTCCCGGTCGAGTTCGACGACCAGTCGCTTGGTCCCCAGGGCGATGTCCTCGAGGACGACCACGGTACCGGTGTAGTCCTCGACCGGGTGGACGACGAGGTCCTCGTCGACGTCCAGATCGGCCTCGATCGTCACGTCCCCGCGGGGTTTGGCGCAGCAGGTGAGCAGCTTCCCTTCGTCCCGCTCGAAGTCCATGAGCGCGAACGAACTCGCCTCGCCCAGGTCCACCTCACCGTCGAGCTTGTCGACCTTGCAGGTGGCGCAGGTGCCATGGGTGCAGCTGTGCGGCAGCCACACCCCCGCCCGCAGGCAGGCGTCGAGGATCGTCTGGTCCTCGTCGCATTGGACCTCGCGGCCGACCGGTTCGACGGTGATGGTGTGTGTGGGCATGGGGACTCCTTGGAGCGAGACGAAGGGGAGCGGTGTGGGTGGGGTCAGGCGGCGACTCGGGTGCCGATGACGTCCTTGTGACGGATGCCGAGCTCGGTGAGGGTCATCCCGTCCTGGGGTTCGAACGGAGCGCCGTGCAGGGTCCAGGTCCGCGCGGTGGCGGCGTCGAAGTCCGGGTCCTCCTCCGCCAGCGGCACGATCATCTGCGCCCAGAAGTCGGCCCAGGTCATGGCGCGGGGTGCCCGGAACATCACCGGGGAGCACCACCACATCGTGTCCTGGAACCACAACGTGACGAGCTGGTCGTCGCCGTAGAGTTCCTGGCGGGAACGGGAGGGGAAGTCGTACTCCCCGAGGCTTGTGATCGACATGTCAGGCACCTGCCTTGTTCTCGTGGGAGGCCGTCTCGGCGGCGGCCTCGCCCTGCCAAGTGAGCCAGTTGGTGTGGTCGCGCGAACCGAGGTACTCGCCGGCGTCGCCGTCCTGCAGGTGGTACCACTCGAGGACCTCGGGAACGCTCGGGCCACCGCAGTTGCCCTGGTAGATCTGGTGGACCGGCAGCCAGGCCTGGCGGTACTTCTCCGGCTCGCGCTCGAAGATCCACTGACACCCGTTGGAGCAGGTGTGGTAGATCTCGCCCTCGAACTCGGACTCGCGCTGGCAGAGTGTGGTGGGGTCACCGGGCTCCGTGAAAGCCATGGGGATCTGGCAGACCTGGCACAGCTGCGGCAGCCCGCGGGTGAAGTGCCGCCCACCGCTGGCGATGTTGCGCGCCTCCTTGTCCCACAGCGGCTTGAAGTGCGTGTCGAAGGTGTCCGGGTAGGCCTGCGAGAGCCACTGCTGGTGCTCCGGCGTGGGCATCGTCGTGGTGAACCCGGCAGCGAAGGAGAACTGGTACAGGATCCAGTACACCTGGTGGGAGAGGACGTCCTTCTCCTGCACGGCGTCGGCGACGTGGCGCGGCGGCGTGATGCCGTAGAAGGCGAGGTCCTCGAAGAGGCCCTTGAGCATCTGCTCCTCGAAGTACAGCTCGAAGGACTCCTTCCAGCTCATGACCTTGCGGGGCAGCATGTAGTCGAGCATCTGTGACACCAGCGCGGTGACGCGGTACGCCCGCCAGAACCACTTGTCGAGCCAGGCCTGCACGATCGGGACGTTGTCCTCGTCCTGCTCGAGGAGGAACTTGATCGCCTCGAGACCGAGGGTCATGTGACGGGACTCGTCGGACTGCGCCGAGAACCCGAAGGTCATCGTCGGGAGATCGCCGTTGAACGACGCTCCGGACATGAACGGGACGAAGAGCAGATTGGTCAGCAGGTACTCGAACGAGAAGCCGATGGCGATGAGGAACTCGAAGGGCCCGCAGGAGAGGGCGTCGTCGAAGAAGCTCTTGGGCACCGAGAGGTACCACATACGGTCGTGGTTCTCCGGCCAGTTGTGCAGGCCGGAGTAGTACTTGTTGTAGTTGCTCAGCGTGTGCACCTCGGTCTGCATGTGCCGGATCTCGTCGATCGACTGGCACAGCGCGGCGAAGCGCGGGCCCGGTCCGGCGAAGTGCCGCGCGAGGTAGGCGAAGTTGCGGTGCGCGGCATACTCCAGCGGGGTCACGCCCTGGAGGAACAGCTTCATCGCGTTGAGGTAGCCGGCGTCGGTGAGGTTGAGGTGTCCCTGTCCTTGGGCGAAGCCGTCGAGAACGGCGTACAGGCGACGGTCCTTCTCCGCCTGGTACTTGGTGTAGGCGTCGATCGTCAGGCGGAAGGGGTCCTCCCAGGCGGCCCAGTCGTGGATCTTGATGCCTTCGTACTCGAGGTGCGGAAACATCTCCTCCTTCGTGACGTAGCTGGGCTCCCAGTCGAGGCCGCGCGTGAGGGCCTCGTAGCGGGCCTTCATCGACAGTTTCCTGGGCTTCTTGGTCTTCTTCTCGGGTGCGAGCGTCATGGTGTTGCTCCTCGTGGAACGTCGGTGTTGCGGAACGTCGGTGTTGCGGAACGTCGTTGTTCGATCGGGTGTGGCGGGTGGGCGGGTCAGGTCGGGCTCAGTGGTCCCACGCGATGACGATCTCGTCCTCGTCCCACTCCTGGATGTTGCCGAAGTAGGAGACGATCGCCATCTGGAACTCGTGTGTCTCCCACTCCCGGCCGAGCTTCTCCTCGACCGTCTCCTGGGTGATGACCAGTCGGCCGGGGGCGGTGATCCGGATCAGGCCCGGGGTGTGCAGGACGCTGCAGTCGGGGTTGTCCTGTTCGATCGCCTCGACGACCGGTCGGTTGCTCTCGGATTCCTGGATGACGACGCCGACGTCGCGGGTGCTGGTGGTCTGTTCGGTCATGTCTGCTCCTGCTCTCAGGCCTGATCGGCGGCGAAGGTGGCGAGGGAGGCGGCCGCGGTCGCGGCGACGCGCTCGAGGGCACCGGCGTCGAGCCGGGCATCGAGGCGCTGCGCGAAGGGGGTGAGCGCCGCGAGTGCCGTGTCGACGGCGTTCCGGCCGTGCTCGGCCAGCAGGTCGGCGTTGTGCGCCCCCAGCTCCGGGTCGGCGCGCCAGGCCGCGTACAGCGCATCGATCCACGTGCGGTTGTCGGTGTACCAGTTCGTCATGTGCTGGGCGATGAGCGAGTAGGCCGGCGCGCCGCCGGTGACCGCCGCGTCGTCGAGGTGGGACCAGAGCAGGTCGTAGACGAGCTGGTCGAGGGCATCGAGCTGGATCAGGGCGACCCCCCAATCGGCCTCGACGATGGTCTCCTCGGCCAGTCGGCGCAGGCCCTGCAGCGATTCGTCGCCCATCCAGTGGTCCTTGGCCGCGGTCAACGTCTCGGTGGTGCCGCCACCGAGGGCGATCCCGACACGGCTGATCATCTGGGCGTTGCCCACCCGGTCGAAGGCGGAGTAGGCCGCGGCCTGGGTGATCGTCGCTCCGTAGCCGAAGCGAGCCATGCCGCAGAGGATGAGCTGGCCGGCGCTCTCGAGGTGCCGCAGCGGAACGACGAGCTCGCCGAGCACGGCCGACCACCCGTCGGGCAGTCGCCCGAGCAGGCCCCGGTTCTCGATGTACTCCAGCGACGTGCCGAACGCGTCGTGGTGTCCGGAGCGAGCGGTGACGTACGGCGCGTAGTAGTACTGGCGCGGGTCGAGGTAGGAGTACGGATCGGCCAGCCGAAAGACGCTGAAGGACTCGTCGTAGATCTCCTTGGTCGGGTCCCACGTGGGTCGGTAGTGGAAGTGCTCGGTGGGCTGGACGTCGATGCTGCCCTCGAGATAGCGCGAGGCCGGCTTGTCGCCGAAGCGCTTGGCGACGTGCGTGAAGGTGTGCCGCTGGGGCTCGATGACCTGGGTCTTGAGTTCGTACTGCACTGGACGTTCTCCTCGGGTGGGGTGGGGCGATGTCAGGCGGAGGCCGGCATGCTGGGCGGCGCGATCTCCGCCTCCAGGAGCCGAACGAGCAGGTCCGGCACGGCATCGGCGCTTTCGAGTTCGCGGGGCTCGTCGTCCTCGACGACATCACCGACGAGGCGGCCGTAGGCGCGCCCATCGACGAACCGGGTGGAGCAGCGGACGGCGTGGTCACCGAACGTGACGCTGAAGGCGAGTTCGTCCGGCAGCGGCTCGTCGACGAGGTCGAGGTGTGTGTGGTCGGAGCCGAGCACCGCATTGGCCTCGCACACGTACTGCTCGGTCAGCGAACGCAGTGCCACGTGACGGTCCGCGCCGGTGCCGGTGTCCACCCGCGTGCTGAGACGGGTCTGCGGCATGGTCGTGCCTGCGCCGGCGGCCGGGGGGACCGCGTCCGGGTGGGTGCCGACGAGTTCGGCCACGCGAGTCATGAAGGGCGTCATTGCACTTCTCCTGGGAGGTGGGGTCGTTCGAAGCACGAAGGTAGGTGTGCCTGTCCTACGCCGCGATCCGCTGAACGCCGTGACTATCCATTCAGCGCAACCCGTGCGATGGTGTTGCGGATGCATGTGCGCGCGGTGGGTTCTTCCGCGTGCACCGGAAAGGAGTGCAATGAGGCACTTGCTCGAATCGCGACCCACCTTCGAGGACTGGGAGGGTGTGCACGGCGTGCTCAGCGATGCGTACTTCCCGCATGCGCTGAAACCGCGATCGGCCGCCGCCGGGGCTGCGCTCTCGGGGATCGAGGCGATCGATCTGGGCTCCTGTCGTCTGGCGCACATCCGATTCGGGGCCACGGTCAGCATCGCCAGTGACCACCCCGGCGCGATGGCGGTCAACATCCCCCTCGCCGGGCGTCTGGCATCGAGTGTCGGCGGTCACGACAGCGACGCCGGACCGGGCCTGGCCACCGCCTTCCCGGCGGATACCCCCGCCCGGATGCCGGCGTGGGGCCCGGAGGTCGACCTTCTGGGCCTGCGGATCGACTCTCACCTGCTGCAGCGGGAGAGCGAGCGGACCTTCGCCCGACGGGGCGTCACGGTGCCGCTGGAGATCGATCTGCGTACCCCGGCGGGTGAGGCCTGGTTCCGCCTGGCCCGTACCACCTTCGACAACGCCCGCGAGGGCGGCGGGGTGCTCTACGAGGACCCGAAGATGGCCGAGTCGGTCGCGAGCATGCTCGTCACCGGTCTGCTGCTGGCGGCGGTGCCCGAGGAGGCGGGGCCGTCCGGTCCGACCCGACCGCGAACCGTGCACCGCGTCATCGCCGCGATGGAGGCCGACCCGGCGCGGGCGTGGTCACCGGCCGACCTCGCGGAGATCGCCGGGGTCAGCGTTCGGCGACTGCAGCAGTCGTTCCGGGAGCACGTGGGTCTACCGCCCTTGGCCTACCTGCAGGATCTGCGCCTGGAGCGGGTGCACGACGACCTCGTCCACGGCCGCGGCTCGAGTGTCACGGAGATCTCGATGGCCTGGGGCTTCTCCCACCTGGGACGCTTCGCCGGAGCGTACCGGCAACGGTACGGCTGCACGCCCAGCCAGACATGGGCCCGCCGGGGCTGATCCGCACACCGGACTCCGACCCGAACGCCGGAGTCGCGCTCACCGCGTGCGCGCCAGCGCCACGTCCTGGATCCGAGGCCAGAGCGCGTCCGCCCAGACCCGGTAGCCGCGCGCGTTCGGGTGGAACCAATCGCCGGAGAGCAGCGTGGGCCCGGGCCACGGCCACGTCGCCTGGGTCGGGGTGAAGAGGTCGGCGAAACCGAGGCCGTAGCGCGTGGCGACCGTGCGCTGCACGTCGGTGGCCCGCCGGGCCCAGCGGTTGTTGGGCAGCGGCCCGAAGCTCGGCACCGAACCCAGCACGGCGTGCCGTGGCAGGGCCTGGGCGATCGCGTCGGCGTCGCGGCGGAAGTCGTCGATCCGGAACCATCGACGCACGGCCGCGACATCGTTGCCGCCGATGACGCAGGTGATGACATCGGGCTCGCGATCGAGGTAGGCCAACCGGGGCAGCTGATCGCGGACGACGTCGGCGATGTGGGCCCCGGAGACGCTGAGATTGACGACGTCGACCTCGGCCCCGGTCAGGGCCCGCAGCCGCTCGGACAACGTGCCGACATACCCCTGACGCGGGTCCTCGACCCCGACGCCCTGGGCGGCGGAGTCACCGAGGACGGCGAACGTCAGGGCCTGTGGGCGCAGCGCATCGCGGGCCGCGGCCCAGAAATCGGCGTGACTGGCCGCCTGACGACGGCTTCGAAGGACCCCCCGGATCATCCTGCCAATGGTACGCCCGCCGGGACGGGCTCGCATGTGCGACTACGCTGCGAAGGTGGTCGCATTCCGCGCCACCCGGATCGAGACGTCCGTGCCACCCCCTGGAGAAGCCGCCCCATGACCGAGAACACCCCCACTGACGCGACCACCGAGACCCCCACCGGCGCGCCCGCCCCCGCCCCGAAGATCGCCCTCCTGGAGGTGCCCGAGATCGTGGCCGAGGCCGCGGCGCACCTGGGCATCGAGCTGGTCGAGGAGCCGGTGGAGTTGACCGGCGGCGTGGTCGTGCGGCCGCACGGGGTGGACCGGGACCGCACCGTCTTCGTCATGGCCCACGGCCGTGGCCGGGAGATGGTGGGACGGGCGCAGAAGCTCGTCACCGAGGAGATCCTCAAGTTCTCCCTCATCAAGGCCGACTACCCGCAGGCCCGCACGCTGCTCGTCTTCGCGTCACAGGAGGCCAAGGATTCGATGAAGGGTTGGCTGCAGCGCGCCGCCGAGGTCAACGGCGTCGAAGTCGTCCTCCTGCCGGGTCACTGACCGTCGTGGGCGCCTCGACGGACTGGCGGGAGTACCTGCCCGAGGACCTGCCGAAGGTGCTCGACGCGGCGTTGCAGGAGTTCGCCGAGAACGGCTACCACGGCACGAGCATCCGCGACATCGCGGCCCGCGCCAAGCTCTCGGTGCCGGGCCTGTACCACTACCACGCCTCCAAGCAGGACATCCTCGTCGCCCTGGTCACCACGGTGATGAACGACCTCACGACACGGTGTGAGGCGGCCCTGGCGACGGCGACCACGCCTCAGGATCGATTCGATCGTCTTGTCGAGTGCCTCGTGCGGTTCCACATGTTCCGCCGGGAGGCCGCGTTCGTGGCCGCCAGCGAAGCGCGCAGCCTGGACCCCGATCAGCGCCGCGAGTACGTGGCCTCCCGCAACCGGGTGCAGGCGATGATCGACGAGGTCATCGCGGACGGGCACGCCGGCGGCGTGTTCGCCACGCCGTACGCCAAGGACGCCGGCCGGGCCATCACGACGATGGCGATCGGGGTCGCCTCCTGGTATCGCGCCGACGGAGCGCTGAGCGCGGACGAGGTCGTCCGCCGCCAGGTCGAGTTCGCCCGGGGAGTGGTCGGCCGACGGTGACCGGCGTGGTGGCCGATCGATGATGACATTTCGGTGACAACGCTCGTTACCCGTTGTTCAACAAACTCTGGGAGGATCCTCGTCGGCGCGAGCGGAGTAGGCTCCTCACCGCGTGTTTCGTGGCCGCCCCGGGCAACAGATCGTTGCGCCGTCAATGGAGAGAATGTGTTCATCAGCGTGACCGTGTGCGATGTGTGTCACCGCGTGGGCCAGCCCACGTCCCCGTGGCTCCTGGGATTCCAGGGCATGACCCGGCGGGTCGATCTGTGCGATGAGCACGGCGAGTCGCTCCGCGGGCTGTTCGACGTGGGGAAACTGGTCAACGACTCGGCGCGGCTCGGTGGACCGGCACGCGTCATCGACGCCGCCTCGGCCGCCGTACCGCCGGAGTCCCGTCGACTCCGCCGCGAGACGGAACGCGATGAACTGCACGCGGTCATGCGCGCGCAGCGCCGGACCGGTCGTCATGCCTCCGCGGCCGCGCCGAAGCCGGCCCCGAAGCAGGTCCAGGTGACCCCCACCCCGGCAGCCACGGTCGCGAAGCCGGCGCCCGTC
>NZ_BCRE01000078.1 GCF_001552435.1 Kribbia dieselivorans NBRC 106261
GCCCGTCGCTCCGCCGCCGGCACCACCCGTCTCGCCGCCGGCAGCCGTGGCCCCGCAGCCGGAGCCGAGCGCCCCGGCACCCACGCCTGCCTACCCCGCGGACGAGTTCGACACTCCGTTGTGGCGGTCGATCATCCAGCGGCACTGACCCATGCGGAGTCCTCTCAGGCGGGAGGCGCAGCATGGTGGAAATCGGTGATGGGAGGTGAGGTCCATGGGTGGACGAGGAGCGTTGCTCGACGCAGCACTCGGCGATGACGCCGGTCGCTACGTCAATCGCATCGGCGCCGACTGGGACGAGGTGCGGGAGTGGGCCGACCACGTGCAGTCCGCCGACGCCGAGGCGGTCCTGCGTGGTGAGATTCCGCGGTCCATCGCCGACCCGACGGTCCAGACCCCCGTGGACGTGCGCGGAACCGAGCTCCTCGGCGTGACCCTCCTCCCGCCCTTGGTGTTGGCGGCGGTCATCGCCGCCGTGCTCGATCTGGCCCTTCCACGGTGGGCGTTCGGCACCCGCCTGGATGCGTGGGAACTGGCGCTGGCGTTCGTCGGCGCGCTGGTCCTCGCCTTCCTGGTCTGGTTCCCCTGGGGGTCTCGGCTCACGTGGAGCCACGCCCGCACCCGCGACCGTCGCCTCCACGACCGCTCGGCGCTCGCCGTCAAGCGGCGGGTGTGGCAGTTCCGCGAGGCGGCGTTGGCGCAGATGCGCGTGGGTGAGGTTCCCGGCGCCTACGTCGACGCGATCGGCGCCAGCGGGATCGACGTCCGCGAACTGCGTTGAGCCGTCGGCCTCACATCATCAGCAGCAGGCTCAGCGACATGAACGCCATCCCGCCGACCATGCCGTACACCGCTCGGTGGTGCTCACCGAACTCCTCGGCCGTGGGCAGCAGCTTGTCCAGCGAAATGAACACCATGACTCCGGCCACGGCGGCGAGCATCGCCGCCATGACGGCCTCGTTCAGGAACGGCCGCAGCACCAGATAGGCCAGCAGCGCCCCGACCGGCTCGGCCAGACCCGAGGCGGCCGAGTAGGCGAAGGCCTTGAACCGCGATCCGGTGGCAAGGTGGATCGGCACGGACACGGCGATCCCCTCGGGGATGTTGTGCAGGCCGATGGCGACGACGAGCGGCACGGCCAGGGTCGGGTTCTCCAGCGCCGTCAGGAACGTGGCCATGCCCTCGGGCAGGTTGTGGATGCCCAACGCCAGGGCGAGCAGACCGCCCATGCGCAGGAGGTACGCGGCCTGGGCACGCTCGGAGGCATCGTCATGGTGGGTGAACTCGTGCGGGTTCGCCTCGTGCGGGACGAGTTGGTCGATGGCGGCGATGAGGAGCATGCCGGCGAAGAAGGCGAGCGTGACCCACACCGCTCCGCGGTGCTCACCCAGGGCCGCCTGCATGTGATCGGTCGCCGCGGGGAGCAACTCGACGAACGAGACGTAGATCATCACCCCGGCCGAGAAGCCCAGGCTCGTGGCGAGGAACCTCGGGCTCGGCGTGCGCTTGAGCAGCGCGATGACCGACCCGATGACGGTCGAGAGGCCGGCGACCAGGGTCAGCGAGAACGCGAGCAGGACATCGGTCACGAGCAGAAGTCGCAGACCCCCGTCAACGCCATCGTCAGGCCACACGTCGGGCACACCGAACCGGTGCGCACCTGGTGGGTGACGAGCTTTTCGCGCTGCTCGCGCTCACGCTGCTTCTGCAATTTGGGGGAGAGTGCCGGCGTGCCCCGGTGGCGGGCCACGGCTCCGGCCCAGCGGTAGCACTCGAGGCGGGCCTGCGCGGCCCGGTCCTCGCGCTCCTCCGGAGTGGGGAGTGGCTCAAGGCCCGTGGCGCGACACACATCGTCGTAGACCTCACCGACCTGCCCGTCGTGCCGGCCGACGACGAGGGTGGCCAGGGGTGGCGCGCCGGCCTCGGTGGCCCGCGAGGTGACGTGGCGCAGCACGCGAGGCAACCAGTTCTTCGTCGGCGACGAGGTCTGGAGGTTCGTGCGCAACTGAAGCTCCTTGGCCAGGGTGTGGTCCTCGACGATGGCCTGGTAGTGGCCGGCGAGCTGCACGAGCAGATCGTACGCCACGGCGCTCCAGCGGGATTCGGCCTCGCCCCACGGGACGGGGGTGCCATCGAGTGCGGTGACGGTGGGCGTGCGATCGCGACTCATCGGGTCCTCCGGGACCTTGCTCAAGCGGGGCACCGGTTGGGGGAGGTGCCCAGGAAATCGGGTGGGGCCGGCCAACCGGCCCCACCCGACATCATGGCCCCGATGTCGCGAACGCGCTCGCCGAGCGAGGTTCCGGCACCGGCAGGCCGAGGTGGCCGCGCAGCGTCGTGGCGGTGTACTCGGTGCGGAAGAGACCGCGCTCCTGCAGGATCGGCACGACCTGGTCGACGAACACCTCCAACCCGGACGGCAGCGCCGGCGCCATGATGGTGAAGCCATCGGCCGCGCCCTGCTCGAACCACGTCTGCAGGTCGTCGGCGATCTGTGCGGGCGTGCCCGCGATCGTCCGATGGCCATGAGCGGAACGCTCCCCGGGCGCGAGGAGGTCGTCGAACTGGCGTTCCAGATCGCGGGCCTCGCGCTGCGTCGAGCCGATGTACGGCACGACGCCGGGCAGGACCTTGATGTGCTTGGGGTTGCGACCGGCCGCGGCCGTGGCGGCCTTGAGGGTGGCGTAGAACTCCTGCGCCTCGGTCAGGGTGCGCTGCGCGGTGAAGACCGCCTCGGCGTGCCGAGCGGCCAGAGCCACCCCGGCCGGCGAGGATCCGGCCTGGACGATCACCGGGTGGCCCTGGGCGGAGCGTGGCAGGGTGAGCGGCCCCTCGACCCGGAAGTGTCGACCCTCGTGCGCAATCGGGCGCACGAGAAGCGGATCGGCGTACACCCCGCCGGCGCGATCGTCGCGGACGGCGCTGGGGTCCCAGCTGTTCCACAGGGCCTGGACGACGTCGATGAACTCATCGGCCCGGTCGTCGCGGTCGGCGTGGCTCGGCAACTCGGCCAGACCGAAGTTGTGGGCCGCGTTCGGTGCCGCCGAGGTGACGGCATTCCACCCGGCGCGGCCGCGGCTGGCGTGGTCGAGCGAGGCGAAGGAACGCGCCAGACCGAAGGGTTCGGAGTATGTCGTCGACGCGGTGGCGATGAGGCCGATGTGCTCGGTGGCCGCCGCCAGGGCGGCCAGCAGGATGACCGGGTCGACGTCCGGTGAGGGCTGGTGCGCCGGACTGTGCGTCTGCGCCGGGGAATCCTGGAAGACCAGGGAGTCGAACCGGCCGCGCTCGGCGATGCGGGCGAGGTTGCGGTAGTGGGCGACGTCGAGCGCCGCGCCCGGGGCGGACTGGGGCAGGCGCCAGGCCGCCTCGTGGTGGCCGACGCCATCGACGAAGGCGTTGAGGATCAGCTGGGTGGACATGGGTTCTCCTCGTTCGGGGTCGTCAGACCGTCGCGGCCGCGTCGGGTCGGGGCTCGCGGGCGCTCGGGGGGATCGGCAGCCCGTAGTGCCCGCGCAGGGTGGTGGCGGTGTATTCGGTGCGGAACAGGCCGCGTGAGCGGAGCACCGGCACGACCTCGTCGACGAACGTCTCCAGGGCATCGGGGAAGTACGGCGCCATGATGTTGAACCCGTCGGCGGCCCCGGCGCGGAACCACACCTCGAGGTCGTCGGCGATCTGCTCGGGGGTGCCCGCCAGGGTGCGGTGACCGCGACCGCCGCCGAGGCGACGTAGCAACTGACGCACCGTGAGGTTGTCCCGACGGGCGAGGTCGAGGGTCAGTTCCCAGCGCGACTTGTTGGACTCGACCGTCGTCACGGCGACGACGGTGGCCGGCAGCGGACCGTCGAGGTCGATCTCGTCCGGCGCAACACCAGCGGTCTCGGCCAGCTGCGCCAGGGCGAGGTCATTGACGATGAGGTCGTCGAGACGATCCTGCAGGGCGGTGGCCTCCTGCTCGGTCGACCCGATGAACGGGACGATGCCGGGCAGGACCTTGATGTGGTCGGGGTTGCGACCGGCGGCGACCGTGGCCTCCTTGAGGGTGGCGTAGAACTCCTTGCCCTCGGCCAGGGTGCGCTGCGCGGTGAAGACCGCCTCGGCATACCGCGCGGCCAGGGAGATCCCCGCGGGCGACGATCCGGCCTGGACGACGACCGGATGGCCCTGCGGGGTGCCCGCCCCGCGCCACAGACCGAGGACCACGTCGAGGAACTCGGCGGACATCTCGTACCGCGTGGCGTGCGAGGGCAGTTCGGTCAGTCCGTAGTTGCGGGCGGCGTCATCCGAGGCCGTCGTCACCGAGTTCCACCCGGCGCGCCCGCCGCTGACGTGGTCGAGGGTGGCGAACGCGTGGGCCAGGGTGAACGGAGCTCCGAACGTCGTCGAGGCCGTGCCGATGAGGCCGATGTGGTCGGTCACCGCGGCGATGGCCGAGAGCAGCACGATGGGGTCGTACGTCTCGAACGGACGGCGGGCGGGGGAGCCGCCCACGGCCGGGACGTCGGCGAAGAAGATCGAGTCGAGTTTGCCGCGCTCGGCGATCTGGGCGAGTCGCTGGAAACGGGTGATGTCGGTCGTGTCGGCCGGCGGCGCCTCGGGCAGCCGCCACGCGGCCTCGTGCTGGCCGCCTCCCATGAGGAAGGCGTTGAGGACCAGATGGTCTCCCATGATGTGTCTCCTTGGTCGAGGGTCGGGGTGGGTTCAGCCGCGCCAGGCCGAGAGGTGCTTCTCGGTGGCGACGAGGCCGTAGTTGACGCCCAGCCCGATGAGTGAGGTGGTGAGGATCCCGGCGTACATCTGCGGGATGAGGAAGTTGAACTGCGAGTAATTGATGAGGAAGCCCAACCCGGCCGTCGCGCCGATCATCTCGGCGGCGATGAGCACGAGGATCGCCGCGCTCCCGGCGATGCGGATGCCGGTGAAGATCGTCGGGACCGCGGCCGGCAGGACGACCTTGACGAACGTCTCGATCGGCGAAAGTCCGAACACGCGCGCGGACTTGAGCAACAACGGATCGACGCTGCGCACCCCACTGATCGTGCTGAGCAGGATCGGGAAGAAGCACGCGAACATGACGATGGCGACCTTGGAGGTCTCGCCGATGCCGAGCACGAGCACGAAGACCGGCAGGAGCGCCAGCGCGGCCGTGTTGCGGAACAACTCGAGCACCGGGTTGAGCAGCCGGTGGACCACGGGGTACCAGGCGATGGCGGCGCCGAGCGGGATCGCCGTGACGAGCGCCAGGGCGAAGCCGGCACCGGAGCGCAGCAGGCTCGCCGAGGTGTGCTTCCACAGTTCGCCGGAGGTCGCCAGGTCCCACCACGTGGCGAGGATCTGCGACAGCGGCGGCACGAAATGGGCGTCGACCAGGCCGAGGCGCGGCGCGAACTCCCAGATCAGCACGAGACCCAGCACCCCGATCAGGCCCAGGGGTGCCGAGGCGGAGCGCGGTGCGCCCAGGGCCCGAATCCGGGCGGCTGCTTCTTGGCGCGGGTTCGGCCGCGCCTGCGCGGTGCGCTGCAACAGGTCAGACATGAGCGGCCTCCTCGGCTCGGTCGGCGGCCGCCTGCTGGTCGTGCCGCAGCAGCGTCCAGATCTGGTGGCGGTAATGGGCGAACTCGGCGGTGGCGCGAACGTCGTCGTCGTCGGACTCGGCACTGAACGGGATGGCCAACTCCTCGCGGATCCGTCCCGGGTGGGCGGACATGACCGCGACGCGCTGACCGAGGTAGACCGCCTCGTCGATGCCGTGCGTGATGAAGACGATCGTTGTGCGGGTGCGGCGCCAGATCTGCAGCAGTTCCTCCTGCAGGGACTCGCGGGTCTGGGCGTCCAGGGCGCCGAAGGGCTCGTCCATGAGGAGCACCTCGGGTTCGCAGGCCAGGCTGCGCGCGATCGCCACACGCTGCTTCATCCCGCCGGAGAGTTCGCCGGGGCGGCGGTTCTCGAAACCCTCGAGACCGACCAACTGGAGGTAGTCGCGGGCTCGCGCGCGACGCTCCTTGCGGCCCAGGTCGGTGGCCGATTCCAGGGCGAACTCGACGTTGCCCAGCGCGGTGCGCCACGGCAACAGCGCGTACTGCTGGAACACGACGCCGCGGTCGGTGCCGGGGCCCTCGACGCGCCGGCCGTTGATGCGCACCTCGCCGGAGGTCGGTGTGGTCAGGCCGCTGATGAGGTCGAGCAGCGTGGACTTGCCGCAGCCGCTGGGCCCGACGATGGTGAGGAACTCGCCTGCGCGGACCGTGGTCGAGACGTTGTCGAGGGCGACGAAGTCCTGCTCCCGACCGGTCTCCTGGGATCGGACCCGGAAGGTCTGACCGACGCGGTCGATCTCGATCTTCGGCGTGCTCACGACGTCTCCTTGGCGTAGGGGTTGAACTCGTTGGTGTAGATGTCGCCGACCTTGATCGCGTCCTGGTCGATCTGACCTTCGGCGACCAACCAGTCGGTCCACAGTTCGAAGTCGCTGTCCTTCAACACGCCGCCTTCGACCGGGACACCGTTGCCGCCCCACGAGGCCAGGGCCTTGGCTGCCTCGGGACGCCCCTGCTTCGTGCGGTAGTCGGTCAGGGTCTTGACGACCTCCGCCCGCGGGGCGTCGCGGATGTAGGCTGCCGAATTCGCCAGCCCCGCGACGAGGACCTTGGTGGCTTCGGGGTTCTTCGCGATGAAGTCGTTGCGCAGCGCCAGGGCACCACCGGTGTATTCGCCGACCAGGTCGATGTCGTCGACAAGGCTTCGCACGCCGCCGTGGTCGAAGGCGACCTCACGAGAGGTGAAGCCGAGCTGGGCCACGTCGACCTGCCCTTGGCGCAGCGCCCCTTCCATGCTGATGGAGGGGAGCGGCACGAGAGTGACCTTGGCGATCTCCTCGTCGCTCAGTCCGCCACGACGCAGGTAGGTGTCGATGACGGCCTCTGAATTGGCCCCCAGGGTGTTGACGGCGATCCTTCTGCCGATGAGGTCCTGGGGACCCTTGATCGGGCTGTCCTTCAACACGGTCAGCGATTGACGAACGTCCTTCGTGGAACCGTAGTAGCCGACGACGCCCTTGATCGGCACCCCCGTGGCCACTGCCTTGGCAATGGCGCCGTTGAAGGCGCCACCGATGTCGACCTGATCGGTGGCCAAGGCGCGGAGGGCCTCCGGACCGCCTTGGACGTCACCGACGTACTCGACCTTGAGGGGATCCAAGTACCCCAAGGCGGCAGCCACTTCGACCGTGTCGGCCATGCCGGGCGAGGCTTGGTACCGGATTGTCGTCTGGGCTGGATCGTCTGCGCCGCCACCGGCTGAGGCACCGCCGCCGCAGGCCGCGAGGACCCCGGCAGCGGTGGTGGCGGCGGCGAGGGCCAGGAGCGAGCGGCGGATCATGAGCGATGTCCTTCTGCGAGAGCGGTGTACGAACCTTGGTGGTAGACGAGGGGAGTCGCTTGGTGGCGCCGAATGACGTCGGCGACCTCGGCGATGACGATGGAGTGGTCGCCGGCGGGCACCTGCTGCACGATGTGCGCCTGCAGGCTGACCGGAGCATCGAGGAGCACCGGCTCGCCCGTGCTCAGGCGCTCCCAGCGCACCGGGGCGGCGAAGCGGTCGATGCCACTGGTGGCGAACCGACGGGCGAGGTGGGCCTGGTCCTCGCCCAGCAGGTTGACCGAGACGGTCCAGGCGTCGGCCAGCGCGGGCCAGCTCGAGGAGCCGCGGCTGAGCGAGAACGAGATCAGCGGCGGGTCCAGCGAGACAGAGGTCAGTGACGTCGCCGTGAAGCCGACCGGTCCCGACGCCGAGGCCAGGGTGACGACGACCACGCTGGCCGCGTGTCCGCGAAAGACGCTGCGGAAGTCGTCGGCCGACAGCTGGGGGAGCGCGTCGACGGCTGGGGCGGTCATGCGGGCACCTCGGCGGCGGATTGGGCAGCGGGCCTGCCGGCACGCTGAGCAGCGACCACGGCACCGATGATCGGAGCGGCGTGCGCGGCCCACTCCGACGCGACCTCGGCGATCCGGGGCAGTTCGGCCTCGGTCAGGGTGACCGAACCGGTCGGTACGGCAGCGCCCAGTTCGCTCAGCACGGGGCGGAGGTGCAGATCGGCGAGCAGGCGGTGCGAGTCGGCCGCTGCGACGGTGACCGGGACCACGGTGACCCCGCGAAGTCCGGCGCTGGGCACCCGGTCGAGGAACAGTTTGAGCAGACCGGTGAGACTGCCCTTGTAGACCGGGGTGGCGACGATGAGGACATCGGCGTCGATGATGCTGGTCAGGGCCTCGGCGACGACGCCGTCTCCGGCGTCGGTCGCCAGATCGGGGAGCAGGTCGGCAAGGTCGATGACCGACGTGGCAGCGGATTCCGGCCCGCCAACTTCCGGGTGGCCGGATTCGGTGGCGGCGAGGGTCGAGATGAGCGCGTCGGCGACGGCTTCGGCGGCGACCCGAGTACGGGAAAGGCGGCGCGGATTTCCCACGACAACAACTGTTTTCGGGCGCGCTGAAGTATGGAGCGGCATGCGAGGACTTCCTTTGAGGCAGGAGGGAAGGATCAGGTCAGGCGGAATTGCGCAGTGCACAACCGAATTGCCGGTCAGTGATGTGCGGCGAAGTGTGGGGAGGCGTGATCGATGCCGATGAATCGCTCTGTGCGCGAATGGAATCAGCGACAGATCGCGGTACAGGTGCGGAGCAGATCGATGTGCTTCCGCGTCACCAGGATGGCCATGGCTCGATCGTGCCCGTCCGTGAGCGCGGGCGCAATCCATAATTCCTACTGTCTCACTATGTGATTATGAAGAGGCAAACATCGAGTTATGGATGAGGACGCGGTGCGGCCCGCGTCGGGCGGTGGGCGGCTACTCCTGGGGCTCGGCGGCAGGCGCCGACGTCGCCGAGGCCGCCGGCGCCGCCATGGCGTCGTAGACCTCGATGAGGGCGCGACGCTGCGCTCCGGTCAGGTTGGGGTCGACCTTGATGAGGTCGTGCATGGCGTCGCGGGCCGCGGCAGCATCGTCCTCGTCGCTCTCGGGTGGCACGAGTTCGTCGGGATCGATCCCCATCGCGGAGGCGAGATTGCGCAGAACCTGGTCGCTGGGGAAGCGCAGTCCGTTCTCGATCTGAGACAGATACGGACCCGAGATCCCGGACATCGCGGCGAGCTGACGCATTGGGAGAGAGGCCAGTTCACGCTGCCGGCGGATCAGTGAGCCGAGGGTGTTCTGAACTGTTGCCATAGCGTGATGATAACGACCCGCCGAGGGG
>NZ_BCRE01000079.1 GCF_001552435.1 Kribbia dieselivorans NBRC 106261
AAGACACTAGACACCCTGAGCTTCCGCCGTGCCCCGAGTGCTCTGAGTCGGACACCTATGAGCAGGGTGGGCTCTTGGCATGCCCGACGTGCGGGCACGAGTGGGCGGTGGCGGACGTTGACGAGGGAGCTTCGTCCGCTGGTGGCGTCGTGCGTGATGCCGTGGGCAATGAGCTCGCGGACGGCGACACCGTCACGATCATCAAGGGGCTGAAGGTCTCCGGTGGCGGAGGTGGGTCCATCAAGGCCGGCACGAAGGTCAACGACCTCATTCAGCGGCCAAGCGGGTCATCGCCCGCCGGTCAGAAGCGACAGGATTGTGTGCGTGCTTGGCCTGCTCTCGACCGATCGTTGGATCCATGTTGGCCCAGACGACGTCGCCGCGGCTGACGGTACCGATCACCGGCCAGCCTCGTAATCAGCGATGGCGGTCTCGGTGTCGGAGGCGAATGCCTGATCAGCCTCGTCGAGTTCATCGAGGTACTCCCGGTCCGGAGTCTCCGACTCCAAGGCCGCCCAGAACTCAGCCTTGCGCCGTTCGCGTAGAAGCTCCTCGATGAGCTGGCCCTGAGTCAGGTGGGCTGCTCGGGCGGCGTCGCGGACCTTGTCGCGCACCTCTCGAGGAACCTTGATGGTCGCCATCTCAGTCATACTGCGAGCGTACTCTGCTGGAGTCCTGGCTCGAGGTGTAGCACGAGTGCCACGCATGGCGTGTGACCATCCGCGAGCCGCGACCGGCGTCGATCGCGTTGTCGCGACCGACGCCGGTTTGCCGATTCTCGGCTGTGTCCCGGGTCAGGCGGGTACGGCGGTCAGGTCTCGGGCGCGGGCGATGACGTTCTCCCGGGCCGACGTGCGAGAAGCCGCAGCCAGGTCGCGCAACTCCGCCATCTGGGGGACGCTGTCGGCGAGCGTCAACTCGGCGACGATGAACTCCGGCTCCAATCCGAACATGGCGGGCAGCACGGCGTTGAGGTAGGACGTGACGAACTCCTTGTCCTCATTGGGCGTGCCGGGGCTGTAGCCGCCGCCCCGGCTGGCAACGACCACCGTGGGCGTGCCGGCGGCGGTGCCCTCCGGCCCGCCGGTGCGGCCCATCACGCACGCCTGGTCGATCCATGCCTTGAGCACCGAGGGGACCGTGAAGTTGTGCATCGGCGCGCCGATGAGGATGAGGTCGGCCTGCTCCAGCTCGGTCGCCAAGGTGGCCCGGAGCGGCGTGCTGTCGCCGGCCACGTGCTCGGCAGCTCGCAGGTGTGGGATCGGCTCAGCGGCCAGATCGCGGTAGATCACGGTGCCGTCGGGGTTCTGGTTCAGCCATTCCTCCCGGAACGCCGCGGTCAGTTCCTTCGAGACCGAGGGGCCGTCGGTGGCCAGAGACGAATCGATGTGCAGCAGCGTGGGCATGGATGGAGTGCCTTTCGGGTCGACTGCCGCTTCTCGCGTGCGAAGCAAGGTCGCACACTAATTTGATGGCGGCATCAAGTTGACGATGGTGAGGACCCTAGCATCGATTTTGAGGGTATAGTCAAATTAGTTCTGGGAGGGGTCGTGATGAGTGAGCCAAGCGGGCAGGTCGGCGAACGCGTCCTGCGCGCCGACGCGCGGCGCAATATGGAGAAGATCCGCGCCGCCGCCGTGGAGGTGTTCCGGGAGCAGGGTCTGGGGGCTCCACTGGAGGAGATCGCCCGACGGGCCGGCGTGCGCCCCGGCACCATCTATCACCGGTTCGGCAGCCGAGAGGGGCTCATCGACGACGTCGTCCCCGAACTGGCAGCCGAGCAGTTGGGTCTGGCCACGCAGGACGCCTTGGCCTGCCCCGACCCATGGGAGGGGTTCACGCAGTACCTCAGCAGGATCGGTGAACTCATCGCACGCGACGCGACCATGTGCGACGCCGTGACCCGCCGTTATGCCGACACCGAGTACCTGGCGCACGCCTGTGATGTGGCCCGGGCCCAGGAGCAAGAGATCATCGACCGGGCCGTGCTGAGCGGGTCTCTCCGCACCGACTTCACCCTGGAGGACATGCAGCTCATCTTCTGGTCGGTCGCCGCCGTCGCCAGGGCCGCAGCCGAGGTGGCACCGCAGGCGTGGCGCCGAAACCTCGCGCTGACGCTCCAGGGGCTCCGCACTGACGACGCCTCACCCCTGGGTGCTGCCGCGCTCACCCCCGACGAGGTCCAGCGCATCAAGCTCCGGCTCGGGGCCACCGGCATCTGAACCACCATCTCCACGTTGTCGATCGATCACGCAGAAGGGCGAAGGAATGGCCGAAATCAAGACGTACAGTCACGGTGTCCCGCAGGAGGAGGCCGCCGGTCTCAGTGCGGGCTACTGCGTCAACGGCACCATCTACATCTCCGGGCAGATGTCGCACGACATGCAGGGAGCCTTCGTTGGCGAGGGTGACATCGAGGCGCAAACCCGCCAGACCCACGAGAACATCGACCGGGTCCTGGCCGGGTTCGGCGTCACGCGGACGAACATCGCCGAGATGCAGATCTTCATGACCGACCCGCAGCGAGATCAGGAGCGGTTCATCCCCCTGCACCACCAGTACCTGGGAGACCATCGGCCGGCCGTGACCCTCATCGGTGTGGCCAGCCTGCCGGGCGGGCCCCGACAACTGATCGAGATCAAGGTCATCGCGCACACGGACTAGCACTTCATGCAAGGGTGGGTCATCCCGAAGTACACGCTGGAGGATGACCATGGACATCACCGACGAGGATTGGGCGATGGTCAGGCGGATCGTGCCGCGGACCATCCGTAGTTCGCTGCACTGCAGCATTGCCTCGCTCAACCCGGACGGGTCGCCACACGTGACTCCGATCGGGTCGTTCCTGCCCACCCAGAAGGGCCGGGGCGTCTACTTCGACGCGTTCAACGTGCAACTCTCGGCCAACGTCGATCGGGATCCGCGGGTGACCATCCTCGCCGTGAACAGCGGCCCGC
This sequence comes from Kribbia dieselivorans NBRC 106261, assembly GCF_001552435.1. Classification (GTDB taxonomy): domain Bacteria; phylum Actinomycetota; class Actinomycetes; order Actinomycetales; family Dermatophilaceae; genus Kribbia; species Kribbia dieselivorans. The sequence goes on from NZ_BCRE01000079.1 coordinate 2,958, forward strand.
TCCTGTGGGCCCGGGCGTTCCTCCAGGGCCGCTTCGTCTCACCGCCCGGGGTTCGTCTGGTCGGCACTGTCGGAGCGCAGCGCACGTCCACCTCGCGGGAGGTCCAGCGGTTCCACGGTCTGGTCGGCCCACTGCTGCGCACCCGCGGCGGCGCGGTGATGTGGAGGTCCCTGCCACTGGTCCGCGACGTCGCGATCGAGCGCGTGACACCCCTCTGGCTGGGGTCGATGACGCCGGAGGTCGAGGTTCCGAGTCGGTCGGCCGAACCGACGCGGTGACCGCGGTGACGGACGTGACTCTCGATCGAGGTCAGGTCGACCCGCCACGGCCCGCACGGGACTCCGTCACGAGGAGCAACACGAGCGCCACACCCTGACCCGCGGCCACGACGCCGATGAGCCACGGTCGGGAGACGTCGTACAGGGCACCGACGACGAGCCCACCGATCAGCGCCGCCGAGCCCTGGATCGCGGCGAACACGCCATAGGCACCCGCCAGGCGCGCCTGCGGCACCAGCTTCGCCACGACCGCCTTGATCGTCGAATCCTGAATGCCGGTCGCCGCTCCCCACGCGGCAATGCCGACCAACGCCAGCCCGAGCGAATCGCCGAGCGCCAAGGCCGGCACCAGCGCGGTGAGCACCGGGACGATGAGCAGCACTCGGGTCCCGATGCGGTCGTACGCCCATCCGTTGCCAAGCGCGACGATGGCCCCACACCCATGGCGCCGGCGAAGATGAGGGGGATGACGGCCAGCGGCACCATGCCCGCACGCTCGAGGTGGAACGACACGATGCCCCACGCGACGAGCCCACCCGAGATCAGACCCGCCGCGAGGGCATAGACGAAGAAGCTTCGCGGGAGGTCACGCCCGACGGCGAGGTCGAGAAAGCTCGGCCGCCTTGTCACTGCCGGAGCGTCGTGGCGTGCGGGATCGAACACGGACGGGTCCGGAACCCGATGGCGCAGGAACAGCAGAATGCCCATCGTGATGGCGCCGGGGACGGCCAGCACGGCAAACGCGAGCCAGAGTTGGCCCTTCCACGCGAGGATCGCCGCGACGAGCAACGGGCCGGACACTGCTCCGATCATGTCTAGGGCCTTGTGCACGCCGAACCCGCGGCCGGCGCCGATCGCGCGCTTTGCCTGAGCCAGGAGCGCGGACTTCGACGGGCTGCGGAAGGCCTTGCCAACCCGCTCGACGATGATGAGTGTCGATGCGACGACGACCCCGGCGGCGCCGATCGCCGGAGTCACCGCCAGCAGTGGGATACACAGTGCCGTCAACCCGTAGCCGGCGATGGTCCAACTCCAGTGGTTGCCCTTCGCGTCGGCGAGCGGCCCCGCCACGAGGCGGAGGATGAGCGAGGTCGCCTCGGCCGCGCCCGTCACGAGACCGATGATCAGGGCCGACGCCCCCAGCGACCCGAGCAGCGGGCCGTACAGCGCCTTCCCGCCATCGGCGACCATGTCGGCGAACAGGCTGACGAGGCCGAGTCCGGCCACCATCTGCCACGGGCTGATCCGCGCCGTGGGCGCTGAGTTCCTGGATGGCACCGCGTCAGGTTAGTCCTCAACCGCCAAGGGGGAGCCCGAGCAGTAAGGTCTGTGGGCGTGGTGCCGGCAATGGACGACGAACGTGAACAGATCCCGTCGCGTGGAGCGCAGGTGGCGTGGATGCAGTCGCTCCGCCCCCGGACCGCTCACATCGAGTTCGTGTTCAACGACGGAGACGACGGGCACCCCCTCCTCGGTCTCCTCGCCCACCTCGACGCGGTCAGGACCGTCGGGGTGGAGGCTGGCAATGGGTACAGCCGGTCACGCCCCGCAGCGGTGAAGCGCCGGTACGCCTACGACCGTGACATCATCCGCGCCATCGACGCTCTCGGCGGGTTCTTCCCCGATGCATCGAACGCAGATCGGTGGACCGAATTGGGCAATGTCGACGTCGTGTTCCTCGACGAACAGGGCCACGTGCTCGGCGCGACGGTGACCCACGAGGCCCTGCTCATCGGGCGCTGACGCCGACGCGGGCCGATCAGGCCCCCGTGGGGAAGTGCGGCAGCACATACTCCTCGAGCTCGGCGAGGACCTCGCCCACCGGACGTCGGCTGTGCTTGAAGTTGATCATCAACTGGTCGATGCCGATGCCTTCCCACGCCTTGAGCAGTTCCAGCAAGGGCTCGCGCCCCAGCCGCAGGCCCTGGTGGATCGACTGCGGCTTCGCCGTGGGGTCCTCCGTGAGATCGAAGTACGTCGCCTGGGCAAACGGCTTGAACATGCCCTCCTCGCGGCGGGTCAGCCGCCGCCACCGCTTGATGTTCAGCGCCTGCTGCTCGAAGGGCAGTGTGTAGAAGAGCCAGCCGTCGGTGTTCTCCGCGATCCACTCGACCTCCTGGCGGGCGCGCCCGGTCATGAGGATGGGCAGCCGACCGTGCACCGGCTTGGGCAACAGGTCGGTGCCGCGCATGCGCCCCAGCGTGGAATCGATGTCGGGGAAGCTCTCCTGCGTCAGTCGACGCACCCACGCCAGCGACTCGCGGAACCGCTCGGGTCGGGTGTCGTAGTCGATGCCGAACGCCGGGAACTCCACCGGCCGGTCGCCGGCCGCGACGCCCATGAGGAATCGGCCACCGGACAGCTGGTCGACGCTGGTGGCCGACTTTGCCGTGTCGATCGGATGGCGCAGCGGCAGGATCGTGCTGGCCGTACCGAGCGCGATCGTCGTCGTGCGTGCCGCGAGGTACCCGAGGTAGGTCCACGTGTCGAACATCTGGCCGGTGTCCCCGAACGACGGGTCCAGCAGCGGCACATCGCGCACCCACACGGTCGAGACCCCGGCCGCCTCGGCCTGCTCGATGAGCTCGGCGTGACGGAGCATCGTCGGGACTGGACCGTCGAATCCCTCCAGAGGCGTGATGACGCCGATGGTCATCGAACCGGGGCGGAAGGCGCGCTGGAGGCCACGGTGCTCCGAGAAGTGCTGGGTACCGGTGTTGTTTTCTGTCATGCACGTGAGCGTAAAGTTTGACCTTGACGGCAAGGTCAAGCCGGAGCGTCGAGCGGCCGGGGAAGGGTGGAACCATGAAGATCGGGGAGCTCGCCGAACGGGCCGGAGCAACGACGCGCCAGTTGCGCTACTACGAGGCGCAGGGCCTGATCGCACCGGATCGCACGCACAGCAACTACCGCGACTACGGCGACGACGCGGTGGAGAAGGTGCGCCAGATCCGCCTTTTGATCGAGTCGGGCATGCCGACCCGGGTCATCCGGGTGCTGTTGCCCTGTGTCGACGGGCCCGGAGCCGAGATGCCGGCTCACGAGAACCCGGAGATGGCCACCATGCTCGAGTCCGAGCGAGAGCGGTTGCGCGAGCAGATCGAGAAGCTCACGCGCAGCCAGCATCAGGTCGAGTGCTACCTCGACCGAGTCAGGGAAGCCGCGTCGCCGGCGCCGTGACGAACCGGGCCGTCAACGGGACTCCGCCCACTGGCCCGTGTCGACCTGCGCGGCGATCATGCGGGCGAACAGCTCGGGATTCTCGGCACTCCAGGCATGGTGCACCTTGGGAGCCACCCACGTGCGCACCTGCGGCAAACGCTCGCGCAACGGGGCGAAGGAGCGTCGTACCGAACGGGTGTCGTGCTCGGCCGTCACCGCGAGCACCGGGCCGGAGTACGTGAACGGCCCAGCCGGCAGGGCTCCGGGGGCGAGCTCGTCGAACATCGCCCGGTTGGTGCTCAGGCTCGGTCGGCTGGCCGTCGTGACGAAGCGCTCTCGCGAGTCTGCGGGGATGCGGAAGAGGGGCGTCTGCGCCGCCCAGTACCAGCGCCGGTGCCACAGCGGGACCTGCGGCCGAATCAGCAGACGTTCGATCCGCGAATAGCCCGCCAACGCCGCTCCGCTGATGATGCACGAGCGCACCACCTCCGGATGGCGGTGAAGCAGGTGGATGCACACGAACCCGCCGAGCGAGAGCCCGACGACGTGCGCCCCACGTGACCCCTGTGAACCGATGAGGTCGGCGAGATCGTCGGCCGCACCGGCCAGGCCCGGCCACACCTGGTCGTATCGCTCCCCGTACCCCGGGAGATCGGGGGTGAGGACCCGCCGGCCGGGCAGGTGCTCGGTGACGCCCTCCCAGGTCCACCCCCCGGAATTGCCGCCATGCACGAGCACGATCGGCTCGTCGGTGTGCGTCGTGTCCGGCGTCGGATCGTGCTGGGGAATCGCCTGCTCGGGCATGGCGATCACTCCTTCGTGTCGTCGAGCTGTTGTCGGACGTGTTGGATCCATTCGAGTTCGGCGCGCGCGTGGTGCACGCCATTCGCGCGAGTCGCGGCGTACAGCGTGCTGCGCAGGCTGTCACCGGGGATGTCGATGGCCGACAGGGTCGCCAGGACGGCCTCGGTCTGGGCCGCTCGTTCGTCGAGGAGGCGCAGCGCGGCGTCGCGCCCGAGTGACTCGACGAAGAACAGTCGTGCCAGGAACGGGTCCTTGACCTGCTCGGTCTCCAGCGGCGAGGCCAACCATTCGCGGAGCGCGGTGGTGCCGGCCTCGGTGAGGGAGTGCACCTTTCGGTCGGGCTTCCCGTCCTGCGGGATCGTCTGGGTGTCGATCGCGCCGTCGTCGGCCAACCGGCGCAGCGTGCGGTAGATCTGCGACAGGTCCGCGTGCCAGAAGTGGGCCACCGACCCCTGGAAGACCCGCCCGAGGTCGTAACCGCTCATGGGGCGCTGGGCCAGGAGCCCGAGGATGGCGTGACGAAGTTCCACGCTCATATGGTACGACGCATATATATGCGTCGTCCACTATTGGTCGATGGTCAGCGGGGCGTCAGGACCGCGATGGACCGCCGGTGCCCGTCAAATCGTGCCCAACACCTCGTTGAGGGCCTCCGTCGACGACGGGTGGGTGTAGATGGAGTTCTTCAACTCGGTCGCGGTGATGCCGTGGCGCATGGCCAGGGCGACGAGGTTGATGACCTCCTGCGAATCCACGTGCACGAGAGATGCCCCGAGAACGAGATCGCTGTGGGCGTCCACGACGATCTTGATGATTCCCCGCGGGTCGCCGACGATCTTGGGCCGGGGCATGGCGGCAATCTCGGCGACCTTCTTCGTCGCCACCTTGATGTCGATTCCCTGTTCCCGGGCCTGGCCCTCCGTCAACCCCACCTTCGAGAACGGCGGCGTGGTGAACGTCGTCGTCGGGACGGCCACCCGATCGTCGGTCGAGCGCGTGCCGGACCCGAGGAGTCGGTCGGCGACGATGCGGTTGTCGTCGAGGGAGACATATGTGAATTGCGGGCCACCGTTGACATCACCCAGGGCGTAGATCCCCGGGACCGACGTCTCGAGGTGCCCATCGACGGCGACCGCTCCCGTGTCGGTGAGCGTGACACCGGCGGCCGTGAGGTTGAGGGCCTCGACATTGGGGTGGCGGCCCAGGGCGATGAGCACCGCGTCGCCCGAGACGGTGGCCTCCTCACCGTTCCGGCGGTACCCGACGGTCACGGAATCGGCGTCCTGCGACATGCGCTCGACGATCGCCTCGGACACGAACCGAACCCCGGTGTCCTGCAGGGAATTCACCACCTCGGCCGCGACATCCTCGTCGTCCCGGAAGAGGGGGCGGGGATTGCGGTCGAGCACCGTCACCTGACTGCCGTACTGGGAGAACATCGACGCGAATTCGATGCCGATGTAGCCACCGCCGACGATGATCAGATGTTGGGGGAGGGGTGCGTGCTGCAAGGTGATCGACGAGTGAATGCGCCCACCGAACTCCGCTCCGTCAATGTCGGGAACGTTCGGAAGCGAACCGGTATTGATGAGGATCGTCTCGGCCGTGATGTCGAGCGAGTCGTCGCCGGCGGTGACCGACAGCGTCTTCGGGCCCGTGAAGGTCGCCGCCCCGTCGAACACGACGACCGTGTCGAGGTCGGCCAACATCGAATAGTTCTTGGCGCGCATCTTCCCGGTGAGTCCATCGCGGCGCTCGACCGCGGAGGCGAAGTACTGCGGATCGTACGAGTGATCGGGGCGAATCTCGGCCGAGTGGATCAGCGCCTTGGTCGGGATGCAGGCGACGTTGATGCACGCTCCGCCGTACATGGCCGTGGACTGCTCGATGATCGCCACCTTGCGACCCGCTCTGGCCAAGGTGCCGGCAATGGTCTTGCCGCCCTTGCCCCACCCAATGACGGCGACATCAAACGTGTTCATCGTTCTCCTCATCGTGGCGCTGGCGGACTCACCCTACGCTCCTGATCCGGGTGTGACGGGCTCCGTTTAACATGGGCAGGCCACCAACCCGGGGACCGTGCAGCGGTGGCTCGTCATCGACCTGGGGGAGCATTCGTGCCTCGTTGTGCCCGCATCGCCATGATCACCCCACCGGCGCCATCCGCAGCGAGCAGACGATGGTCACCGCCTGCACCATCCGGTTCAGCGGCGCGGGCTACCGCCCGGTGGTGTACGCCAACAGTGCCCACCTCTGCACGAATGTCGAGGCCGTCTCGATCAAGCCCAACGGTGACCTGTACGTCGACTTCCACCGCGGCAGTGCGGTGCTGACGGTCCAGGTTGACGAGGACGAGACGTTGACGTCTCGGGGCATCTCGGCAGGCGGGAGTTCGGGGACGAACGAGGTCAACGTGCGCTTCTACGACTCCCGCGCGCGGCGCACCCTCGACCTCAACCGGTTCGCGGACCGCAAGCGCGTCGGCGGGAGCGGGGCGAACATCTGGCTGTACGTCATCCATGCCGCCCCGCCGCCGACCCCCTCGACGACGAGTGCCCCGACCGCGTCGACGACAACCCAGACGACGACCGAGACGGTCACCCGAACCATCACCGAAACCGGGCCCACGGACACCGAGCCATACCCGAGCACGCCGCCGGCCGGCTACACGCCTTGACGCTCAGCCGATCTCCTCGGCCAACCCGATGAGGATGCCCTCGGGCCCGCGGATGTAGCAGAGCCGGTAGGCATCCTCGAACCGGATCACCTCGTCGCTGACGAGTTCTGCGCCGCGCGCGTTCAGTCTCGCGAGCGTGTCGTCGAGGTCGTCGACGGCGAACATCACGCGCAGATAGCCCAGGGCGTTGACCGGAGCGGCGCGGTGATCGGCGATCGTGGCGGGCTCGATGAAGCGGGAGAGTTCGAGCCGAGAGTGCCCGTCGGGGGTGCGCATCATCGCGATCTCCACGCGCTGATCGCCCAGGCCGGTGACCCGGCCTGCCCACTCGCCCTCGACCATCATCCGCCCCTCGAGGTCGAGCCCGAGCTCCTCGAAGAAGGCGATCGATGCCGTGAGGTCCTCGACGACGATCCCGACGTTGTCCATCCGCTTCACGGCCATGACCCCACCGTAGGCCCGCCGTCGGGGCCGCGGGGCGACTACCGTGGCGAGCATGTTCTCTGGGGAGGGGCCATGAACATCGTCATGACCGGCGGCACCTCGGGTTTCGGGGCGCTCGCCGTCGAGGAGTTGTCGCAGCAGCGGCCCATGCGGCGCGTGGTCCTGGGCGGGCGGAGTGCGACCGATCCGCGGTGCCTTCCGCTTGACCTCGGCAGTCTCGAGTCGGTCCGCGCCTTCGCCGCGCAGGTCGTCGACCGGCTTGACGGAGCGTCGATCGACGCCCTCGTCCTCAACGCCGGGCTGATCCGCCCGGACGACACCGGACGCAGCGCCGACGGGTTCGAGACCACCTTCGCGGTCAATCACCTCGCCCACCACCTACTGCTGCGGCTCCTGCTGCCGACCTTGGCCGACGGAGCGCGGATCATCGCCACCACCAGCGGCACGCACGACCCCGAGGTCGGAGCCGGACTGGCCACCCCGCGCCATGCCGACGCCGACCTCCTGGCCCACCCGGACCGCGATCCCGACCGTGACCCGGACCCACGACGGGCCGGTCAGCACGCCTACACCGCCTCCAAGCTGTGCACCGTCCTGACGGTGAACGCACTCGCCGGAGCCGAGGACGTCCGGGCCCGGGGAATCCGGCCGATCGCCTTCGACCCCGGGCAGGTGTTCGGCACCGGCCTGGCGCGTGACCTGGCCCTGCCCCTGCGCGTGGCCTGGTCGGTGCTGGGCACCCCGATCGGAGCGCCGTTGCGGCGCCTCAAGCCCGAACTCAATACCCGGCGTGCGGCGGGGCGGGCACTGGCGACCCTCATCGTCACCGACCCCACCCCGGCCGGTGCCGGGACGTACGCGGCGCTGCGCCGGGGGCGGTTGGCGTGGGGTGAACCGTCGGCCCTGGCGCGAGACCCCCAGGTGGCCGCGCAATTGTGGGACGACTCGGTGCGGCTCACGGGGTGAGTGGGCCGGTGGCAGGCCGAGCCGGGCACCGGTGATCCTGGCCAATCCCGCCGATCCGTGGCGGCGCCGGCCCGCGGCTGGGACGCTGGGGTGATGAACCTGCTGCGCATTCCGCCGGGGATCACCGCTCCCGTGGGGTTGGTCGCCCAGTGGGCCCTGTCGCGTGACCACCAGCGGCGACCGGGAACGACCGCGCTGGCGGTGGCCCTCGCGGTGCCGTCGCTGGTGACGTTGGTGGCGGTCGAGCGGCGATTCCGCACGGCCGGCACCACGACCGACCCGGTCCGCGTCGATCGCGCCTCCGCCCTGGTCACGCAGGGGCCCAACGCGGTCTCCCGCAATCCGATCTATCTCGGCTTTGCGGGGCTCCTGCTGGCGAACGCGATCGGGCGGCGGTCCTGGCCGTCCATGGTCATCGCGGCCGGGTTCGTCGCGCTGACCGACCGCGTGCAGATCCCCGTCGAGGAGGCGGCCCTGCAGGCGAAGTTCGGCGATGAGTACACGCAGTACCGTGCCCGGGTGCCGCGATGGATCGGGCCCTTCGGCTGACCTCCGCTCAGCCCGCGCCGATCCCGTCGTCGTCAGCGATGTCGAGGTCGACCATGAGTTCGGCGGCAATCGACTCGAGTTTCGTCTGTGCCTCGGTCCACGCCACGCCCGGCGGCAGCAGCACCGCCGCGTCGGCCTCGAACAGCATTCCGTCGCCCATCGGCGCCGGCTGGGTGAAGGTGAGGATCTCGTCGATCGTCGCGCCCAACTCGGCCAGGGCGGCGGTGATCTCGCGGACGATGCCGGGTCGGTCCTGACCGACGAGGTGGACCGCCACGAGGTGGCCCTCGGCCTCGGCCGGCTCCTCGGACATGGCCGTGGTCACCGTCAGGCCGGTCGCACCGAGCCCGGTGAGGGCCTCGGTCAACGCGGGCACACGAAGATCCGGCACGTCGACGAGCACGACCCCGGCGAACTTGCCGGCCAGCCGGGCCATGTGACTCTCGAGCCAGTTGCCCTCGTGCGCCGTCACCACCGCGGAGAGTTCGGCCACGAGGCCGGGTCGCTCATCACCGATCGCCGTCAGCACCAAGGTCGCCATGTCACGAAGCCTAGTGGCGTGTGACGGCCATGACACGTATCCGAACCGTTATCGCCGACCGCCGTGCCGTGGGTTAAGGTCTAAGTGCCACTTGTTCGCAACAAGTGCTACTTGCGGGAACCGCGCTGGGGGGCGATGGGCTCGCAAGGAGGCCCGGCGTTCTGTGCGAGACGCCGGGCCTCATTGACGCCCGGCCGCGGCGACCCTGGGCCCGTCACTAGGATGAGACGCGTGACCAGTGCGCACGCCGTGTCCAGTCCGCAGGCCGAGGTCGAACTCGATCTGACCGCCATCGCCGCGCAACTCGACAGTCTGCGCGCCGACCTCGTCGCGCAGACCGAGCGACGACGAGCCGATATCGACGCCGTTCACCCATCCAACCGGGCCAGCGCCATCAACCTCATCCAGTACCGCGCGTTTCGCGACCACGATCTGCGCTCCCTGCAGGCCGCGCTGCGCCACCACGGCCTGTCCTCCCTGGGGCGCTCCGAGGCGCACGTGCTCGCGGCCATCGACGGCGTACGGATCGCCGTGGCCGCCCTGCTGGGTCGACCCGAGCCGGCCAACGGTGGGCCCGGTCCGAGCGTGGCCGGTGGCGACGAGATCCTCGACGCGAACACCGTGACGCTGTTCGGCCCACGGGTGGGCGAGCGCACCACGCGGATCATGGTGACGATGCCCTCCACCGCGGCCGACGACCCCGACCTCGTCGGCGACCTCATGGGTGCCGGCACGAGCAACTTCCGCATCAACTGTGCCCACGACGGATCGGGGGAGTGGGGGCAGATGGTGGCCCACATCCGCTCGGCCGAGTCCGAGCAGAAGCGCCGCGCGATCGTCGCGATGGATCTCGCCGGGCCGAAGCTGCGTACCGGAGCGCTCGCCGACGGCCCGCAGGTGGTCAAGATCAAGCCCGAGCGCGACGCGTTCGGCCGGACGACCGTTCCCGCTGCGGTTCGCCTCACCCCAGCGACGCAGGCGCCGTCCGCCGACGGACTCCCGCCGGGCACCCTCCCGATCACGGACGCCGCCTGGCTCGACGGCGCTGCGGTGGGAGACACGATCTCCGTGACCGACACCCGCGGAGCCCACCGCGAGATGGTCGTCACCGGGCGCGACGGGGACGACGTGCTCTGCGACCTGCCGGACACGACCTACTTCGCCCCGGGCACCGTGCTCGACCGGCAGGGTCACACCGTGGAGGTGGGCATGCTGCCGCCGCTGAGACAACGAGTGCGGCTGCATGTCGGGGACCACCTCATCGTCACTCCTGACACCACCCCACAGCCGGCGCAGGCCATCCCGCCGCGGATCGGGTGCACCCTGCCCAAGGTCTTCACCGACGCGCGGGCCGGCGAGCGCATCTACTTCGACGACGGCCGGATCGGCGGGGTCATCGAATCGATCGACGACGAGGGTCTGCACGTCCTCATCACCGACTGCTCCGTCGGCGGTGACTGGCTCGGCGCCGAGAAGGGCATCAACCTGCCCGACACGACCCTGAACCTGCCTGCGCTGACCGACGACGACCTCGAGGTGCTGCCGTTCGTCGTCGAGCACGCCGATGTCGTGAACCTCTCGTTCGTGCGCATGGCCGCCGACGTCGCCCACCTGCAGGCGGAGCTGGCGCGCCTGGGCCGGCCCGACATGCCGATCGTCCTCAAGGTCGAGACGGTCGAGGGCTTCCGCAACCTCTCGGCGATCCTGCTCCAGGCCATGCACTCCCCGTCGGTGGGCGTGCTCATCGCCCGCGGTGACCTCGCGGTCGAGGCCGGCTACGTCCGGATGGGGGAGGTGCAGGAGGAGATCATGTGGCTGTGCGAGGCCGGTCACGTGCCCGTGGTGTGGGCCACCCAGGTGCTCGACTCCCTGGCCAAGAAGGGGCGTCCCTCGCGGGCCGAGGTCACCGACGCGGCGATGTCGGGGCGGGCCGAATGCGTCATGCTCAACAAGGGCCCGCACATCGTCGACGCCGTCCGTTTCCTCGACGACCTCCTGAGCCGCATGGAGGAGCACCAGAACAAGAAGAGTTCCCTGCTGCGCCGCCTGCGGTTCGGCTCGGGTTCGGTGGTCTAGGGCCTCGGGCGCACGACGCTCCGCCACGGCCCGACCGGGTCGAGGCGTGGACCGGGCCTGTCGCATGTCGGCGGGCCGACCTAAGGTGGGCCTCATGCCTGAACTGCGTTCCCGGACCACCACCCACGGTCGGCACATGGCCGGCGCCCGCGCCCTGTGGCGCGCCACCGGCATGACCGAGTCCGACTTCGGCAAGCCGATCGTCGCGATCGCCAACTCGTTCACGCAGTTCGTCCCCGGCCATGTCCACCTCAAGGACATGGGTCAGCTCGTCGCCGGCGCCGTCGCGGAGGCCGGTGGCGTGGGCCGCGAGTTCAACACCATCGCCGTCGACGACGGCATTGCCATGGGTCACGACGGCATGCTCTACTCGCTGCCCAGCCGCGAGATCATCGCCGACTCGGTCGAGTACATGGTCAACGCGCACAAGGCCGACGCTCTCGTGTGCATCTCCAATTGCGACAAGATCACCCCCGGCATGCTGCTCGCGGCGCTGCGGCTGAACATCCCGACGGTCTTCGTCTCGGGTGGTCCGATGGAGGCCGGCAAGGTCGTCATCGGTGAGGACGTCATTGCCGGAGCGCCGGACGAGACCGAGCGTCTCGACCTCATCGACGCGATGATCAAGTCCGTCGACCACACGGTCTCCGACGAGGAGATCACGATGATCGAGCAGAACGCCTGCCCGACGTGCGGCTCCTGCTCGGGCATGTTCACCGCCAACTCGATGAACTGCCTCCTCGAGGTCATCGGCCTGGCGCTGCCGGGCAACGGCTCGACGCTGGCCACTGCCGCGGCCCGCAAGGAGCTCTTCCTCAACGCCGGACGCCTCGTCGTCGACCTGGCCAAGCGCTGGTACGAGCAGGATGACGAGTCCGTGCTCCCGCTCTCGATCGCCACGAAGCCGGCCTTTGCCAACGCGATGCGGGTCGACGTCGCCATGGGCGGCTCGACGAACACCGTGCTCCACCTGCTCGCCGCGGCCCAGGAGGCCGGCGTCGACTTCGACCAGGACGACATCGACCAGATCTCGCGGGTCACGCCGTGCGTGTGCAAGGTCGCGCCGAACACGAGCCAGTACTACATGGAGGACGTGCACCGCGCCGGTGGTATCGCCGCGATCCTCGGTGAACTCGACCGGGCCGGCCGTCTCGACGCCGACGTCCACGCCGTCCACTCCCCGGATCTGCGCACCTGGCTCGACGCCTGGGACATCCGTGGCGGCAAGGCCACCGACTCGGCCATCGAGTTGTTCCACGCGGCGCCCGGCGGCGTGCGCACGACCGAGGCGTTCTCGACGAACAACCGGTGGGTCTCGCTCGACACCGACGCGCAGGGCGGATGCATCCGCTCCGTCGAGCACGCCTACACCGCCGACGGTGGCCTGGCCGTGCTCAAGGGCAACCTCGCCCCGGACGGCTGCATCGTCAAGACCGCCGGCGTCCCCGAGCACCAGTGGACCTTCTCCGGCCCGGCCAAGGTCGCCGAGTCGCAGGACGAGGCGGTCGAGATGATCCTCGGCGGCAAGGTCGTCGAGGGCGACGTCGTCGTCGTGCGCTACGAGGGTCCCAAGGGCGGCCCGGGCATGCAGGAGATGCTCTACCCGACCTCGTACCTCAAGGGTGTCGGCCTGGGCCCGAAGTGCGCGCTCATCACCGATGGCCGGTTCTCCGGAGGATCGTCGGGCCTGTCGGTCGGGCACGTCTCGCCCGAGGCGGCCTCGGGCGGGGCCATCGGCCTGGTCCAGGACGGCGACATCATCGAGTTCTCCATCCCGGAGCGTCGTGTCCACCTGGCCGTCGACGACGCCGAACTGGAGCGTCGTCGGGCTGAGCAGGAGGCGCGTGGTTGGAAGCCGAAGAACCGGGAGCGCCAGGTCAGCGCGGCGTTGAAGATCTTCGCCCGTTTCGCCCAGTCCGCCGACAAGGGCGCGGCTCGGCTCGTGGACTGAGCCGCTCAGCGCGTCCGCGAACCGGCGTGCAGGGTGACGAAGTTGGCCAGCAGCCGGTGGCTGTGGGACAGGTCGTGATGCGCGGCCGCGGCGATGAGGTCCTCGGCCTCATCGGGTGCGCAGTAGCCGGCGTGCTTGTAGTGCCGTAGGCGGGTGGCGAAGTCGGCCTGATCGAGGTCGGGGTGGAACTGCGTCACCCACACGCGTTCGCCGAGGCGGTAGAGCTGGACCGGGCACGACGCTCCGCGACCAAGCAACACCCCACCGGTCGGCAGCGTCGAGCACGCCTCCTTGTGGCCGACGATGCCGTGGAAGAGATCGGGCACCCCCGCGAGCAGGGGGTCGTCCCGACCGGCGTCGGTGAGCTGGACCGCGACCGCGCCGGGCGGCTCGGCGTACGTCGTGTCGACGACCGCGTCGGTGGCCAGGCCGACCACACCGATGCCGTAGCAGGCGCCGAAGAAGGGCGTGCCCGCGTCGAGCACGCGACGCACCAGCGACACGAGATCACCCTCGACCCGCTGCTGTACCTGCGTCTTGACGAGGTCGGTCGAGTTGTACGGGCTGCCACCGAGCAGGATGCCGTCCCATTCGCGAGGGTCGATCGGCGGCAGCGGCGCCTGCTCGACGCGCACCTGGACCAGCGCGTCCTCGGCGAGACCGCCGTGCCGGAGGAAGGACTGGCGTTCGGCCACCGCCGCGGCATCGTCGGCTCGCGTGGAGAGCAGCAGGAAGCGGGTCACCCGACGATGCTACGGCGGGGTCCAGTGAGACAATGGAGACATGGCCACCGACAACCAGCCCACGCCCACCCCGGCCGCCTCCGAGCCGGGCCACGACGCCGTGCTCGTCGGAGTCGACGGTACCGAGAAGGATCACCCCGTGGTGACATGGGCCGCGCACGAGGCCGCGCTGCGCTCCGTACCGCTGCGCGTGGTCACCGTCGTCGACGCTGCCCTCACGGCCATGCCCTCCGGCGACATCGTCGCCGCCGGCCCGGCCGTCCTCGAGGCCCTCGAGGCCGACGCCATGCTCGCTCTGGACAAGGCGGAGGACACGGCGCGCGCCGCCGAGGACTCCGTCGTCATCGAACGGGGGGTACTCCACGGGTCGCCGACCGCGGCGCTGCTCGAGGCTGCGCAGTCGGCCGCGCTCCTGGTCACCGGGGGCGGTCGCAAGACCACGCTGCAGAAGATCCTCCTGGGAACGACCTCACTCAACGTCGCCATGCACGCCCCCTGCCCGGCCGTGCTCATCGCCCACGACACCCCGCCGACGCCCACCCGCAACGAGGTCGTCGTCGGCGTCGACGGCAGCGAGCACAGCTCCGTCGCCCTCGACCTCGCCTTCGCCGAGGCGGCCCTGCGCGGCGCCACGGTGCAGGTCGCCACCTCCTGGGGTGTCGAGGTCGTCGACGGCGTCGTCGTGACGACCCCCGGGTCGAGTGGCTGGGACGCGGTGGAGGGGAAGTACCGCGCCAAGGTCGAGGCGTTCATCGCGACCCATCGGGAGCAGAACCCCGACGTGCCGGTGACGATCACCGTGCGCCCCGGCCAGCCCGCGAACCTGCTCACCGAGCTCGGTGACGGCGCTGCCCTGCTTGTCATCGGCAGCCGTGGTCGCGGCGGATTCCGCGGCGCCCTGCTGGGCTCCGTGGGCCACCGGGTGCTGCAGACCGCGACCTGCCCCGTGGCGGTGGTCCGGAAGCACTGACGGCATCCCTAGACTCGGCGGTGGTGCCGGGGCGGATCTCCGTCGGTGCCATCGCCCAGCGTCCTCTCCCGAAGGGACCTCACGTGCCGTCCGACGTCGCCCTGCCACCACCGCTCGCCGACCTGGCGGCCCACCACGGTGTCGCCACGGATTTCTGGGATTGGCAGGGCAATCACCTGCAGGTCAGTGCCGAGACCATCCGGGCCGTCCTGACGGCGATGGGGGTGCCGGTCGAGTCCGATGCCGACGTCGAGACCGCCCTGGCCGACGCCGATCTGGCCGGCTGGCGACGGACGGTGCCGCCGACCGTCGTCGCGCGCGTGGGATGGACGCCGTGGGTTCCGGTGCACGTGCGCCACGGAGCTCCGGTACGTCTGACCATCGAACTCGAGGACGGCACGGTGCGACCGGCCACCCAGGTCGACTGGTGGGTCGACCCCCGCGAGATCGACGGAGCGCTGATCGGCGAGGCCACCTTCGAACTGCCCGGGGATCTGCCGCTGGGCTGGCATCGGCTCGTCGTGGTGACCGGCGAGTCCGGGGCGGAGCCGACGACGGTCGCGGCGACCGCCACCCTGATCGTCACCCCACAGCGACTGACGCTGCCCGCCGCGGTGGACCGCGAGCAGGTGTGGGGCCTGCAGGCACAGGTCTACCAGGCCCAGACCCGCAACTCGTGGGGCTTCGGTGACCTGGGTGACCTCACCCACCTCGTCGACTTCGCTGCGGCGCGTGGTGGTGAGTTCGTGCTCGTCAACCCGCTGCATGCCGCCGAGCCGATCGCCCCGATGGAGCCCTCGCCGTACCTGCCGACGACCCGGCGGTTCGTCAATCCCATCTATCTGCGGGTGGCCGATGTCCCCGGCCACGCCGACGTGCCCCCGGCCGCGGCCCGCCTCATCGACGACCTGGCCGCCCAGGGCCGGGCCCTGCTGACCCAGGACTTCATCGACCGCGACACGGTGTGGGCGCTCAAGAGCGAAGCCCTGCGGATCGTCTTCGAGCACGTCATCGAGACTCCGCCCGTGGCATTCACCGACTATCTGGCCCGCGAGGGCGACGGGCTGACGCACTTCGCGACGTGGTGCGCGCTGGCCGTCGAGCATGGGCTGCCCTGGTCGCAGTGGCCGGCCGAGCTGCAGGATCCGACGTCGGCGGCGGTCGCGCAGTTCCAGGTGGACCACGCCGACGAGGTGCAGTTCCACGCTTGGTTGCAGTGGTGCACCGACCTGCAACTCCATGACCTCCAGCGGCGCGCGCTCGAGGCGGGCATGGGTCTGGGCATCGTCCACGACCTCGCGGTCGGAGTGCACCCGCAGGGTGCCGACGCGTGGGCGCTGGCCGACGTGCTGGCCGCCGGTGTCGAGGTCGGTGCCCCACCGGACCAGTTCAACCAACTCGGGCAGAAGTGGGCGCAACCACCGTGGCGACCCGATCGCCTGGCCGAGGTGGGATACGCCCCGTATCGCGACATGCTCCGCACCGTCCTGACCGATTCGGGAGGTATCCGCGTCGATCACATCATCGGGCTGTTCCGGCTCTGGTGGGTGCCGTCCGGGCTGAACGCGACCGAGGGCACCTATGTGCGCTACGACCACGAGGCCTTCATGGGCATCCTGCTGCTGGAGGCGCACCGGGCCGGCGCCGTGGTCGTCGGTGAGGATCTCGGGACCGTCGAGCCGTGGATGCGTGACGTCCTGACCGAGCGGGGCGTGCTCGGTACGTCGATCACGTGGTTCGAGTGGGCCGACGGCGCTCCCTTGCCGCCCGAGCGGTACCGCGAGCTGTGCCTCTCGTCGGTCTACACCCACGACCTTCCCCCGACGGCGGGGTACCTCGAGCTCGAGCACGTCGCCATCCGCGAGCGGCTCGGGCTGCTCACGCGGTCGGTGGAGGAGGAGCGAGCCGCCGAGAGGGCGTCGCTGGACAAGGTCGAGCAGGCCCTGCGGGAGCGCGGTCTGGTCGGCGAGTCCCCGAGCGTCGACGAGATGGTCGTGGGGTTGCATCGATGGCTGGCCCAGACCTCCTCACGGCTTCTCGGAGTCGCGTTGCCCGACCTGGTCGGGGATCGTCGCGCCGTCAACCAGCCGGGGACGTCGAACGAGTACCCGAACTGGCGGGTGCCGCTGACGAACGCCGCACGCGAGCGGGTGTGGGTGGAGGACCTGCCCACCATTGGCCTGGCCGAGGACCTGGCCGGGGTGTTTGCGGCGCGGCGCGAGTAGGGGAGCGCTCCCCCTTGGCGAGGGCTCCGGCTCGACCTAGCGTGGCCACTGTCCATGGGCCCGGTGCCCACATCGCTCGCCACACAGGGGGAAACCCATCATGCGCAAGACCCTGGCCATCGGGGCCACCACCGCTCTCCTCATCACCCCGTTCGCCCTCGCGACCCCGGCCCAGGCCGCGCCGACCTGCTCAATCAAGGTCAACAAGGAGATCTGGGTCGACCAACCCACCGAGTACCTCGTCATCACCGACGGGAGCGAGGCGTGCAAGTCCTCCGTAGCCAAGTGGGGCGTGTTCGACCCGAAGGGCAAGCGCCGCGGCACCCTGACGATCGATGCGCGCTACGGCACTGTCTCGAAGGTCAAGATCAAGGACTACTACCCTTCGGGCACGTACAAGGTGCGCCCGGACGGCGCCGTGAATGCCCGTACGGGCGCCAAGGTCGGCCAGAACACCGTCTCCATGGTCAAGAAGTTTGGCATCAAGGGCCCGATCAGCTATCGCCGTGTCGGCAGTTCGCTGCGCGTGACCACGACCATCAAGCGCTACTCCTCGGCCAGCCACGCGTTCCGGGCCCACTCCGGCGCCACGATCAAGCTGTACCGTCGCGCCTCCACGGGACAGTCCTGGAAGCTCGTCACCTCGGGCCGCACCAACTCCAAGGGCACCCTGACGCTGCGCGCCTCCGCGTCGCGCTCGTACTACTACCAGGTGTACGTCTCCCCGACCTCGACCGTCTGGGGCGCGAAGTCCACGCGCTCGACCCGCATCTGACGTCCACCCCCCACGCCGAGTGATGGTTTCGGGCCGCCTCAGGACTCCTG
>NZ_BCRE01000080.1 GCF_001552435.1 Kribbia dieselivorans NBRC 106261
GCGTGGGTGGGTCGTGGCCCCTACGCGACGGCGGTGCCGAAGAGCAGACCGATGAGGTAGGTCACGGCCATGGCCAGGGCGCCACCGCCGGCGACCCGGAGCATCGCCCGCAGGCGCGGCGCGTCACCCAGCTTCGCGCTCACCCATCCGGTCAACAGCAGCGCGATGATGACCGCGGCGACCGTGACGACGGTGCGGGTGCCCTCAGGGGCCAACAGGATGGCCAGCAGGGGGATCAGGGCTCCTGCGGTGAACGCCACCATCGAGGCGAAGGCGGCCTGCCACGGATTGGTCAGTTCGTCGGGGTCGATGTTGAGCTCCACCTCGGCGTGCGCGGCCAGCGCGTCGTGCGCGTGCAGCTGCTCGGCGACCTCGCGCGCCAGCTCGCGGCTGAGGCCCTTCTTCTCGTACAGGCCGGCCAGTTCGGCCATCTCCTCGACCGGCATCGTGGCCAACTCGGTGCGCTCCTTGTCGAGCAGCGCCTTCTCCGTGTCGCGCTGGGTCGACACCGAGACGTACTCGCCGACGGCCATGCTCATGGCTCCGGCCGTCAGACCGGCCAGACCGGCGGTGAAGATCTCGCCGCGCGCGGCCCCGGCGGCCGCCACGCCGATGACGATGCCGGCGGTCGAGACGATGCCGTCGTTGGCACCCAGGACCGCGGCGCGCAGCGCGTTCAGGCGCCCGGCCACCCCGGGATCGTGCGGCTCGTGCGCACGGGCGCGCTGCTCGGCGGAATCCGAGGGGGTGGAGTCGTCAGCCATGCGCCCACCTTGGCATCCATGGACACGGTTCGCCACGAAGGGCAGGCTCACCTGCACCGTTGTCCGTGACGACGCTACTCAGGGGTATCAATTTGGTATCCGCTCTCCAAGGTGCCTGCATTCGACCGTTCTGTGGGTTACCTTTCACGGACGAGAAAAGTTCTTGCAACAGTCCGCATGACCGCAAACCTGCCAACGCCGGCCTACCCGACCGAGGCTTGAGTCCCTCATCGCGAGGGAGGAGTACGCCACCGCATGTCGATCCAACCGCCGGCCGAAGACCTCTCAACGGATGTCGTCGCCACGGCCGCCGAAGAAGTCGGTGCCACCAAGATCGAGGGCCGCACCCCTTGGCAGCTCGTCCGGATGCGGCTGCGCCGGGACAAGACCACGATGTTCATCCTCGTCGTCGTCCTCTTCGGTCTCATCATGGGCATCACGGCGCCGATCCTCAGCCGCCTGGGCGTGCTCGACCCGTTCTCCGGCAACCGTGAGCTGATCGACGTCACCGGCGGTGGTCTGCCACTGGGCCGGTTCGGGGGCGTCTCGTGGGCACACCCGTTGGGCGTCGTTCCCGGAACGGGCCAGGACGTGCTCTCGCGACTCGTGCTCGGCGTCACCTACTCGCTGGGCATCGCGGTCTCGGCGACCCTGCTGGCCATCGGTCTGGGCACGTTCGTCGGGGTCGTGGCCGGATACTCGCGCGGCTGGCTCGACTTCTGGCTCTCCCGACTCATCGACCTGACCCTGACCTTCCCCCAGACGCTGATGCTCATCGCCCTGTCGCCGATCGTCGTGCGACTGCTCACCGACCGGTTCGGCGTGCCCGAGGGCGACATCGCCAACGGAATGTACGTCGTCGGCGTCCTGGGTCTGTTCGGGTGGCCGATCTTCGCCCGCGTCATCCGCAGCCAAGTGCTGTCCATTCGCGAACGTGAGTTCATCGAGGCCGCCCGCAGCCTGGGGGCCAACAACCGGCGCATCTACGCCAAGGAGCTCTTGCCCAACCTGTGGGCCCCGATCCTCATCTACTCGACGCTGCTCATGCCGCAGTTCATCTCCGCCGAGGCGGCCCTGAGCTATCTGGGCGTCGGCATCAAGCCACCGACCCCGACGTTGGGAAACGTGCTGCGCGACTCCATCCAGTACGCCGAGTCGGACTTCATCTTCTTCTTCTTCCCGGCCCTCTTCATCGCGATCCTCGTCCTGAGCCTCAACCTCCTCGGTGACGGTCTGCGCGATGCCTTGGACCCCAAGGCCGACCGATGAGGCTCGGCCGGTCCACCTCGAACTCCCGGTCGGCGACCGTCGTCCGGGGAAGGCTCCGCGCTGGTGCGGAGCAGGAACAACAACAAGGGAGCACCCCAATGAACCGCACCAAGGCCTCGAGCGTCATCGCGCTCTCCGCCGTTGCCGTTCTCGGCCTGTCGGCATGTGGTGGAGGCACCACCGGCAACAACAACGGCGACACTGGCGCAACTGGCGGCGCCGCCACCGCCGGTGGCGACCTGCTGTACCTGACCAAGCGCCCCGCCGAGCACCTGGACCCGCAGCGCATGTACATCGGTCGTGACATCTTCACCACCGGACGCACCGTGTACCGGAGCCTGTTCCAGTTCCCGGCCGGCGAGAAGGACGCGACCAAGGCGCAGACCCCGATCCCGGACATCGCGACCGAGGTCCCCACCTCCAGCGACGGCAAGACCTGGACCGTCACGCTCAAGGAGGGTGTGAAGTGGCAGGACGGCAAGGACGTCGTCTGCGAGGACTTCAAGTACGGCGTGTCGCGTGCCTTCGCGTATGACGTGCTCGACGGCGGCCCCTTCCAGTACCCGACGCAGTACCTCGACATCCCCAAGGACAAGGACGGCTCGCCGGCCTACAAGGGTCCGTACAGCAAGAAGGGCCAGGCGCTCTTCGACAAGGCCGTGACCTGCAAGGGCAACGAGATCACGTACAAGTTCAACAAGCCGTGGGGTGACTTCCCGCTCGCGGTGGCCGGCCTGCGCGTGTTCGACCCGTACCGCGAGGACCAGGACAAGGGCGCGAAGAACAACTTCGTCATCTTCTCCAACGGCCCGTACAAGTTGGACGGCACGTGGACCAAGGGCAAGGGCGGCAAGTTCGTTCGCAACGACCAGTACGACCCCAAGACCGATGAGGGCACCCGCCAGGCCAACCCCGACACCATCACCTTCGAGGAGGGCGTCGACGAGTCGATCATCACCGACCGCATCGTCGCCGGTGCCGGCAACGACGCCAACGCCATCACCGACCGTGTCGTGCGCCCGCCGTCGTACTCGAAGGTCGAGCCCCTCAAGGACCAGACCACGCTCGTCGACTCGCCGTACGTCTTCTACCTCGTGCCGAACATGAGCCGCGTCAAGGACGTCAACGTCCGCAAGGCGCTCGCGACGGCGACCGACAACGAGGGCTGGGTCGGCGCCCTCGGTGGTGACAAGGCCGCCGTGGCCGCGACGTCGATCATCAACCCGTCGCTGCCCGGTTTCCAGGAGAACCCGATCTTCTCGAAGATCCCGGCCGCTGGTGACCCGGCCGCCGCGAAGAAGATCCTCACCGACGCCGGTGTCAAGATGCCGTACCCGATCAAGCTCACCTACCAGGGTGGCGACCCGACGCTCGACAAGGCGATGGGTGTCATCAAGGAGGGCTGGGACAAGGCCGGGTTCAAGACCTCGCTCGACCCGCTGACCGAGACGTACTACGACATCGTCAACAAGCCGAACAACGACTCCGACGTCTTCCAGGGCGGTTGGGGTTCGGACTACCCGTCGGCCGCCACGGTCATCCCGCTCCTGTTCGACAGCCGTCAGCTGTCCGCCAGCCAGGTGGGCAACAACTACGGCCAGTACAAGAACAAGGCCGTGGACCAGGCGATCGACAAGGCCGCCCTCATCACCGACCCGATCAAGGCCGGCGAGGCGTACTCGGCGATCGACAAGACGATCTCCGAGGACTACGGGTACATCCCCAACTACATCCAGCGGTTCTACTTCATCCGGGGCAAGAACGTCACCGGGTACGAGCAGACCGAGGCGACCAGCATGTTCGCGGACCTGGGCACCGTTGGCGTCAAGTGATGAGTTGAGCTCCACCCGACTCACCTAGAGTCACCCCGGTGCGGGGAGCGGCCACCACACCGCTCCCCGCACCAGCACCGAAGTCCACCGACGAGAGGCCCCAGCCGCAAGGCTTGATCACATGTACGCGTACGTCATCCGCCGCCTGTTCTCCGGGCTGGTCATGCTCATCGTCATGAGCTTCGCGACCTTCCTGATGTTCTTCAACGGGGCGGTCGACCCGGTTCGCTACACCTGTGGCAAGGCCTGTGGTGTCCCGGGAGTCCTGGAGCGCAACCGAGCCATGCTCGGCTACGACGACCCCGTCCCGGTGCAGTACGCCAAGTTCGTCAAGGGCGTCTTCGTCGGCCGTGACTTCCCGGACGACCCGGCCCTGCGCAAGTCCGCGCCCGAGACCATCGCGCGCTGCGACGCTCCGTGCCTGGGGTATTCGCCGAAGGAGAACAGTACGGTCACCTCGATGCTCGCCGAACGGGCGCCGATCTCGGCCTCCCTCGCGGTGGCGGCGTTCATCATGTGGATCGCCTTCGGGGTCGGCGGCGGTATAGTCGCCGCGCTGTACAAGGGCAGATGGCCGGACAAACTCATCGTCGGGACGGCCCTGATCTTCTACGCCTTCCCGACCTTCTTCATCGGCCTGTTCCTCTACAAGTTCGTGGCCATCAAGTGGGAATTGACGCCGCAACCGGTCTACACCGCGTTCACCGAGGATCCGGTGGCCTGGGCCATGGGGCTCTTCCTACCCGGATTGACGCTGGCGCTCTTCTACATCGCCGGCTACATCCGCCTGACCCGCTCGTACGTCATCGAGGCCGCGAGTGAGGACTACCTGCGTACCGCGAAGGCCAAGGGCCTGGACAAGCGCACCATCCTGTGGAAGCACACGATGCGCTCGGCCCTGACGCCGCTCATCACGCTGGCCGCGCTCGATTTCGCCGGTCTGCTCGGCGGCGCGATCATCACCGAGACGGTCTTCAACTATCAGGGGCTGGGCAAGTTGGCCGTCGATGCCGCCACGACGTGGGACCTGCCGGTCACCGTCGGCATCGTGCTGACCCTGTCCACCATCGTCATCCTGGCGAACATCATTGTCGACGTGCTCTACGCCGTCATCGACCCGAGGGTGAAGCTCGCATGATCGGCCGCGCACACCACGCTCCGTCGTCCACGGTCGCGCTCGATGCGCCGCGTGACGAATCCGCCCTGCTTCGCGTCGAGGGACTCAAGGTCCACTTCCCGACCGAGGACGGCCTGGTCAAGGCCGTCGACGGGCTGTCGTACACCGTCCCGGCCGGTCGCACCCTCGGCATCGTGGGGGAGTCCGGATCGGGCAAGTCGGTCTCGAGCCAGGCCATCATGGGTCTGCACCGCGGCAGTCGCGCCCAGGTCAGCGGCAACATCTTCTTCGACAGCACCGACCTGCTGCAGATCGGCGACGAGCAGTTGCGCCGCATGCGTGGCCGTGACATCGCCATGGTCTTCCAGGACCCGCTGTCGGCGCTGCACCCGTATTACACCGTCGGCAACCAGATCATGGAGGCCTATCGGGTCCACCACAACGTCTCGAAGTCCGCGGCCCGCACGCGCACCATCGAGATGCTCGACCGCGTCGGCATCCCCAACCCGGACAAGCGGATCGACCAGTACCCGCACGAGTTCTCCGGCGGTATGCGTCAACGCGCGATGATCGCCATGGCGCTGATCAACGACCCGCGCCTGATCATCGCCGACGAGCCGACCACCGCCCTGGACGTGACCGTCCAGGCGCAGATCCTCGAGCTCCTCGTCGGGCTGCAGGAGGAGTTCGGCTCCTCGATCATCATCATCACCCACGATCTGGGCGTGGTCGCCGAGATGGCCCACGAGATCCTCGTCATGTACGGCGGCAAGGCGGTGGAGCGCGGTTCGGCCGACGAGGTCTTCTACACCCCGGGCCACCCGTACACGTGGGGTCTGCTGTCGTCGATGCCGCGCATGGACCGGGCCAGGCTCGAGCGGCTCCGCCCGATCGCCGGCAACCCGCCGTCGTTGATCAACCCGCCCAGCGGCTGCGCCTTCCACCCGCGGTGCCCGTTCATGGATGAGGCCAAGTACCACTGCGTCTCGCAGGTGCCGGTCTTCAACCCGGAACTGCCGCACCCCGTGCGTTGCGCGATCCCGGAGGGGGAGCGCCACGTGATCTTCGAGCAGAAGGTGAAGCCGAGCCTGTGAGCACCACGCCCGTGAAGGCCCAGCGCGACGGCCAGGAGCCGATCCTGCGCGTGAAGGACCTCAAGAAGTACTTTCCCCGCAAGACCTCGGGGGTCATCCGCCGGCCCGATTCCCCGGTGCAGGCCGTCGACGGAGTCTCGTTCGAGCTCTACCCCGGTGAGACGCTCGGCGTGGTCGGCGAATCCGGCTGTGGCAAGTCGACGATGGGCCGCACCGTGCTCCAGTTGCTCGAGCCGACGGCCGGCACGATCGAGTTCAAGGGCAAGGACGTCACCGGCGCGAAGGGCCGCGAGCTGCGCCGGTTGCGCACCGAGATGCAGATGGTCTTCCAAGACCCCTACGGCTCGCTCAACCCGCGCCAGACGGTCGGGTCGATCGTCGGAGCGCCGTTCGCGATCCAGGGCATCACGCCCGAGGGTGGCGTGAAGAAGCGGGTCCAGGAACTCATGGAGCGCGTCGGCCTCAACCCCGAGCACTACAACCGCTACCCGCACGAGTTCTCCGGCGGTCAGCGTCAGCGCATCGGCATCGCCCGGGCCGTCGCGTTGCAGCCCGACATCATCGTCTGCGATGAGCCGGTGTCCGCGCTGGACGTGTCGATCCAGGCGCAGGTGGTCAACCTGCTCGAGGACATCCAGAACGAGTTCGGCATCACCTACATCTTCATCGCCCACGACCTCTCCGTCGTGCGGCACATCTCCGACCGCGTGGCCGTGATGTACCTCGGCAAGATCGTCGAACTCACCGACCGCGACACGCTCTACGCCGACCCGCAGCACCCGTACACCCAGGCGCTGCTCTCGGCCGTGCCGTTGCCGGACCCGCGCAAGGAGAACAAGCGCGACCGCATTCTGCTGACCGGCGACCTGCCCTCGCCGATCAACCCGCCCAGCGGCTGCGTGTTCCACACCCGCTGTCCGAAGTACCGCACCCTGACCGACACCGAGAAGAAGCGCTGTGTCGAGGAGGTGCCGCTGCCGCGCGAGACGCAGGCCGGGCACTCGGTCGCGTGTCACTACGCGGAGTCCACGAACCTCGCCATCGTCTGATCGACGTCCATTCCGGCCGTCGCCGACTCTCGATTTTCGGCGACGGCCCGGATGCTGCGAGAATGCGGCAATGCCCCAACTCCAGCGCAAGGACGTTCGCAACGTCGCCATCGTGGCCCACGTCGACCACGGCAAGACCACCCTCGTCGACCAGATGCTCTGGCAGTCCGGCGTCTTCGGCGAGCGTGACACCGTCGAAACGACCGGCGAGCGGGTCATGGACTCGGGCGACCTGGAGCGCGAGAAGGGCATCACCATCCTCGCGAAGAACACCGCGGTGCACTACTCCGGTCCGTCGGCGACCGAACTCGGCCTGCTCGACGACACCGACGACGACTTCGTGACGATCAACATCATCGACACCCCCGGTCACGCCGACTTCGGTGGCGAGGTCGAGCGCGGACTGTCGATGGTCGACGGGGTCGTCCTGCTCGTCGACGCCTCCGAGGGCCCGCTGCCCCAGACCCGCTTCGTGCTGCGCAAGGCCCTCGAGGCCCGCAAGCCGGTCGTGCTGTGCATCAACAAGGTCGACCGCCCCGACGCCCGCATCGCCGAGGTCGTCGAGGAGGCCGAGGAGCTCTTCCTCGACCTCGGCGCCGACGAGGACCAGATCGACTTCCCGATCGTCTACGCCTCCGGCCGCAACGGCGCCGCGTCGCTCAACCGCCCGGAGAACGGCACGCTGCCCGACGAGAAGTCGCTCGAGCCGCTGTTCCGCACGATCCTCGAGGCGATCCCGGCGCCGACGTTCGAGGAGGGTGGCAAGCTGCAGGCGCACGTCACCAACCTCGACGCGAGTAACTTCCTCGGTCGACTGGCCCTGCTGCGCGTCTACAACGGTGAGATCCGCAAGGGCCAGCAGGTCGCATGGTGCAAGCACGACGGCTCCGTCGAGCGGGTCAAGATCACCGAGCTCCTTATGACCGAGGGTCTCGAGCGCAAGCCGGCCGAGCGTGCGCTGCCAGGCGACATCATCGCCATCGCCGGCATCCCGGAGATCATGATCGGTGACACCCTCGCCGACCCCGACGACCCGCAGCCGCTGCCGCTCATCGAGATCGACGAGCCGGCCATCTCGATGGTCATCGGCACGAACACCTCCCCGATGGCCGGCAAGGAGCGCGGGACGAAGGTCACCGCGCGCTTGGTCAAGGACCGTCTCGAGCGCGAGCTCATCGGCAACGTCTCGCTGCGCGTGCTGCCCACCGAGCGTCCGGACGCGTGGGAGGTCCAGGGACGAGGCGAGCTCGCGCTGGCCATCCTCGTCGAGCAGATGCGCCGCGAGGGCTTCGAGTTGACCGTCGGCAAGCCGCAGGTGGTCACCCGTGAGATCGACGGCAAGAAGCACGAGCCGGTCGAGCACCTGACCGTCGACACGCCCGAGGAGTACCTGGGCGCGATCACCCAGCTGCTCGCCGCCCGCAAGGGTCGGATGTCCGAGATGACCAACCACGGCACCGGCTGGGTGCGCATGGAGTTCACCGTGCCCTCGCGCGGTCTGATCGGGTTCCGCACCGAGTTCCTCACCGAGACCCGCGGCACCGGCATCGCCCACCACGTCTTCGAGGGTTACGAGCCGTGGTTCGGCACGATCACCACACGCGTCTCCGGCTCGCTGGTCGCCGACCGTTCCGGGGCGGCCACGGCGTACGCCATGGTCAACCTGCAGGAGCGTGGCACGCTGTTCGTCGAGCCGACCACCGAGGTGTACGAGGGCATGATCGTCGGCGAGAACTCGCGCGCCGACGACATGGACGTCAACATCACCAAGGAGAAGAAGCTGACGAACGTGCGCGCGTCGTCGTCCGACAACTTCGAGAAGATCGTGCCGGCGAAGAAGCTCAGCCTCGAGCAGTGCCTGGAGTTCTGCCGTGAGGACGAGTGCGTCGAGGTGACTCCGGGCGCGGTCCGGATCCGCAAGGTCGAGCTCGATCAGAGCCTGCGGGCGCGTGCGGCTTCCCGGGCGCGCAATTCCTGAGGAGGATGAACGCCATGAAGCGGCGACTTCCCGTGGCGATGGCGATGACCGCGGTGCTGGCGGTGGCCGTCGCCGCCTGTGATGAGGGCGGCGGCGGGCCGGCGGAGCTCGGTGCTCCGAGTCAGGACGTCACCGTGCTCAGCCAGGGCACGATCGCCGCGTGGGACCCGCAACGGCTGTCCAACCCCGACGCCGCGGCGGTCGCCTCCCGGCTGTGGATGCGCACCCTGACGACCCACCCGGGGTCGAGTGAGGTGGCCAAACAGGTCGCTCTGGTCGGTGACCTCGCCACCGACACGGGCACCTCCTCCAACGGCGGTCGGCGGTGGCGCTTCACGCTGCGCAAGGGCCTGACCTGGCAGGACGGCAGTGCGCTGACCTGCGCGGATCTGGTCCACGGCGTGGCGCGCGGCTTCGACCCGGACCTCGGCGGCGGGTCGGGGTACGCCCTGGCCTACCTGGACATCCCCAAGAACAAGGACGGCTCCAGCAGCTACAAGGGTCCGTTCCGCACCAAGAAGGGCGGCCCGTCGGAGAAGGCCTTCAACGAGGCCGTCTCGTGCCAGGGCAACACGATCACCTACGTCCTCTCCGAGCCGGTGGGCGACTTCGACGAGATGGTCTCGCGGCCCGAGTTCGCGCCCGTGGCCAAGGCCTCGGATCGCCGTGCGGACGGGTTGCACGCGGCACGATCCTCCGGCCCGTACAAGCTGGAGAAGGCCTGGACCCCCGGCACCGGCGGGACCTTCGTGCGCAACCCGAAGTGGAAGGCCTCCTCCGACCCGGTCCGCAAGGCCAACGTGAACTCCTTCGTCATCGAGGAGGGCGCCTCGCCCGACCGGGTGGTCAGCGCCCTGCGCGACACCGACCGCGGTCGCACCACGCTCGTGCTCGACCCGGCCCCGCCGGTGGTCGTCGAGCAGGTGCGCCAGTCCACCTCCGAGGGGGTGACCATCCTCGATGAGCCGAACCGCATCGTCGACTACCTCGCCCCGAACCACTCTCGAGGGCCGATGAAGAACGCCAAGGTGCGGCGGGCCTTCGCCCTGGCCACCGACCGGGCCGCCTACGCCGCGGCGCTCGGTGGCGACGAGGTGGCCCGACCGGTCGACTCGCTGCTGACGACGGTGGTGCCCTCCCACCACTCCGCCGCCATGCCCGCCGCCGGGGGTGCGGACGTGCCCACGGCCAAGACCGGGCTGCGTCAGGCCAAGGTCTCCACACCGGTGAAGGTCTCGGTGACGTACCGCTCCGACGAGCGGATGGACGAGGCCATGAAAGCCCTGCTCCCGACGTGGCGCCGAGCCGGATTCGAGGTCACGCTCAAGCCCATCACCGAGGACTACTTCACCACCATCGCCAAGGCCGAGGCCGGCAAGCAAACCGACGTCTTCTGGGCCAACTGGGCGGCCGAGTGGCCGTCGGCGTCGACCGTCCTCCCACCGCTGTTCGACTCGCGGATGAACCTCCAGGGCTCCAGCGCCGGTCGCGACTACGGCCTGCTGCGCGACGCCGGGCTCAACGCGGACTTCGACGAGGCCGCCGGGTTGGCGCGCGGCGCGAAGCGGGCCAAGGCATGGTCGACCATCGACATCGGTCTGCTCAAGTCGGGCGGGTACGTGCCCCTGGCCCAGCACCGCTCCACCCATCTGGCCGGAGCGTCGATCGGTGGCCTGACCGTCAACCAGGCCCTGGGTGGGGTCCTCGATCTCTCGACCGTGAAGGTGACCCCGTGAAGTACCTCTTCATCCATGCCCATCCCGACGACGAGACGCTCGCCACCGGGGTGGCCCTGGCCCAACTCGCGACCACCGATCAGGTGTACGTCCTGACGTGCACCCTCGGTGAGATGGGCGAGGTCATCCCGCCCGAGTTGGCGCACCTGGCCGCCGACGCCGACGACACCCTCGGCGCGTACCGTCGCGGGGAACTGCGGCGGGCGATGGAGGCCCTCGGGGTCGAGCACGAGGTGCTCGGCGAGAATGCGCTGACCGGGGCGCTGTCCCGGTGGCGGGATTCGGGCATGGCCGGAGCGCCGTCCGCCGCCGACCCGCGGGCGTGGGTCAACGCCGACCGGGCCGAGGCCGTCACGGCGGTGCGCGAGGTCATCGAACGGATCGATCCCGACGTCGTCGTCACCTACGACGAGCACGGCGGCTACGGCCACCCGGACCACATCGCCACCCACCGGGTGACCTGCGCGGCGGTCGACGCGATGGGGGCGGGTCGGCCCCAGGTCTGGGCGGTCTACCTCCCGGCCGGCTGGGCCCGGGAGGACCGCGTCTGGCTGGCCGATCACCTCTCGCCGGGGGCCTTGGCGGAGTTGGGGTGGACCCTGCCCGACCCGGATGGGGAGTACCCGCCGTCGGTGGTCGAGGACCTCGACCTCATCCTGCTTCAGGTGCCTGAGGCCGTCGGCGCCCAGGTGTCCGCGCTGGTGGCGCACCGCACCCAGGTCAGCGTGGCCGAGACACCGCACGGCCCGGTCTACGCCCTGTCCAACAACATCGCGGCGCGGCTGCCCGGGCGGGAGGCGTACTGCCCCATCGATCCGGCCTCCGGCCGGCCGTTGCCGCGCTCGGCCTGGTCCGTGACGCCCTCGTGGGACGCCCCCGGGCAGCCGTGACGGGCCCGAACTCGGGGTCCCCCACGCCGCCGTTCACCCCGCCGAGCGAGGACGAGTTCCGTCAGGCGATGGGGCGCTTCGCCACCGGTGTGGTGGTCGTGAGCACCCGCAGTGGCCGCCTCGACCATGCCATCACGGTCAACTCGTTCACGTCGGTCTCGCTCGATCCGATGCTCGTGCTCACGTGCGTGGACACCGACTCGCGGTTCCACGATGCGGTCGTCGATGCCGGGGTGTTCGGCGTCAGCGTGCTGGCCGAGGCACAGCGCCCCGCCGCCTCCTGGTTGGCCACCCCCGGGCGGCCCATTCCGGGTCAGTTCGACCATGTCCCCCACGAACGGGGAGTCGCGACCGGGGTGGTGCTGCTCGCCGGTTCGCTGACAACGATTGAGTGTCGAACCGAGGCGATCCACCCTGCTGGGGACCACAGCATCGTCATCGGCAACGTACTCTCGTTGAGCATGCCGGCCAACTCGCAGCCGGCCCTGACGTACTTCCGGGGACGGTACGGCGCCCTGCCGTGATGCCCCTGACCTGAGGCACGAGGTTGATGAACACGAACGATCAGCGCGGTCAGAGCCAACCCACTCCGCTCGACGAAACCGGCTTCGGCGACGATGCCGACGGTTTCTGGGACCTCGCCGAGCCGACGCGGCGTGGTCGCGGTCTGGCCATCGCCGGTGGGGTCGCGCTGGCCATCATCCTCGCCGCCCTGTACATCGTCGCCGCCGGATTCTTCGGCCAGCGCGTGCCGAGCAACACCCTCGTCGGCGGCGTCGACGTCGGCGGCATGACCGATGCCGAGGCGATCTCCGCCCTGCGCAAGGCCCTCGATGAGGAGTCTCGTGCGCGGATCACTGTGACCAGCCCGGCCCGCAAGGTGGTCGTCGACCCGGTCGAGGCCGGCATGCAGATCGACTACGAGGCCTCCCTGGCCGGGCTGACCGGCTTCAGCCTCAACCCCGTCGACATCGTCAACCACCTCCGCGGCGGGGTGCGGCGAGACATCGTGCGCGACATCGACGACACCAAGCTGGAGTCGACGGTGGCCAAGGCCCTCAAGCCGCTCGAGGCGGCTCCGGCCGAGGGCTCGGTCAGCCTCAAGGACGGCAAGGTCACGGTCGTGCGCTCGCGCACCGGCCTCAAGCCGGACGCCACGGCCACGGCCCGGCGTGTCAGCGAGGTCTGGCCCGGCGGTCGCAGTGTCGTCGCGGTGACCACCACCACCCAGCCCACCCTGAGCAACGACGAGATCACCCGGTTCGCCAACGAGTTCGCCACACCGGCCATGAACGGTCCGCTGACGGTCAAGGCCGGGACGAAGTCGTTCCAGGTCGCGCCGGCGGCGTTGGCGACGGGGATCACCGTGCGCGACGACGGCAAGGGCAAGCTCAGCCCCGAGTACGACGACGCGGTGATCACCCGGGTCGTCGTCGACGCGGCCACCGCCTCCGGGGCGATCTCGCCGGCCACGAACGCGCAGGTGCGCTACCAAGGCGGCACACGATTCTCCGTCACGCCCTCGAAGACCGGGATCGGCATCAAGGAGGCCAGCGTCTTCGAGCCGGTCAAGCGGGCGCTGCTCGCCGACAATCGCACCGCGCGGGTGGCGACGGTCAAACTCGAGCCCGAACTGACCACGGCCAGGGCCAAGGCCACGCTCCCCAAGGGCGAGATCTCGGCCTTCGCCACGACGCTCCCGCCCAACCCGGGCCGCACCAACAACATCCGGATCGCGGCGCGGACCCTCAACGGCACGTACGTCCCGCCCGGTGGGCAGCTCTCGCTCAACGGCATCCTCGGCCAACGCACCGGGGAGAAGGGCTACAGCAAGCAACCGGTGATCTACGCCGGTCGGCTGCGGATGGACTACGGCGGCGGCATCTCGCAATTGTCGACGACGCTGTTCAACGCGGCCTTCTTCGCGGGGGTGCGCATCGACCAGTACACCCCGCACAGCTTCTACATCCCCCGCTACCCGGAGGGGCGTGAGGCGACGATCTCGTGGCCGGACGTCGACCAGAAGTGGACCAACACCACCGACGGCGGAATCCTCGTTCGGGCCGGGGTGAACGGCGATCAGGTCCACGTGTCGTTCCTGGGCGTCAAGACCTTCCAGGTCAGCGACTCCAAGAGCCCGCGGCGCAACGTCAGGAAGCCGAAGACGATCACCGACCGCTCCAAGGGGTGCGTGCCCCAGGCCGCGGCCGAGGGCTTCGACGTCACGGTCACCCGCGTCGTCAAGAAGGGCGGCCGCACGGTGGAGACCCGCGACTTCGTCACCCACTACATCGCCGAGGACCAGGTCAACTGCGTCGGCGGGGGCGATGGCAAGGGCGGCAGCTCCGACTGACCGTGCCACGGTGGGGAGGCGGGACTGATCTGCGGACCCGCCTACCGCTGAGCCCTCCGGGGGTTCTAGGATGCCGAGCATGACGTACGTGATCGCCCTTCCTTGTGTCGACCTCAAGGACAAGGCCTGCATTGACGAGTGCCCCGTTGACTGCATCTACGAGGGTGAGCGGATGCTCTACATCCACCCCGACGAGTGCGTCGACTGCGGTGCCTGTGAGCCGGTCTGCCCGGTCGAGGCGATCTACTACGAGGACGATGTGCCGTCGGAGTGGGCGGACTACTACAAAGCCAACGTCGAGTTCTTCGACGACCTGGGCAGCCCCGGCGGGGCCGCCAAGCTCGGCCTGATCAACAAGGACCACGCCCTCGTCGCTGCCTTGCCCCCGCAAGAACACGACGAATGATCCACGGTGATCACCGATCTTCCTGACTTTCCCTGGGATTCCCTCGCGCCGTACAAGGAGCGTGCTCGCGCGCATCGCGGCGGTCTGATCGACCTCTCCGTCGGCACCCCGGTCGACCCCACCCCGGACGTCATCCAGGATGCCCTGAGGTCGGCCGCCAACGCGCCCGGTTACCCGCAGGTGTGGGGCACTCCCGACCTGCGTGAGGCCATCTCGGACTGGTTCCGACGCCGTCGGGGCGTGCCCGATGTCCACCCGGATGCCGTCATGCCCACGATCGGCTCGAAGGAACTCGTGGCGTGGCTGCCCACCCTCCTGGGCCTGCGCGCCGGCGACCTCGTCGGCATCCCGCGGGTCGCCTATCCCACCTACGACGTCGGTGCTCGGTTGGCCGGGGCGACGCCGATCGTCGTGGACGGTCTGGCCGCGCTCGGGCCGCTGACCCCGTCGACCACCCCGAAGCTGCTGTGGCTCAACTCGCCGGGCAACCCCACCGGCAAGGTCCTCGGCGTCGAGCACCTGCGCAAGGTGGTCGAGTGGGCGCGTCGGAACGGGGTCATCGTCGCCAGTGACGAGTGCTACGCCGAGTTGGACTGGCGTGACGAGAGCGAGCGTGAGACGACCGGATCGACGCCGAGCATCCTCGACCCACGCGTCACCGGCGGCGATCACGCCGGGCTGTTGGCCGTGTACTCGACGAGCAAGCAGTCCAACCTGGCCGGGTACCGCGCCGCGTTCGTCGCCGGCGATCCGGCCCTGGTCGCGGGTCTGGTCGAGGTGCGCAAGCACGCCGGCATGATCGTGCCGTGGCCGGTGCAGCAGGCCCTGCTCGCAGCCGTGACCGACGACGCCCACGTGGTGCTGCAGCGGGATCGCTACGCCGCTCGCCGCGCCGTGCTCCGCCCCGCCCTGGCGCGGTTCGGCATGCGCATCGACGACTCCGAGGCGGGCCTCTACCTCTGGGCAACCGCCGAGGAGGACTGCTGGGAAACCGTGGCCAGACTCGCCGAGCGCGGCATCGCGGTGGCCCCGGGCGCGTTTTACGGAGCCTCGTCCGGTCGCCACGTGCGGGTGGCCCTGACGGCCGGTGACGACGCCATCGCCGACGCCGCGCGCCGACTGGCCTGAACCCGGGCTCTCTCGGTCCGACGGGGAGTTCGCGGGGACCCGAATTCCTCGGTTCACCGGGCTCTGGGGTAGTTTCAGTGCCTGAGTGCAGTGTGGCCGACGCCACGCTGTGGGGGCCGACCGCCCCGCCGCGAGGGCCACGGCCCCTCAGTGAAAAGGAACAAACTCACCATGAGCAACGACGCAACCACCGCGATCGCGGGTGCGACTCTGACGACGTCCGACAAGACGCTCGAGCTTCCGCTGGTCAAGTCGACCGAGGGCAACGACGGATACAGCATCGCCACCCTCCTCAAGGACACCGGCAACGTCACGCTGGACAACGGGTTCACCAACACCGCGTCCTGCAAGAGCGAGATCACCTACATCGACGGTGACGCCGGCATCCTGCGCTACCGCGGCTACCCGATCGAGCAGCTCGCGAAGAAGTCCTCCTTCGTCGAGGTCAGCTACCTGCTGATCTACGGGGAGCTGCCCACGCAGGCCCAGCTCGAGGACTTCACCGAGCGCATCAGCCGCCACACGATGCTCCACGAGGACCTCAAGGCGTTCTTCAGCGGCTTCCCGCGCGACGCCCACCCGATGCCGGTCCTCTCCTCGGCCGTCTCGGCGCTGTCGACCTTCTACCAGGACAGCCTCGACCCGTTCGACCAGGAGCAGGTCGAGATCTCCACGATCCGCCTCCTGGCCAAGCTGCCCACCATCGCGGCGTACGCCCACAAGAAGTCGATCGGCCAGCCGTTCCTCTACCCGGACAACTCCCTGTCCCTGGTCGAGAACTTCCTGCGCATGACCTTCGGCAACCCGGCCGAGGCCTACGAGCTCGACCCCGACCTGGTCAAGGCCCTCGACCTGTTGCTGGTCCTGCACGCCGACCACGAGCAGAACTGCTCGACCTCGACGGTCCGCCTCGTCGGGTCGTCGCACGCGAACATGTTCGCGTCCGTCTCGGCCGGCATCAACGCCCTGTTCGGCCCGCTGCACGGTGGTGCCAACCAGGCCGTGCTCGAGATGCTGGAGAAGATCCAGAACGCCGACTACGACGTCGACACCTTCATGAAGAAGGTCAAGGACAAGGACGACGGCGTCCGCCTCATGGGCTTCGGCCACCGGGTCTACAAGAACTACGACCCGCGCGCGGCGATCATCAAGGAGACCGCCCACGAGCTGCTCGACAAGCAGGGCCACAACAACGAGCTCCTCGAGATCGCGCTGCGCCTCG
The DNA here is from genome assembly GCF_001552435.1 of Kribbia dieselivorans NBRC 106261. GTDB lineage: Bacteria > Actinomycetota > Actinomycetes > Actinomycetales > Dermatophilaceae > Kribbia > Kribbia dieselivorans. The sequence continues at coordinate 16,839 of NZ_BCRE01000080.1, forward strand.
AGGACATCGCCCTGCACGACGACTACTTCGTCTCGCGCAAGCTCTACCCGAACGTCGACTTCTACACCGGCCTGATCTACAAGGCCATGGGCTTCCCCACCAAGATGTTCACCGTGCTCTTCGCGCTCGGTCGGGTGCCTGGGTGGATCGCCCAGTGGCGCGAGATGATCGAGGACCCGGAGACCAAGATCGGCCGCCCGCGCCAGATCTACATCGGTGAGCCGGCCCGCGACTTCGTCGACGTCTGGAACCGCAAGTGATCTGAGGCCGGCCCCGCGCTTGCCGCCCCCGGTTCGAGGTGTCAGCGACCGTTCCAACGGTCGCTGACACCTCGAACCGTTATGGGGC
>NZ_BCRE01000081.1 GCF_001552435.1 Kribbia dieselivorans NBRC 106261
GGTGGCGCGCCGGGCCGCCCAGGGCGCGCAGTCGCGCGTCAACGAGCGGCGGGCCTACCGCGACGCCGTGCGCCGAGTCGAAGAGGGCCGCCAGGTGCCCCTGGACCAGGCGCACTTCCGCAACGACTTCGAGGCTCCGGCTCCGTTCCTGCCGGCTGCGGCCGGCGGTCCGCCGTCCCGGGCACAGCAGCGCTTCGTGCTCGCGCTCATGGCCGCGATCGTCGTCATCGCCTTCGGATTCGCGATCTGGCAGGTCGGCAAGATCGGTCAGAACACCAACCTGGGCTACATCACGCATCCCGACGACAACCGCGTCGCGACCGTCTCGCCGACGACCAACGCCGGCGGCGGCACGACCCGGGTGTGGCCGATCATCACGGCCAAGGGGTACGACCCCTCCGGAGATGGCGTCGAGCACGATGCCGAGGGCGCACGCGTGTACGACGGCGACCCGAAGACCGCGTGGACGACCGAGGGCTACTCGTCGCCGCTGTCGAGCCAGAAGCCGGGTGTCGGCCTCATCGTCGACCTGGGCAAGTCGCGCCAGGTGGGTCAGGTCTCCATTCAACTACCCGACCCGGCGACGTTCGACGTCTACCTCTCCAGCAGCGGCAGCCACGAGGGAGCGCGGAAGCTGGGCTCCTCGACCGGCCGCAGCGGGGAGGTCAAGATCGTCCCGGCGAAGAAGTACACCGGCCAGTTCGTCATCGTGTGGCTCACCGAGGTCCCCCAGGATCAGTCCGGCCAGTACCGCGCCGCCATCTCGGAGATCGAGGTTTCGAGCTGAGGGGAACAGATCGCGCCGCTTGAGCGTCAGAAGTGAAGGAGCCGGCCCCCACCGGCACCCCACCCTTCCTTGACACCCCGGAGGCGACGGTGACGGAACGAGGCAACGCCGATCGTCGGCCCGAGGACCCCAGCGACATCGCTGCGCTTCTGGCCGGCCTGCCCGACCCGGGCCCGGTGCCGTCGGACCTGATGGACCGGATCAACGCCTCCTTGGCGACGGAGCGACTGCAGAAGAACGTTTCCGGCGAGCCGGCGCTCCCGGTGGCGCCACCCACGTCCAGTCCGCGGCGTGCGTGGTTGCTGCCGGCCGCGGCGGCCGGCGTGTTGGCCCTGGG
>NZ_BCRE01000082.1 GCF_001552435.1 Kribbia dieselivorans NBRC 106261
CCGGCGTGTTGGCCCTGGGTGGCGCCGGGGCCCTGGCGGCCACGGGTGTGGGGGGTCTGCTGCCGGCCGGCCCGGGGGCAGCCAGGGTGGCGGCGTCGTTGACCTCGCCGTCGAGTTCCGCGCGCTCGTCCTCGTCTGCGTCCACGCCTCAAACGCGTTTCCGGCATACGGACACGGGCCGCCGATACTCCTGGTCGAGTCTGGACCAGCAGGTCCGGGAGCAGTGGTCCGCCGACTCCCTCGACGCGCCGGCCCACACGGCGGACCTGCTCTTCACCCAGCAGGACGCCCGGGGGGTGACCACCGCGTCGGCGATCGACACACTCACCGAAGCCCAGCGATGTCTGGATCTGCTCGGGCAGTCGGTTCGCGGACCGGTGTGGGTCGACGAGGGGCGCCTGGGCACCCGGGACGTCACGGTCATCGCCACGGGCAGTGCGCGCGCGGGGTGGACCGTCGCCGTGGTGGAGGGCGCGAACTGCGCTCCGATCGGCGCCGTGCGGCAGGTGCCACCGGGTCGCTGACCTCCCGCTCTCGACGTCTGGATCACCGTCCGGGAACACTCCGGCCCTAGGATGGGTTGATACGTGCAACCGCGCCCGTGGGGCGTACCCCCGCACACCCGAAGCACCCGGAGAAGGACCCTCGTGACCACGCCCGACATCCGCAACGTCATCATCATCGGCTCCGGCCCGGCTGGCTACACGGCCGCGCTCTACGCCGCCCGCGCCAACCTCGCTCCCGTCATCTTCGAAGGCTCCGTCACCGCCGGTGGCGCGCTCATGAACACGACCGACGTCGAGAACTTCCCCGGCTTCACCGACGGCATCATGGGGCCGGACCTGATGATGAACATGCGCGGCCAGGCCGAACGATTCGGTGCCGAGATCATCACCGACGACGTCACCGAGGTCTCCCTCGACGGTGAGGTCAAGTCGGTCACCGACGGCACCGGCCGCACGTGGCACGCGCGCTCCGTGATTCTCGCGATGGGTTCGGCCTACCGCGAGCTGGGCGTCGAGAACGAGAAGCAGCTCTCCGGGCACGGCGTGTCCTGGTGTGCGACGTGTGATGGATTCTTCTTCCGCGATCAAGACATCGCCGTCGTCGGCGGTGGTGACTCCGCCGTCGAGGAGGCGACCTTCCTGACGAAGTTCGCCCGGTCGGTCACCCTCGTGCACCGTCGCGACGAGCTGCGCGCCAGCAAGATCATGGTCGACCGCATCAAGAACGACCCGAAGGTGAAGTTCGCCTGGAACTCCACGGTCGAGGCCATTCACGGAGACCCGAAGCTCACGGGCATCACGCTGCGCGACACGGTGACCGGGGAGACGCGCGAACTGCCGGTCACCGGCCTGTTCATCGCCATCGGTCACGACCCGCGCAACGAACTCGTCAAGGGTGTCGTGGACCTGGACGCCGAAGGGTATGTCGAGGTGCAGGGCCGCACGACCTACACGAACGTCCCGGGCGTCTTCGCCTGCGGTGACCTCGTCGACCACAGCTACCGTCAGGCCATCACGGCCGCCGGTTCCGGCTGTTCGGCCGCCCTCGACGCCGAGCGCTGGCTCGCCACCCAGGGCGTCTGAGCCCGTATCGTCAGGGACGACCCACCCGACTGCCTGACCACCGACCACATCGATCCACCACGAACAAGGAAGAGAAACCATGGCGACGAAGATCACCACTGACGCCACCTTCGAGCAGGACGTCCTGACCGGCGACAAGCCGGCCATCGTCGACTTCTGGGCCGTGTGGTGCGGACCCTGTCGTGCGATCGCTCCGGTGCTCGAGGAGATCTCGAACGAGTACGCCGACAAGATCGACATCTACAAGCTCAACACGGACGAGAACCCGCACGTCACCGCGGCCAAGGGCATCACGAGCATCCCGACCATGCACGTCTACAAGGACGGCCAGCTCGTGAAGTCGCTCGTCGGTGCCATGCCGAAGCCGAAGCTGATCCGCGAGCTCGAAGAGTTCCTCAAGTGACTGAGCTCCTCGCATGACCGAATGCCTCAGGTGACGGAGCTTCATCTGACGAGTTCGACTCGCCAGCAGCGGTATTCGCACTGCTGAATGAGGAGCCGCCGAGTCACGAACGGCTGAGTCACGAACGGCTGAGTCACGAACGGCTGAGTCACGAACGGCTGAGTCACGAACGGCGCCGGACCCCGCAGGGGTCCGGCGCCGTTCTGGTGCTCGCCTCAAGGCGCGCGTCGATCAGTCCTCGAGGGCCAGGCCCATCTGGTCGACGATGCGGTGCAGGTCCTCGACCGAGGCGAACTCGATGGTCATGCGGCCCTTGCGCTGACCCATCTGGATCTTCGCGCGGGTGTCCAGGCGATCGGAGATGCGCGTGGCCAGGTCATCGAGTTCCGGATAGTGCATCGGGGCTCGGGGCGCCTGCCGCTTCTCGGGCGCCGAATCCCCGCCAAGCGCGACGATCTCCTCGACACTGCGCACCGACAGACCCTCGGCGACGATGCGCTGGGCAAGGCGTTCCATGCTGGCACCGTCGTCGAGCGCCAGCAGTGCTCGCGCATGGCCGGCCGACAGCACCCCGGCGGCCACGCGACGCGCCACCAGCGGGGGCAACTTGAGCAGGCGGAGCGTGTTGCTGACCTGCGGGCGGGAGCGACCGATCCGCGTGGCGAGCTCCTCCTGCGTGATCCCGAAGTCGTCGAGCAGTTGCTGGTAGGCCGCCGCCTCCTCGAGGGGATTCAGCTGGGTTCGATGCAGGTTCTCCAGGAGGGCATCGCGAAGGAGGTGGTCGTCCTCGGTCTCCTTGATGATGGCCGGGATCGTCTCCCGGCCCGCCTCTGCACTGGCCCGCCAGCGACGCTCACCCATGATGAGTTCATAGTGGACATCACCGTCTTGGGGAACCGGCCTGACCACAACCGGCTGGAGGACGCCGATCTCGCGGATGCTGTGGACCAGTTCCGCGAGCTCGTCGGGATCGAAGACCGTCCGCGGCTGGCGCGGGTTCGGTCGGATCGCGGTCAGCGGCACCTCGGCGAAGGTTGCCCCGGGGACGTCGGCCAGGCCTTGGGTCGCATCCGTCTCGACCGCCGTGGCGGACTCCACGCCGGCGTTCCCGTTCTCGCCGTCATCAGGCGGCGCGGCAGCGGTCCGCGCATCGGGCCAGAAGACATCAACCGGTCGTTCCGCCGTGGTAGGTGCCGATGGGATCAAGGCCCCCAGGCCGCGGCCCAGGCCGCGACGCTTCTCACTCATGTGGTTCCTTCGTACTCGGGCGTGCTGTGGTGGTCGCGTGGGTGTGCATCAACGCGCCGGGACCGAGATGGCACCACGATCGGCGATCTCGGCCGCGGCCTCGAGGTAGGACAGCGCACCGGTCCCGGTTGGGTCATAGGTGATGACGGTTTCGCCGTGGCTGGGCGCCTCAGCGATGCGCACCGATCGGGGGATCGTGGTTTCGAGCACCTGGTTCGGGAAGTGGGCGCGCACCTCGTCGGCCACTTCCAGCGACAGTTTAGTGCGCTTGTCGAACATCGTCAGCAGAATCATCGAGACCCACAGGTCGGGATTCAACGACCCGCGAATGAGTTCGATGTTGCGAACCAGCATGCTCAGGCCCTCAAGCGCGTAGTACTCGCACTGGATCGGGATCAGCACTTCACGCGCAGCGGTGAACGCGTTGATCGTCAGCAGCCCCAGGCTGGGCGGGCAATCAATGATCACGTAGTGCGTTGGCAGACCTTGCGCGGCACGCTCCGCGATGTAGGTGTGGATCGCCTCACGGAGCTTCGTTTCACGTGAAACGGTGGTGACGAGCTCGATCTCGGCACCGGCCAGTTCGATCGTCGCCGGCACAACCTGAATGTTGTCCACCGTCGGGCAGGCCTGCACGACGTCCTTGATCGGCGCGCCATCCAGGAGCACGTCGTAGATCGACGCATCCTCAATGCCGTGCGGGATCGACAGCGCCGTGCTGGCGTTGCCCTGGGGGTCGATGTCGATGACCAGCACCTGCTGTCCGGACTGCGCCAACGCCGCTGCCAGGTTGACAGCGGTCGTCGTCTTACCGACCCCACCCTTCTGGTTCGCGATCGTGATGATGCGCGTCTCCTCCGGGAGTGGAACCTCGCGTCCCTCCAAGCGAGTGCGACGCTCAGCGTCCTCGGTGACCGACGCCAAGACGGGCGTGTCGGTCAGCGAGGCAAGGTACGACTCGAAATCGTCTTCGGTCATGCGTCCACTCCATCGGCAGGCGTCGTCGACTGAGGCGTTGCGCCCTCGTCAGAAGCAGACGGCTCTGGTCTGGCATCCAGACGTGGGGACTCGACGCCCAGCCAACCCACCGCACCCTCGCGTTCCGAGGATGGTGTGCGCTCATGTGTCGGCCACCCCAAGCCGGGGGCGACACCCAACGGACCTTCAGACCTTACGGTCACGACTCACTCCTAGGCTTGATGACGGCCTGCTGGACCTTCCCCGCAGGCACGCGGCTGTCACTCTACTCGTCTCACGGACACCGTGAATCGTTCTCCACAGGGGCGGATCGGGACATTAGTCGAGAATCACACCGGTGTGTTTCACGTGAAACATTGATGCACCTAATGGGCTCACCCGCCTGTCCTCAGGCAACCCGTTCACCACACAACCCGGATCGGCCGGATCCATGTGACCAAGCAAATCACACCGGTGTGTTTCACGTGAAACATCCAACGCGTGAGACATCCGGGCGGCCCAAGGTCAATCGACCCCGGGCGCCTCGACCATCATGCGGATGTACGGGCTCGTAGAGCGTCGATCAGTTGGTCAATCGTCGGACTCCCGGCCAGCCCGCGCTCCGTGGGATAGATCCGGCAGGCGAGCTCGGTGACGCTCGCTCCGGAGGGAAACAGATCCTGGCCGTCCACCAGGAAGGTCGGGGATCCGCCGAACCCGCGGCGCGCCGCCTCCTCGCGGGAGGTGATGAGCACCAAGTCCACCGGTACCTCGACAAGGCCAAGCGTGTCGAGGGCCCGACGCGCCAGTCCCCCCGCCTCCTGCCAATTCGGGCAATCGGCGATATGCAGCACCTGAACGTCCACGTCATCCATTCTGCACCTGTCGCGGACCTGGGCTGGTGCGACACCATCCGCGGCCCGTCCCACGGCGCCTTCCCAGGCCCGGTCAGTCGGTGCCGGGCCGCTTTCTGCCCGAAGCGGAGGCGCCCCCGCCCGACCGGCGCGCCCGTGACGAGCCACCACGACCAGCCTTCGCCGCCGACGCCCGACCCGCCCGATGACCCGGTCGGCCACCCTGCAGACTGCCCACCGTCAGTTCCATCGTCCATGTGGGTTCATCCACGATGCCCGCGCCCCACTGACGCACGCGGCCGGACTCCATGCCCAGCCCCGTCAGGGTCGCCCGCTCCTCGTCAAGTTCGGACTCGGCGCTGCGACCCTTCAGGGCGATCAACGTTCCGTGCGGCTCCAGGAGCGGGAAACACCAGCGGGCCAGCTTGTCGATGCGGGCCACCGCCCGGGCCGTGACCCATGACGCAGTCAACGATCCGTGGAACTCCTCGGCGCGGCCTCGATGGACCGTGACGTTGCCCAGGCCGAGCTCCTCCACGGTGGAGGACAGCCACTGCGTGCGCCGCAGCATCGGCTCGATCAGATGCACCTCAAGGTCCGCGCGAGCAATGGCCAGCGCCACCCCCGGCAGCCCGGCGCCGCTGCCGACGTCGATCAGGCGCACCCCGTCGGGTAAGGCGGGAGCCACGACGGCACAGTTCAACACGTGCCGATCCCACAGGCGGGGCACCTCCCGCGGCCCGATCAGCCCATGGGAAACGCCCGTGTCCGCCAGGATCGCGGTGAAGCGCTCCGCGATCCCCAGGCGGTCACCGAAGACCGCGACCGCCGACCCTGGAGGACCCGGCACGCTCACGGGTTCCTCCCCGCCCGGCGACGACTCGACCATGAATACGACGGGCGTCAGGCCGGAAGGACGACGACGTAGCGCCGGGGCTCGACACCGCTGGACTCCGACGCCAACCCGGCGCCCAGCACGACGTCGTGGACAACCTTGCGCTCGAAGGCGCTCATCGGTTCCATCGACACCGACTCGCCCGACTCCTTCACCTTGCCGATGGCCTCATTGGCCAAGCCCACGAGCACCTCACGGCGGGCGGCACGGTGCCCAGCGACGTCGAGCATCAGCCGCGAGCGCTCGCCCGTGGCCGCCTGGACCGCCAGTCGGGTCAGTTCTTGGAGCGCCTCGAGGCACTTCCCGTCCTGTCCCACCAGTCGACGCGGCACGCGGCCGTCCTCGGAGTCGACGATCGCCACGGTCGCGCGATCGCCGTCGATGCCCAAGTCGATGTCCCCATCAAGATCGGCAATGTCGAGCAGCGTCTCCAGGAAGTCCGCGGCCACTTCGCCCTCGCGCTCCAGACCCGCTCGGCGGGCGTTGCGACGCGGCGAGCCATCACCGGCAGCCCCGGCCTCGTCCTCGTCACCCCCGGCGGACTGGCCAGCGGCGTCCTCGCCAGTTGCGTCCTCGACAATCGCGTCATCGCCGCGGGCCTCGTCGGCGTCCTGCTCACCGTCGTCGACGCGCGCCGGCTCGCCCAACTCGCCCGCGTCACCGACGGTGACCTCGCCGTCCACCTGGTCGATCACGTCGACCTCGGGTGTGGTGCTCTCTTCGCTCATGCTGCCTCCTCGCTAGGGGGAGCCCGGCTCCCTCATGGGCCCGCCCCGAGGGGTGCGGAGCCCGAACATCTGTGTGGGCGCGGTGCGCCGCTACTTCTTCTTCTTGGAGCGCTTCTTGCTCACGGGTTGCTGCCGCTGGCCCGAGCGCTGCTTCTGCATGTGGTCGGTGATGACGTCCATGCGCTCATGGAATTCCTCGGCCACCTCTTCATCGTGCTTGAGCTCGACGCGCTGCTCCGGAGTGTCGATCGGCTTGCCCCGACGCCGACGGCGCTCGTGCATCTCCTTCTCCGCCTGCGACCCCGGGGTCGGCATCCGACGGATCACGTAGAACTGCTGCACCATCGACCAGAGGTTCGTCGTCGCCCAGTAGATGAGCACACCGATCGGGAAGTTCACGCCGGAGACGGCGAAGATGATCGGGAAGAGGTACAGCATGATCTTCTGCTGCTGCGCGAAGGGGTTGTCCAGCGCCGCGGCCGGCATGTTCTTGCGCATCAGCTGGTACTGGCTGTAGAACGTCGTCGCCGACATCAGCACGATGAGCAGGATCGTCACGATGATGACGTTGGTCGACCCGGCGCCCATGAACTTGTCGGAGAGCTGTGCGCCGAAGATCGCCGAACTCTCGGCCTCGGCCGCGACCTCACGGGTGATCGGACCGATCGGCTTGATGTCGCCGGCCGCGATGCCCGAGAGCCCGTTGAGCACCCGGAACAGGCCGAAGAAGAACGGCATCTGCACGAGGATCGGCAGGCACGAGGAGAACGGATTGGTGCCCGTCTCCTTGTACAGGGCCATCGTCTCCTCGGTCATCGCCTGCCGCGACTCCGGATCCGTCTTGCCCTTGTACTTCTTCTGGATCGCCTGCATCTCGGGCTGGATGAGCTGCATCTTGCGCGAGGCGTGGATCTGCTTGACGAACAGCGGGATCATCGCGGCGCGCATGACCAGCACCAGACCGATGATCGAGAGCGTCCATGTCCACCCGTTGTCCGAGGGCATGCCGATGAGGGTGAAGAACTTGTGCCACCCGAAGGTGATCCAAGCGACGAGCCACTCGAACGGGTACATCAGGGTGCCCACGGCGATCCTTCAATGTCGTGGAGGCAAGCCTCCGGGTCAGCGCCCCACCGGGACGCAGCGGTCAATGTGTGTGTCGATCCTCGGTCCTAGGACGGCCGAACCTGGGTCGATCTTCCCAGCGCGACGGCACGTGGTCCACACCGCCCGCCGACCAGGGGTTGCACCTGAGCAACCGATGGCCGGCCAGCCAGGTTCCCTTCAGCGGCCCGAACCGCTCCAGGGAGGTCACAGCGTAGGCCGAACAACTGGGGTAGTAACGGCACGATTGCGGCAACAGCGGCGAAATGAGCAGTTGATAGCCCCGCACGAGGAGCACGAGCGGAAATGCCAGCCAGCCCTTCACCGTCGTCGGGCGCTGCATCACGACACCTGCCCGGAATCGCCGGAGGCGTCCACCGCGGCGAGGCGCGGCAGCAGCTTGTTCAGCACCCGGTCGACATCGGCCCCCAACTGGGCGTAACTCGCCTGCGCCGCCGCCGGGTTCGCGCGCACGACGAAATCCCCACCGGCCGGCAACACAGAGATCCGTTGGGCCAGGAGGGCGCGCAGGCGACGCTTGACGAGGTTGCGGGTGACGGCATTGCCCACGCCCTTGGACACGACAAAACCGACACGGGGCGGGCAACCCGCCCTCGTGCCGGTCATCGTGGTGTGGATCACGACGGTCGCGGATCCGGAGCGCAGTCCACGTCGGGAGCGCAGGGTCGCGGTGAAGTCCTCGCTCGCCCGGAGGCGATGGCGCGAGGGCAGCACCCTCGCGACCTCAGACAGACAGCGCGGAGCGGCCCTTGGCGCGACGGTTCGCCAGGATGGCGCGACCGGCGCGGGTACGCATACGCAGGCGGAAGCCGTGCTTCTTGGCGCGACGACGGTTGTTGGGCTGGAAGGTGCGCTTGCTCATGGTGTCTCCGTAGGGTGGGACGGCACGAACGCCGTTCTGGCTGCTCTCCCGGTCGCCATCGGAAACTCACGTCCTGCCTCGAAGCCACGGGGCTCCAGGGGTCATGGGCATGCGAAAGCGGCCGGAAGGCCGACGTCCAAGGTACGACAGCGCGGTCACGCAGGTCAAACCTTGACCACCCACGGCCGCAGCGCTGAACGCGGTCCACGTCACGGACGTGAATCGACCAGCATGGATCAGTGCGAAATGCAAGGGGAACGGACACGCCGAGATCGATGAAAATTGGGTCCGCCCCAAGTTGCCGCCAGCCCGTGGAACTTGTTAGCGTCGGCCCTCACGGGTCCCGACCGCCACCGTACCCACAGTCTGTGGAGAATCGTGTGGACAACGGGATCTTTGCAGGTCAGGGGCCTGTAGCAACGGCTATGGGTCTGTGGATGACCCGGAAAGGGCGCAAACGTGACGACCATGGGCGGCACGGACGAGGACTTCGCCCAGATCTGGCACAACATCCTCGATACCCTCGATGCCGACGGCGTCCCGGTCACCGAGCGTGCGTTCCTCCAGTTGGGCAAGCTCGTCGGGTTGCTCGACGGCACCGCGGTGATCGCCGTGCCCAATGACTTCTCCAAGCAGTTCGTCGAGCACCGCCTGCGCCAACACGTCACCTCGGCCCTCTCGGCCCAACTCGGCAGTGAGGTCCGCCTGGCGGTCACCGTCGACTCCTCGCTGGCCGAGGGCGGTGACACCGACACCCAGCTGGCCTTCGACGACGATCCGGCCATCGATCCGCCGTCGGCGAGCGTGGCGACACCCCCAACCCCGACCGTGCTGCCCACCGCGCCGCCAAACGAGGCGACCGGGCGCCCCGTCGACCCCGCCGCCCCGGCACCGATGAGCGCCGATCCCCTCCCGGCACCGTCGGGCGCCGGCGACTCCGGCCCGCACCGACACCGCGGCGCCGAGCAGCCCGAGCGCATCGAAGCGACCCGCCTGAACCCGAAGTACAACTTCGACACCTTCGTCATCGGCGCGAGCAACCGCTTCGCCCATGCCGCCACCGTCGCGGTCGCCGAGGCGCCCGCCAAGGCGTACAACCCCCTGTTCATCTATGGCGGCTCGGGGCTGGGCAAGACCCACCTGCTGCACGCGATCGGGCACTACGCGCGCAACCTCTACCCCCATCTGCGAGTGCGCTACGTCAACTCCGAAGAGTTCACCAACGACTTCATCAACTCGATCCGCGACGACAAGTCCGCCAACTTCCAGGCGCGCTACCGTGAGGTCGACGTCCTGCTCATCGACGACATCCAGTTCCTCTCGGGCAAGATGCAGACGCAGGAGGAGTTCTTCCACACCTTCAACACCCTGCACAACGCCAACAAGCAGGTCGTCATCACCAGCGACGTGCCGCCCAAGCTGCTCTCCGGCTTCGAGGAGCGGATGCGGTCGCGGTTCGAGTGGGGTCTGCTCACCGACGTCCAGCCGCCCGACCTCGAGACGCGCATCGCGATCCTGCGCAAGAAGGCCATCCAGGAGCGGCTGCAGGTGCCCGCGGACGTCAACGAGTTCATCGCCTCGCGCATCGCGACGAACATCCGCGAACTCGAGGGCGCGCTGATCCGAGTCACCGCGTTCGCCAGTCTCAACCGGCAACCGGTCGACCTGGCGCTGGCGCAGATCGTGCTCAAGGACCTCATGCCCAATGAGTCCGCCAGCCAGATCACCAGCGCGCTCATCATGGGTCAGACGGCCACGTATTTCGGCCTGACCATCGAGGATCTGCAGGGGTCGAGTCGCTCCCGCGTGCTTGTGACCGCACGGCAGATCGCGATGTACCTGTGCCGCGAGCTGACCGATCTGTCCCTACCGAAGATCGGTCAGCAGTTCGGCGGCCGCGACCACACCACCGTCATGCACGCCGACCGCAAGATCCGCGGGCTGATGAGCGAGCGTCGCGCGATCTACAACCAGGTGACGGAGCTGACCAACCGCATCAAGCAGCAGGCCGCAAACTGACCTCCGGTGCCACCACGGCGATCGCGGAGCGCAGCGTCTGCTCCCACGGCGTGGGCGCGAGGTCGAATCTCGCTTGGGCCGCGGTCGAGTCGATGACGAACGGAGTCTCGAACTGGTGCGCCGTCTCGCGCAGTGCCCACACCGTCGGCGCCACCAGCCCCATGGCCTGACGCGCCACCGCCGGCAGCACGATGAGTCGGGCCGGGGCCGTGCCCGCCAGTGCGGCAACGTCGTCGGCCAGCTGCCGCAGCGACCGCGGGGCAGCGGTGGGCACGTGCCACAGGCGGCCCCAGTCGTCGTCGCGCCCCTGGGTGATCACCGCGGCCGCCAATCGACCCAGGTCGGTCATGTCGGTCCAGCTGTGGGGCGCGTCGGCCCGCCCGCCGGGGAACATCGCGCGCCGGCCCTGGGCGACCGCCTTGACGACCAAGGTGTTGATGATGGCGGAATCGCCGTTCTCGCCGGTGTAGTCGCTCGCCCGCAACTCGGTCGCACGGTAGTGCCCGGCTGTGTGGTCGGCCAGCAGATCGGCCCACATCCGGGCGCGGACCTGCCCCTTGGCGCCGTTCGGGTGCTCGGGCGTGGTCTCGGTCATCGGCGCGGTCACCGGCCCATAGGGGTAGAGATTGCCGACGCTGATGACGTCTACTCCAGTGGCCCGAGCGGCGCTCCGGATCGCCGTGGCCATGGGTGGCCAGTCACGCTGCCACCGGTAGTACTGGGGAGGGTTGAGCGCATTGACGATGGTCGTCATGCCGGCGGCCGCGGCCGTGAGGGCGGCGGTGTCCGTGACGTCCAGGGCCAGGCGCTGCGCTCCGTCGAGGCCTCGGCGCCCGCTGCGGGAGGCGATGACGACCTCCTCGCCGGCCGCCTGCAGGTGCTCGGCGATGCTCCGGCCAGCCGATCCGGCCCCGAGGATCAGGTGTTTGCTCATGTTCATGCCTCTCACTGGTGGACTCCGCGGTGCCTCTCCCGGGCGTGCTGTGGTGTCGTGTGGTGTGCCGGAACCGCCCCGTGTGAACACTGTTCACAGCCTCCAGTGAACAGTGTTCACAGCTCTGCTGTCAACCGGTTTCGGGAATCGCAGAACAGTGTTCACTCCTGTGTCAGACTGGCCGGATGCCGAGCTCCGTTCGCGATGACCTGATCGAGGTGGCGCACCGACACCTGGCCCAACACGGCGCCACCGGCCTGTCGTTGCGCGCGATCGCCCGTGACCTCGGGGTCGTGCCCTCGGCCCTGTACCGGCACGTCTCCGGGCGTGACCAGTTGCTCACCCTGCTCATCGTCGACGCGTACACCGACCTGGCCGAGACCGTGCTGGCCGGGGAACGGGCGTGCGCGCGCGACGACCACGCCGGTCGGTGGACGGCGATCGCCGACGGCATGCGGCAGTGGGCCATCACCCACCCCCATCGGTGGGGCCTGCTGTACGGCACGCCCGTGGCCGGGTACGACGCTCCGGCGTCGGAGACGACACCCCCCGGAACCGCCGTGCTGCAACTGCTGGCCCGACTCGCGGCCGACGTGGCGCAGGCGCGCGCAGCCTCAACGGATGACCGTGCCACCGCCGATGTCGACAGGGACACCGACCAGGACACCCACCGCCCGGCCGACCCCCAGTTGCCCGTCCTCGACCCGTCCGGTGGTCTGTTCTCCCAGGCGATGCTCGAGGAGTTCGTGCCCGACGCGCCGGCCGACCACATCGGAGCACTCGAGGTCGCCGACTGCCTCGTCCTGTGGTCCCTGCTCATCGGCTCGATCAGCAATGAGATCTTCGGGCAGTTCGGCCCCGACCTCACTCGCCCCGAGGACTTCCACGCCCATGTCGTACGTCGCGGAGCACAACTCCTGGGCGTGTGAAACGGAAGTTCTCCACGGGTTGATCCACAGAATGTGGGTGAACCAACCCCCGTTCGACATCTTCGGTCACCCCACGGCCATCTTCACGCAACCGAATCGTGACCGAATCCCGTTCTGCGGGGAAACCAGGGGCATCCGTTTGCATGATCGACCCGTTGTCCACAGATCCACAGGTTGTGGACAACACTGTGGAACCGCCATCTGCTGCGCCTGCGAGGTTCGCCACCCACACGGCATCCACACCGCCGCCTTGCAACGGCAATCCCCCCTTCCCCCAATGTCCACGATGTGGCCGCCTGGCGGGCCAGATCCTCGCGCCCTGTGGACGTCCCCCGAGCGGCAGTGGGTTGTCATTCCCATCCCGTGGGGAAACCACCGGTCCTCGGTGGACGGGCTGTGGATGACGAATGACCACACACAACCGACAGTCGTCATCCACACCGTCGTCCACCCTGGTCTCCACACCCGCCGCATCACCGTTGACCTGCGTGATCCCCACTTCTCCACAGTGTCCACACCGCCTATGACCACGATGAATGACATCAAGGATCCATTGAGCCCCGAGGACGAGGGATGTGGACGGCCAATTCTCCCAACCACTGCCGGTGGCATTAGGGTGAGAGCCCCACGGCTGCAGACCGGGACGATCCGATCTGCCGTCCCCCGCACAGCACCTCGCCGGCACCCCAGCGGTCGGCGGATCCATGAAGGCAGGTCATCGTGAAGTTCCGCGTCGAGCGAGACATCCTCACCGAAGCCGTCACCTGGGTGGCCCGCGGTCTGCCGGCACGCCCGCCGGTGCCGGTGCTCGCCGGGGTGCTCATCGACGCCCGCGACACCGGGGAGATCACCCTCTCGGCCTTCGACTACGAGACCTCGGCCCGCACCACCGTCCCGGCGGAGGTCGCCGAGGCCGGCACCGTGCTCGTCCTGGGTCGACTGCTGGCCGATATCGCCCGCAACCTGCCCAACAAGCCGATCGACATCGAGACCGATGGCAACAAGGTCGAGGTCACCTGTGGTTCGGTGCATTACTCGCTCCTGCAGATGCCGGTCGCGGAGTACCCGACGCTGCCGAGCTCGCCGACCCCGACCGGCACCGTCGAGGGCACGGTCTTCACCGAGGCGGTGGGCCAGGTCGCCATCGCGGCCGACCGCGGCGACACCCTGCCGATCCTCACCGGCGTGCGCGTCGAGGTCGACGGCGACACCATGACGCTGCTGGCCACCGACCGGTACCGCCTCGCCATGCGCGAACTGACCTGGCAGCCGACGGCCAGCGACCAGAACGCCGTCGCGCTCATCCCGGCCCGCACGCTGTCGGAGACCGCGAAGACCCTCGGCGCCGTCGCCAACGTCGACATCGCGCTCGGTGACGCCGCCGGCGGGGACGGTCTGGTCGGGTTCGACGCGGGCCAGCGGCACATGACCTCCCGTCTCCTCGACGGTGACTACCCCAAGGTCGCCAAGATCTTCCCGAGCTCCTCCGAGACGGAGGCCGTCGTCGGCACCCACGAACTCGTCGAGGCGGTCAAGCGCATGGCACTCGTGGCCGAGCGCAACACCCCGGTGCGGCTGCGCTTCTCCGAGGGCCAGGTCGGCATCGAGGCCGGTACCGGCGACGATGCCCAGGCCTCCGAGGTCATCGAGGCCACCGTGCACGGCCCCGACCTCGAGATCGCCTTCAACCCGGCCTACCTCCTCGACGGTCTGGGCGCCCTGGGCCGCCAGTTCGCGCGCCTGGCGTTCACCGCTCCGCTCAAGCCGGCGCTCATCACCGGTCAGGACACCATCGAGGAGCCGGCCGACACCTCGTACCGCTACGTGCTGCAGCCGGTGCGCCTGGCCGGCTGAGCCATGCCGCGCTCCCTCACCGTGGCTCGATCGGCCGCAGTGGGCTGCCTCCTGGCCCTCGTCCTGGCCGTTCTGGTCGCCGCCACCCTCCCCGGCCCCGCGGCGGCCGTCACCACCCGGAGCGCGGTGGGCGTCACCGCGGTCGATCCGGGTCCGTCGGCACGCGTCGTCCCCGTCATCGCCGACGCCGCCTGGTCGATCTACATGAACCCCCGGGTGCTGGCCACCGCGAAGGCCACATACATCGGCACGACCAGCACCCGCGGCGACATCGACATCACGCGGGTCGCGCACGGCGGCCACAAGACGGACCACACCCGCCTCCAGCGGATCGACGCCGACATGGCTGGCCCGAAGACCCCCAAGAACGGGGTGAGCGCACTGGGTGGCACGAAGACCAGCGGGATCATGGACGATCACGCCTCCCCCGCGATCCTCCAGTTGCCCGACGGCCGGATCCTGGTGTCGTGGACCGGACACTCGACGATCCCGGTGCGCTACCGGATCTCGACCAAGCCCGACTCGATCACCTCCTTCGGTCCGGTGCAGACCCTGGCCGGCTCGGGCATCGAGAACCGCAAGGCGGTCTACACCCAGATCCACCACCTTGCCGGGGAGACCTACCCGTACTGGGTCATCACCCGACTGCGTGAGTCGGACAATCGCGGCAACTGGTACGTCGCGCGCAGTCGCGACCTGGTGCGCTGGACCAAGGCCTTCCAATTGACGACGAACCCGTACCCGAAGGAGGTCACGAAGGGCTGGCCCTACATCAAGACCTCCTCGGACGGGCAACGCACGCTCGACCTCGCGCTGACCGACGGGGATCCGGCCAACCTGCGCACCAACAGCCTGTTCCACATCCGCTACCGCGCCGGGGCGTTCCACCGCTCCGACGGCACGCGGATCCGTACCCTGGGCCAGGTCATCGGCACGGGTGGAAAGACCCCGCGTCCCCTCGATCCGCGCAGCGGCACGCTCGTGCACGACGGCACGGCCGGTCAGGGGTGGGCCCGGGTCTACGACGTGCGAACCGGCGCCGGCGGTGAGGTCGCCATGGCGGCGACGGCGAACCGGGCCGGCACCCAACCAACGGAGTTCCGCTGGTTCGCCGCCGCCGACGGCGGTTGGAGCGGCTCGACGGTCACCTCCGGACCGCAGTGGCCCACCGGGTTCGAGCTCACTCCAGGGTTGTCGAACCGGCTCTACCTCATCCCGAACTCCGCCAGCACCGATGGCACCCAGCAGGTCCAGGAATGGGCGGCCCCGGACGACACGGAGTGGACCGGACGCACCGTCGCCACCGCGCCGTCGGGCGAGTCCCTGCGCAACCCGGTCGCGCCCGTGGCGCCCACCCCCGCGGGGGTGCCGAGCGGACGCATCTCCGTGCTGTGGATGCAGGGGATCTACCACACCTACAACGACTTCAACACCCGGCTGATGATGGAGACCACCGGTCCCGCGCCGGTGACGTTGACGCGTTCGGTCAACACGACGGCGCGGAAGGGGTACGCCAACGTCACCGTGCGGGTGCGTCAGGGCGTCGACGGTCCGGGCGCCCAGGGCGTCACCGTGCGCATCGTGCGCACGACGAAGGCCGGCACCTCACGGAGCGTCGTGACCCGCACGAGCCGCACGGGCCTGGCCCGCGCGAGTTTCTGGGCTCCGAAGGGCACCCGGGTCAAGGTCGACGTGCCGGCCCGTGACGGCTGGGGCTCGGCCGTCGCGAGTACCGTCGTAGTGCGGTGATTCGACGCTCCGGAGCATCGTACGGACCGACCGCGATACCGTCGCCTCCGCCGTGTGCTCCGATCCACTAACGTCGGACACAGCCACAATCACGGATCGTCATTGCGTCGAGGGAGTCACCATGCAGTTGGGATTGATCGGTCTGGGCAAGATGGGCGGCAACATGCGCGAGCGCATCCGCCGTGCCGGCCATGAGGTCATCGGGTATGACCGCAACCCCGACGTGTCCGACGTCGCCGGTCTGGCCGACCTCGTCGGGGCGCTCGCCGCCCCGCGCGTGGTGTGGATCATGGTCCCGGCCGGGGAACCCACCCGCGCGACCGTGCGTGAACTGGCCGAACTGCTCTCCGCCGGCGACCTCGTCATCGACGGCGGCAACTCCCGCTTCACCGACGACGCGCTCAACGCGGCCCACCTCGGTGAGAAGGGCATCGGCTATCTCGACTGCGGCGTGTCCGGCGGCATCTGGGGTCTGGAGAACGGCTACGGCCTCATGGTCGGTGGGTCGGAGGCCGACGTCGAGCGGGCCATGCCGATCTTCGATGCCCTGCGCCCGGAGGGTCCGCGCGACGAGGGCTTCGTCCACGCCGGGGAGGTCGGTGCGGGTCACTACGTCAAGATGGTCCACAACGGCATCGAGTACGGCCTGATGCACGCGTATGCCGAGGGCTACGAACTCCTGGAGAAGAAGGACATCGTCAAGGACGTGCCCGGGTCGTTCAAGGCCTGGAGCCGCGGCACCGTCGTGCGGTCCTGGCTGCTGGACCTCATGGTCAAGGCCCTCGAGGAGAACCCGGCCCTCGAGGATGTCTCGGACTACACCGCCGACTCCGGGGAGGGGCGGTGGACGGTCGAGGAGGCCATCGCGAACTCCGTGCCCATGCCGGTCATCAGCGCGTCGCTGTTCGCCCGCTTCGCCTCGCGCCAGCAGACGTCTCCGGCCATGCAGGCGGTCGCGGCGCTGCGCGGGCAGTTCGGTGGCCACCAGGTCATGACCGTCGCCGAGGGCGAGAAGTTGCGCGCGGAAGGCCACCAGGGCTGATACGTGCATGTGCGGTTCCTCTCGGTCGCGGACTTCCGGAGCTATGAGGGCGCGGATCTGGCCCTGAGTCCGGGGGTGACCACGCTCGTCGGTCTCAACGGCGAGGGAAAGACCAACCTCGTCGAGGCCATCGGCTATGTCGCGACCTTGTCGAGTCACCGGGTCGCGAACGACGCTCCGCTGGTGCGGTTCGGTGCCGAGCGGGCGACGGTGCGGGCCGCGGTCGTCCGTGACGGGCGGGAGTCGGTGGTCGAGTTGGAGATCACGTCGGGTCGGGCCAATCGGGCCCGGCTCAATCGCTCGGCGCTGACCCGACCCCGCGACGTCCTGGGTACGCTGCGCACGGTGCTGTTCGCGCCCGAGGACCTTGCGCTCGTCAAGGGCGACCCCAGCGAGCGGCGACGGTTCCTCGACGACCTGCTGGTGCAGCGCCAACCGCGATGGGCCGCGGTGCGCGGTGACTACGACAAGATCGTCAAGCAACGCAACGCGCTGCTGAAGTCGGCCATGCCGGTGCTCTCGCGGCGGGGTCGTCGGGGTGGGCGGCGACCCGATCAGGCTCCGGTCGCCGACGAGGCCGCCTCGGCGTTGCACACCCTCGATGTGTGGAACGACCATCTCGCCGCGGTCGGCGGCCAGCTGCTCTACGCCCGGCTGCGGCTGTTACGGGACCTCCAACCCCTGCTCGCCGAGGCGTACGGGCAGGTCAGCGCCGCGGATAGCGAGGCGTCGGCGGTCTACCGATCCTCGCTGCATGAGGAGGCCGCTGCGGCGCTCGCCGCGGGTGAGGTGCCCGAGCCCGATGAGGTGCGGGGGCTCATCCTCGAGTCCCTGGCCCGGGTGCGTGATCAGGAGATCGAGCGCGGGGTCGGCCTCGTCGGGCCACACCGTGACGACGTGGTGTTGACCCTGGGCGAGCTTCCGGCGAAGGGGTACGCGAGCCACGGAGAGTCGTGGAGCTTCGCCCTGGCCCTCCGGCTGGCGTCGTATCGCCTGCTGCGCCATGACCTGGGTGACGACCCGGTGCTGATCCTCGATGACGTCTTCGCCGAGCTGGACGTCGGTCGGCGCGACCGGCTGGCCGACATGATCGCCGACTGCGAGCAGGTCATCATCACTGCGGCCGTGGGCGAGGATGTGCCCGACGCCTTGACCGGCGCACGGTTTCACGTGAAACACGGAACGGTCACGGGTGAGGTCGCATGACGGACGACACCCGGCACGACACCCCGGACGACATGTCGCCCGAGACGTCGGCTGATGACACCCCGACCGATGAGACCCGGGCCGACGAAGGCTCAGGTGACGACGGCTCACGTGACGACACGGCGCTCCGTGACGCCGCCCGTCTCGAGGACGCCGCCCAGGCCGCGCTGAGCCGGGCACGTGCGGCCGCCCGGGCCAAGGGTCTGCGCCCGGGTCTCAAACCCCTGCGCCGTCGGGTGAGGAATCGGGCGACCCCGACCACACCCATGGACGGCACCCGCGACCCCCATCTCCTCGGCGATCAGCTGGATCGACTCGTCAGCGACCGCGGGTGGAAGGTCGACGTGGCGGTGGGGTCGGTGATGGGTCGCTGGCCCGAGATCGTCGGACCCGACGTCGCGGCCCACTGCCAACCGGTGACGTTCGAGGCGGGGGTGCTCACGGTCCGGGCCGAGTCCACGTCGTGGGCCACGCAGATCCGCCTGCTCGCCAGTTCGATCCTCGCTCGCCTCGAGACGGAGATCGGACCGGGTGCGGTGACGGAGCTCCGGGTCAAGGGTCCGAATGCGCCATCCTGGTCGCGCGGGCCGCGTCGGATCAGCGATGGGCGCGGTCCGCGGGACACCTATGGGTGAGCGGGAGCACACCAGCTGACCCCACGCGCGACCCTGACCTTGACGGATGTGTGTGGCACTGTTGAGGGGCGGCTCGTCGAGCCGTCTCTGTCAGCTGTTGAGGAAGGCCCATGAACGACCGGATCGAACCGGATCCCGTGGACCCGTATTCGTCGTACTCGCCCATCCACCTGCCGGATGACGAGCCCGAAACCACTGAGATCCCCGCCCTGCGGGCGACCCCGCCGGAGACGCCGGAATCGCCGTCGGTCGGACACACCACGGAACTGCCCGTCGGGTCGACCCCCGAGGACGAGACGCAGCCGCTCGCCTCGTGGACCCCCGAGGAGGCGCCGCGTCACTCGGCGATCGGTGTCACGGCCGACCGGGCGACCCCGCTGGCGATCATCGGGCTGGGGATCGTCGTCTCGCTGGTCATCCTCGCCATCGGTTTCGCCGTGCTGGCGTTCGGCCCGGAGGGGGACGATCAGCCGAAGAAGGCGACCGCGACCTCGAAGCCCCGGGTGACCTCGGATGACGGGCTGGACATGTCCAAGGCCTACACGCCGTCGAGCACGACGAAACCAGCGCGTTCGGCCGCCTCGACCTCGGCCCGGCGTTCGGTGTCGGCGTCACCCACCGCGACGAAGACCACGGCCAAGGCCACCGCGACACCCTCGTCGACGAGTCGGACGCCCACGACGAAGACGACCCAGTCGCCCGACTCCGGCCTGAAGGCAGTGCCGGCCGGGGCGCAGCGATGCGGCACCGCCAGGTCCGGCATGGTGGCGGCCAGCGGAAACGCGCAGACGTCGTGTGCGTTCGCGCGCAAGGTGCGCCAGTATGCGGCCGCGCGCCCCGGGGATTCGACGATGCGCGTCAAGAGCCCGACCACGGGGCTGTCCTACACCATGACCTGCACCAGCGGGAAGGTCCGCCGGTGCACCGGCGGCAACGGCGCGGTCGTCTACCTGAAGTAGGGCGCCTCAGGCCTTCGCGCCGATGAGGCGTTGGCCGTTGTCCCAGCAGACCGCGCGCAGCCAGGCCGAACCGAGCTCGAGGTGCTCCAACGCCTCGAGCTGGTGCGGATAGCGGTAGGGGATGTTCGGGTAGTCCGAGCCGAGAACGACCTTGTCGCCGATCGCCGCGAGCCGGGGCAGGAGGTCACGCGGGTACGGGTTGGCCCGTTCGCTGAAGTCGGTGAACGACATCGTCGTGTCGAGGTGGACGTTCGGGTAGGCCTCGGCCATCTCGAGGAACGCCTCGTACTCGGTCAACCCCATGTGGGCGATGACGAGGGTGAGGTTCGGGTGGCGCGAGAGCACCTGCCGGATCGGCTCGTCACCGGTGTGCGGGCCCGGCTCAGGTCCGGATCCACAGTGCGTCACGACCGGCACCCCGGCCTCGGCCAACTGACCCCACACCTTGTCCAGGTGCGGGTCGGTCGGGTCGAACGCGCCGACCTGGACGTGGCACTTGAACACCTCCGCCCCGGATTCCAGGGCCGCGCGCACATCCTCGACCGCACGCTCCTCCGCGAAGAACGTCGACGTGTGCGCGCAGTCGGGGTGGGCGGCGGCGAACTCGGCCGACCACGCGTTGAGCCAGGCGGCCATCTCCGGTCGGTGCGGGTAGAGCATCGAGGTGAACCGCTCGACCCGAAGGGAGCGCAGCGCGGCGGTGCGCTCCTCCTCGCTCCCCTTGTACGTGATCGACCATTCCGGCATGCTCTCGCGCGGCGTGGCGAAGTACTGCCACACCTTGTTCAGCACGTTCTGGGGCATGAAGTGGGTGTGGATGTCGACCAGACCGGGGATGTCGTTGCGCGTCAGGAAGTCGTCGACGGCGACTCGGTCGATGGTCAGGGCAACTTCGTCCATGGCGGCGAGCCTAGCGGGTGTTCAGTTTCGTGCGGGATGGCCGTGCGCGGGCCATTCCGCTCGGTCAAGGGCGCAGGGACGCAGACGTGTGCGCCCTTGACCGTGGAGCAGCGGATGCGTCAGTGGTTCGACGACTGGCCGCGGGGCACGAGCAGGTCGGCAACCAGCGGTCGGTGGTCTGACGCGGATGCCGCGAGGTCGGTGCTGGGAACCGCGGCACCGGTGATCGTCACGTTCGAGGTCACCCCAATGTGGTCGATCCGCGAGGTGGGACGCCCAGCCGGAAACGTCGGTTGGGTGTTGACCGTGGTCACGCTCGTCAGGGCGTTCCACAGGGGTGCGATCTCCGGGGCGGTGGCCGGAGCGTTGAGGTCACCGAGGAGGATCTGCGTCGCGCCGGGACGCCGCTCGGCGAGGACGGCCAGCGTGTCGGACACCTGGAGGCGCCGCACCGTCGGGTCTGCGCGGTAGTCGAGGTGGGTCGAGTAGACGTGCAGGCGCGCGCCCTTGGCCTCGATGACGGCCTCGGCGAAGCCGGGGGCCGGTGCGGGGGTGGGATTGGCGTCCTGGGTCGACAGCCGGGTCAGGTCGTGGTTGATGAAGTCAACGATCGGGTACCGGCTCAGCACCGCCACCCCGAACTGCCGATTGGGTGCACCGGGCGTCGTGGACGGGAGGTCGTAGATCGGTGCGAACACGACGTGCATGCCGGTTCGGTCGGCGATCTCCTGCGCCACGTCGAGGTGGTTGCTGCGGGAACCCCAGTGAACATCCACCTCCTGCAGTCCGACGATGTCGGCATCGAGCTCGTCGATCGCGGACGCGATGCGGTCGAGGTCGAAGGCCCCGTCCATCCCCGCTCCGTAGCGGATGTTGTAGGTGGCGACCCGCAGCGAAACGGGTGGCGGATCGTCGATGCCGCGCGATGGCGGTGACCCACGCATCCCGATCCCCTGCTCGGCGTGATTCGCCAGAACGGTCGACAGGGGTCAGAAGCGACCCCGTTGCACGTCGGGGGTCGTACCCAGTGGCCGAATCGCTCCCAGCGGCGCCGCACAGGGCTTGAGAGGCATGTGGCCGGGCCGCCGACCGGCTAGAATGCAGTGATGACACGGCGCGGGCCTTGGGCACGCGCCGACGTGTGAGTGCGTTGAGGGCCACGCCAGTGCCTGACGCCGATTGACGAAGGAGCCCCGTGGCCGACGAGACCACCATGTCCACAGGTGTGCCCGCATCGCCGAACGCCGACGTGTACGACGAGAGTGCGATCACCGTCCTCGAGGGGCTCGAGGCGGTCCGCAAGCGCCCCGGCATGTACATCGGGTCGACCGGCGAGCGCGGTTTGCACCACCTGGTCTGGGAGATCGTCGACAACTCCGTCGACGAGGCGCTCGCGGGGTACAACGACCGCGTCGACGTGACCCTGCTCGCCGACGGTGGAGTGCGGGTCGTTGACCGTGGGCGCGGCATCCCCACCGGCATCCACCCCACCGAGGGAGTCTCGACCGTTCAGGTCGTCCTGACCCAACTGCACGCCGGCGGCAAGTTCGGCGGGGGTGGCTACAAGGTCTCCGGTGGCCTGCACGGGGTGGGCTCGTCGGTGGTCAACGCGCTGTCGACGAAGCTCACCGCCGAGGTGCGCCAGCACGGGCACCGCTTCTTCATGGAGTTCCACAACGGTGTCCCGATCGAGCCGCTGGCCGACCTCGGTGCGCTCGAGGACTCGTCCGAGACCGGCACGACGATCACCTTCTGGGCCAGTGAAGAGATCTTCGAGACCACCGAGTACGACTACGAGACGATCCGCGCCCGTTTCCAGCAGATGGCCTTCCTCAACAAGGGCCTGACGATCACGCTCACCGATGAGCGGGTGCTGCGCGTCGAGGACTCCGACGAGGTCAACCTCGATGACGTCGACGGGATCGAGGCCGAGGTGGTCGAGGTCGCCGAGGCCGAGGAGGTGCTCACCGACCCGAGCGCGGCCGGTGAGGAGAAGGTCGAGGCCGCCCAGGCGCTGGCCACCGGCAAGCCCCGCACGGTGTCCTACCGCTACGACGGCGGTCTGACCGACTACGTCGCGCACCTGGTCAAGTCGAAGAAGTCCGAGCCGGTGCACCCCGACATCATCGACCTGGAGACCGAGGACGACGCCAAGTCGCTCTCCCTCGAGGTCGCGATGCAGTGGACCACCGCGTACAGCGAGTCGGTACACACCTACGCCAACACGATCAACACCCACGAGGGCGGCACGCACGAGGAGGGTTTCCGCGCGGCATTGACCAAGCTGGTCAACGACTTCGCGCGGCGCCAGAACCTCCTCAAGGACAAGGACGAGAACCTCACCGGCGACGACGTCCGCGAGGGTCTGACCGCGGTCATCTCCGTCAAGCTCGCCGAGCCCCAGTTCGAGGGACAGACGAAGACCAAGCTCGGCAACTCCGAGGTCAAGGGCTTCGTGCAGCGGGCCGTGACCGAGGAGTTCGGCCACTGGCTCGAGGCCCACCCCTCAGAGGGCAAGGACATCGTGCGCAAGTCCATCCAGGCGGCCGCCGCCCGGATGGCGGCCCGCAAGGCCCGCGAGGCGACCCGCCGCAAGGGGCTGCTCGAGTCCGGCGGCCTTCCGGGCAAGCTCTCCGACTGCCAGTCCAAGGACCCGTCGATCTCCGAGGTCTTCATCGTCGAGGGTGACTCCGCCGGTGGCTCGGCCAAGGCCGGCCGCAACCCGTTCAATCAGGCGATCCTCGCGATCCGCGGCAAGATCCTCAACGTCGAGAAGGCACGCATCGACAAGATCCTGGCCAACATGGAGGTCCAGGCACTCATCTCCGCCTTCGGTACCGGCATCGGCGAGGACTTCGACCTCGAGAAGGCCCGCTACCACAAGATCATCGTCATGGCCGACGCCGACGTCGACGGCATGCACATCCGCACGCTGCTCCTGACGTTGTTGTTCCGGTTCATGCGCCCGCTGATCGAGGCCGGGTACGTCTATCTCGCGCAGCCGCCGCTGTACCGCCTCAAGTGGAGCAACCACGAGCACGAGTTCGCGTTCAGCGACCGCGAGCGCGACCAGTTGGTGTCCGAGGGCCAGGCCGCCGGTCGGCGACTGCCCAAGGAGAACGGCATCCAGCGGTACAAGGGTCTCGGCGAGATGAACTACCAGGAACTGTGGGAGACGACCATGGACCCCGAGCACCGCGTGCTACTCCAGGTCGACCTCGACGACGCGGCCGCCGCCGACGAGGTGTTCTCCGTGCTCATGGGCGAGGACGTCGAGTCGCGCCGCCAGTTCATCCAGCGCAACGCCCGCGACGTGCGCTTCCTCGACATCTGATCGAGAAGCCGACCGCACCCGCATCCGACCTTCACGAACACCCCCTGAGAGACAAGGGATCACATGACCGAGCAGCCGCCCGTCGAGCACGACCGGGTCGAGGTCGTCGACCTCAACACGGAGATGCAGCGCAGTTACATCGAGTACGCGATGTCCGTCATCGTCTCTCGCGCCCTGCCGGATGTGCGTGACGGCCTCAAGCCCGTGCACCGCCGCATCGTCTACGCCATGTACGACGGCGGGTACCGCCCCGACCGCGGGTACAACAAGTGCTCGCGCGTCGTCGGTGACGTCATGGGTCAGTACCACCCGCACGGCGACTCGGCGATCTACGACGCCATGGTCCGTCTCGTGCAGCCGTGGTCGATGCGCTACCCGCTCATCGACGGGCAGGGCAACTTCGGCTCGGCCGGCAACGACGGTGCCGCCGCCCCGCGGTACACCGAGTGCAAGATGGCCCCGCTGGCGATGGAGCTCGTGCGGGACATCCACGAGGAGACCGTCGACTTCGAGCCGAACTACGACGGCAAGACGATGCAGCCGACCGTGCTGCCGGCGCGCTTCCCGAACCTGCTCGTCAACGGCTCCTCCGGCATCGCGGTCGGCATGGCCACCCAGATCCCGCCGCACAACCTGCGCGAGGTCGCCGAGGCCGCCCGCTGGGTGCTGTCCAACCCCGACGCCTCGCGCGAGGAGACCCTCGACGCGGTCATGGCCCGCATCCCCGGCCCGGATTTCCCCACCGCGGGACGCATCCTGGGCCGCCGCGAGATCGAGGATGCGTACCGCACCGGCCGCGGCTCGATCAAGATGCAGGCCGTCGTCGAGGTCGAGGAGATCCAGGGCCGCACCTGCCTGGTCGTCACCGAACTGCCGTACATGGTCAACCCGGACACGTTGGCGCAGAAGATCGCCGAGATGACCAAGGAGGGTCGTTTGGCCGGCATCGCCGACATTCGCGACGAGACCTCCGGTCGTACCGGGCAGCGCCTGGTCATCGTGCTCAAGCGCGATGCCACGCCCAAGGTCGTGCTCAACAACCTGTACAAGCACACCCAGCTGCAGACGACGTTCGGCGCGAACATGCTCGCCCTGGTCGACGGGGTGCCGCGCACCCTGCCCATCGACGCGTTCGTGCGGCACTGGGTCACCCACCAGATCGACGTCATCGTCCGGCGCACCCAGTTCCGCCTGCGCAAGGCCGAGGCCGACATCCACATCCTGCGTGGACTCCTCAAAGCGCTGGACATGCTCGATGAGGTCATCGCGCTGATCCGCCGCTCCCCCACGGTCGAGGAGGCCCGCGACGGCCTGATCCAGCTCCTGGAGATCGACGAGATCCAGGCCAACGCCATCCTCAACATGCAGTTGCGGCGCCTGGCGGCCCTGGAGCGGCAGAAGATCATCGACGAGCATGACCGGCTCGAGGCGATGATCACCGACTACAAGGACATCCTCGCCACCCCCTCCCGCCAGCGGGCCATCGTCGACGAGGAGCTCACCGAGATCGTCGACCGCTACGGCGACGAGCGCCGCACCCAGATCGTGCCGTGGAACGGCGACATGTCCGACGAGGACCTCATCCCCGAGGAGAACGTCGTCGTCACCATCACCCGGGGCGGGTACGCCAAGCGCACGAAGAGCGACGAGTACCGCAGCCAGCACCGCGGTGGCAAGGGCGTACGCGGAGCGCAGTTGCGCGGCGACGATGTCGTCGAACACTTCTTCGTCACCTCCAGCCACCACTGGCTGCTGTTCTTCACCAACTACGGCCGGGTCTACCGCGCCAAGGCCTACGAGTTGCCGGAGGGGTCGCGCGACGCCAAGGGCCAGCACGTGGCCAATCTCATGGCCTTCCAGCCCGACGAACACATCTCCGAGGTGCTGGCCATCAAGGACTACACGGCCGCGCCGTACCTCGTCCTGGCCACGCGCAACGGTCTGGTGAAGAAGACCCGTCTGGCCGAATACGACTCTCCGCGCTCGGGTGGGTTGATCGCGATCAACCTGCGCGACGGCGACGAACTCGTCGGAGCGAAGCTCGTCTCGGGCAGCGACGACCTGCTGTTGGTCTCGCGCAAGGGCCAGTCGGTGCGCTTCCACGCCGACGACGAGCAGTTGCGGCCCATGGGTCGGGCGACCTCGGGTGTGACGGGTATGAAGTTCCGCAACGGAGATGCGTTGCTCTCGATGAGCAAGATCGTCCAGGGCACGGAACCGGATGTCTTCGTCGTCTTCGAGAACGGCATCGCCAAGCGCACCCCGGTCACGGAATGGACCGCGAAGAACCGCGGCATCTACGGCGTCGCCGTGGCCAAGATCGGCAAGGGCGACGAACTCGTCGGTGCGTTGACGTTGCTGCCCGAGGACGAGGTCATGGTCGTCATGGAGAAGGGCAACGTCGTGCGCTCACGTGTCGACGAGGTCCGCTCGACCGGTCGCAACACCCAAGGCCAGATCTTCGCCGCTCCGGGAAAGAACGACTCGATCGTGGCGGTCGCGCGCAAGGTCGACACCGGTGAGACCGAGCCCGCAGAGAGTGGCGAGGCTGCCGAGCAGCAGGTTGACGGGGTACCGTCTGGGGAGGGCTCGACCGTTGACGGGCTCACGGACGGCGCGGACGACTCCACCGGAGGTCACGAGTGAGCACGACAGGCGAACACGGCACCGCGATGCGTGGGGCGTCGGGGAGCGCGGCCAATCCGGCTCCGACGCGCACGCAACCCGCGCAGGCCACCAGGCCGGCCACACCGCGCTCCCGCCCGGCGGTGCGACGGGTCAAGTTGCTCGTCTCGCGGATCGACCCGTGGTCGGCGCTCAAGATCAGCTTCCTCATCTCGGTGGCCCTGGGCATCGCGATGGTCGTCATGGTCGCCGTGCTGTGGACGCTGCTGCAGGGCATGGGCGTCTTCGACCAGGTCAGCCGCATGATCGGCTCGATCGCCGGCAGCAGCGAGAAGCCGTTCGACATCATGGACATCCTGGGCTTCGGCCGGGTGCTGTCGCTGACGATCGTCATCGCGGTCGTCGACGTCGTGCTCATGACCGCGCTCGCGACGCTGGGCGCGTTCCTCTACAACGTCTGCGCCAGTCTGGTCGGCGGTCTGCAGCTCACGCTGACCGACGACTGATCCTGGGCGGCTCCCCCGGCTCGGCTCGTTTTGGAGCCAGCCGGGGCGTCGTGTAAGGTGAACCCTCGTGTCCACCGGTGTGGATAGCAATCCGGGCCTATAGCTCAGTCGGTTAGAGCGCTTCCCTGATAAGGAAGAGGTCACTGGTTCGAATCCAGTTAGGCCCACCACGGAGAACCCTCGACATCCCCCGAATCCGCAGGTTCGGGGGATGTTTCGTTTGTACCCATCTCCCAGTCACGCAGTTCGGCCCGGTAGGAATGCATGTGCTCGGGCGAAGTCGCTGCGATCTCCTGGCGAAGTCGGGCGAATCTCTCGTCCTTGTCACCGACGTGGCTGGCTCTGCTCGTCGTCATGCCTACAGGATGGCCCCTCGGAGACCGATCAGCTGGCGGTCGAGGCGAACCAGCCGTTCGGGCCGACGTCCGTACCCATCCGCGGGACGTACTGGTCGAAGTAGACGCGGGCGATGAGTTCGCGCCGACTGTGCACGGACGCCTTCTCGAACACCGACTTGAGGTGGTCCTGCACGGTGTACGACGACACATGCAGCGCGGCGGCGATCTCCTTGGTGTCACTGCCCTGCAGCACCCGCTCGGTGACGGCACGTTCGCGCTCGGTCAGGTCGAACGCGGCCACGACGAGCGGCACGATCTCCGGTGGGCGCGCCTCGTCGATGGTGATGACGACGTCGCCGGTGCCGTGGCCGTTGCCGGCGTTCATCGGACTGGCATGCAGGGTGAACCACATGCCGGTCCGAGTGCGAACCCGTGCCCGCGGTGGGTGGGCCTCCTCCCCGCGGGCGTACCGTCGGGCCGCGCCGACGAGGGCGGCGACCAGGCCCGTGGCCGCGGCCTGGGTCTCGGTGACCTTGAGTTCGGAGAGTCGTTGCTCGGCTCCCGCGCTCATCGAACTGATGGCATCGTCACGGCCAACGATGACGACGGCCGGCCCGCACGCCGGTGGCTGTGGGGCCTGCCCAAGCTGGCTGAGCAGCCCCAGCCGCAGGCCGATCGAAAACGTCTCGGACAACGCCGAGAGCAACGCCACCTCGGCGTGCGTGAAGGCTGGGTCGTTCCCGGCGCGGAACATCGCCGCCGCGCCCCACACCTGCCCCTGATCGCGCATGACGACGCGCAATTCGTCGGTGAACCCGTACCGCGGGCGCATGAAGTCGTTGAGCCGCGCCGATCCGGGGTCCTCGAGGCGCGTCCCCACGGCCGGTACGGCGCGGTGGGCCAACTCGCGGAACGCGGTGGGCTCGGTGTCGCCGTACTCTCGCAGCCCCCACTCGTGATCGTGGGCATCCTGGCCGTACAACGCGCCGAACTTCAGGGTGCCGGTGAGCAGGAGCGTCGATGGGTCGACGAGGGCGACGCAGGCGGCGGCGTGGGGTACCGCCCGGCCGATGGACGCCATCGCCTCGGCGAGGAAGGTCTCCACGTCCAGGCCCGCGCGGGCCACGACATCGACGTCGCGCAGCACACGCTGCTCGAGCAGGGCTCGTGTCATGAACTTCAGTGTGCCCCTGCCCGCGCCGAAGCGGTACCCCACTTTTCTGGGGGAACACGCTCCCCGCTGCCGTGGCGGCCAGCTCTGCGGCGTCGCGGGATGGTCACCAGTGGGGGCCTCTCCCCACGCTGGACGGGTCGAGGAGACAACCCGTCACCCCGCCACCCATCCACTCAAGGAGATCCCATGACGCAGTTGGCCCAGATCGTCGACATGATCACGCCGAAGACCACCGCCCGCCGCCTCGCCAAGCTGGCCCAGCGCTGCTCCGCCGTGCATCTGCCCGGCTCACCGGCCTACGACCAGGGACGATTCGCCTGGAACGTCGCCGTCGACCAACGGCCCGGCGCGGTCGCCCTCCCCGAGACCATCGAGGACCTCTGCCACCTCGTGCGCCACGCCGGCAAACTCGGCCTGCGGGTGACCACCCAGACCACCGGTCACGCTGCCTCGGTCCTCGCCCAACACGACCTGTCCGATGTCGTGCTCGTGCGCACCACCGCGCTGCGCGGGGTCCACATCGATCCGGCCCGACGCATTGCCCGGGTCGAGGCCGGAGCGGTGTGGCAGGACGTCGTCGACGCCGCCGCGCCGCACGGTCTCGCGGCCCTGCACGGCTCCGCCCACGACGTCGGCGTCGTTGGCTACACCCTCGGCGGCGGACTGAGCTGGTACGCCCGCAAGCACGGCCTGGCCTCGAACAACGTCGTCGGGATCGAGCTCATCACGCCCGAGGGCGAGGTCGTGCGGGCCGATGCCCACCACCGAACCGATCTGTTCTGGGCGTTGCGCGGCGGTGGCGGCAACTTCGGCGTCGTCACGACGATCGAGATCTCCCTGCTGCCCATCGAGGACGTCTACGCCGGCATGATGATCTGGCCCCTCGACCGCGCTCCGGAGGTCCTGCGGACGTACGCCGCGTGGTCGGCGAGCGCGCCCGACGAGATCACCGCATCGCTGCGGTTCCTGCGCTTCCCTCCCCTGCCCGAGCTGCCCGACTTCCTCCGCGGGCGCAGCGTCGTCGTGTTCGACGGAGCCGTGCTGCTCGAGGACGACGAGGCCGAGGCGGTCATCGCCCCGCTGCGCGCCCTCGCGCCGGAGATGAACACGTTTGCCCGGGTGCCCGCGGCGACGTTGACCACCCTGCACATGGACCCGCCGCAGCCGACCCCCGGCGTCGGTGGCGGTATCGCGATCGACCGGCTCGACGACGAGGCGATCGAGGCGTTCCTGTCTGCCGTCGGGCCACAGTCGTCGACCGACCTGCTCATCGCCGAACTGCGGCTGCTCGGTGGGGCGCTCAGCCGCGTGCCGCAGGGAGCCGGAGCGGTGGAGGGCATCGAGGGCACCCACCTGGCCTTCGTCATGGCGGTGGCGCCGACGCCGGAGGTCGCGGCGGCCAGCGAAATCGAGGTCGAGCGCGTGTTGGAGATGCTGGCCCCGTTCGAGGCGCGGTGGCTGTTCCTCAACCTGGCCGATCGGCCGGTCGACGTCAGCCGGGCGTTCACACCGCCGACGTGGCAGCGGTTGCGTCAGGTCAAGGCTGCGGTCGACCCCGACGGCATGTTCCTGGCCAACCACGCCATCTGATGTGACGTGTGAGGAAGTGGTCACCCGGACGGCCACTTCCTCACACGCGCGCGGGAACATCCGGGAGCCGAGATTGTTGAATCCTGCATGAAAAGCATTGGCTTTCTGAACTTCGGGCACTGGACGCCGTCACCGCACTCGCAGGTGCGCACCGGGTCCGACGCGTTGCTTCAGTCGATCGACCTGGCCGTCGCGGCCGAGGAGCTCGGTATCGACGGGGCGTACTTCCGCGTTCACCACTTCGCGCGGCAACTCGGATCGCCGTTCCCGCTCCTGTCCGCGATCGGCGCCAAGACCAGCCGGATCGAGATCGGCACCGGCGTGATCGACATGCGCTACGAGAATCCGCTCTACATGGTCGAGGACTCGAGTGCCGCCGACCTCATCGCCGGTGGGCGACTGCAGCTCGGCATCAGCCGGGGATCGCCGGAGCAGGTCAAGGACGGCTGGCGGTACTTCGGGTACCAACCGGCAGAGGGTGACGACGCCGCGACGATGGCGCGCAAGCACACCGACGTCTACCTCGAACTGCTCGAGGGCCGGGGCTTCGCCGAGCCGAACCCGTCGCCGATGTTCCCCAACCCGCCCGGCCTGCTGCGGCTCGAACCGCACTCCGAGGGGCTGCGCCGGCGCATCTGGTGGGGTGCCGGCTCCGACTCCACGGCCAAGTGGGCGGCGGAGAAGGGCATGCACCTGATGAGTTCGACCCTCAAGAACGACGAGTCGGGTGAACCGTTTCACGTGCAACAGCGCACACAGATCGAGGTCTTCCGCGAGGCGTGGAAGGAGGCCGGTCACGCGTGGGAGCCGCGGGTGTCGGTCAGCCGGTCGATCATGCCGATCACCACCAACGAGGACCGCGCCTACTTCGGGCACGAATCCAGCCGGAGCCGCGATGAGTTCGGCACGGTCGGTGGCGGCGAGGGCCGGGCCGTGTTCGGCCGCAGCTACGCCGAGGAGCCCGACAAGCTCGTCGAGGAACTCGCCGGTGACGAGGCCATCGCGGCCGCCGACACCGTGCTCCTCACCGTGCCCAACCAACTCGGCGTCGAATACAACGCGCACCTGCTGCGCTCCATCGTCGAGGACGTCGCCCCCGGCCTCGGCTGGCGCTGACCTACTGAATCGGCCCGCACTTGCGCGCATCCGGACCGCGGAAGTGCGGGCTGCGGTACAACACGAGGTCACCGCGCTCCATCACCTTGACGTACCCGCGCGCGATCACGTCACGTTCGACGTCGGCGACCGGACCGACCTCGAAACTCGGCTCGATCTGGCTGCGGTCGAGGGCGATGAAGTCGGCGTCGTGGCCCAGATGGGTCGGTACCGACGTGCGGTTCGTGCGGTTCAGTTGCGGCACGAGACGGTCGTCGACCTCGATGCACGTGTTGGGCGGGATAGCCGCCACGATCGCCGCCTGGTCGCGCATGTGCGGGGTCAGGGTCACGACCTCGGGCCGGATGATGCGGTAGAACGGCCACATGTAGCGGTCGACGACGATCCCTACGGCCGGCAGGGCGATCAATCCGGCGAGCCAGAGCGAGATGAACCGGCGGTTTCTGTGCAAGCCCAGCCGCCGCGCTCCGTCAATCGCCGCGAGAAAGAGGATCGGGTAGACGACCGCGGAGTAGTGCAACTCGGTCGTCCAGATCATGTACCGGCTCGACCAGAAGCGCTGCGCCAGGAGCGGCGCGGCGAGCAGCACATACGGGGAGCGCAGTGGCAACAGGAGCAGGGGCACGAACAGCCAGGCGAGGGTCACGGCCTTGACCGACGGGGTGACAAAGAGGGCGATGGCGTCCCACGGGCGGGTGAGGATCGCGGTGAGGGCGCTGATGAGGTCCGGGCCGAGGGCGTCGTAGGTCCAGTACGCGAACTCGCCGCTGGGGTTGAAGTGCGGCAGGACGACGTAGGTCGCGAACACGTACATTGCCGGGCCGGCGATGGCGAGCACGATCGCCGGCCAGCGCGGGGCGCGGAAGGCGCGGACGATGGCGATCATGACGACGAGGAGCCCCATATCCTCGCGGACGAGCAGGAGCGCAGCGCTGGCGGCGAGGAGTTGGATGTCGCGGCGGCGGTCGAGGGCGTCGATGATGACGACGAGCAGCGGCACCGCGAACGCGACCTCGTGGAAGTCGAAGTCGATCAGGCCCTGGATCGGCCAGGACACGCCGTAGCCGATGGCGGCGAGCGAGGCCGCCAGGCGCCCCATGTGCCGCTCGACGAAGCCGTGGACGAGCACGACGGAGATTGCGACGAGGCCGGCCTGGGCGATGAGCAGCGTGCGCGGGTCGTTCCAGATCCAGTACAGCGGCGCGAGGGTGACGAGGATCGGGTGGAAGTGGTCGCCGAGCAGGTTGTAGTCCGGGCCCTTGAGGGCGACGTACGGCGGGCGGAAGTGCGCGTAGTGCATGACCGCCTGGTCGAAGATGCCCAGGTCGTAGCCGGAAGTGAGGAACTGCCGGTAGCGGCTGACGGCGTACAGCGCGTAGAGGGCGAAGAAGGTCAGGCCGATGACTGCCCGCGGGTGGCGTTTGAGGTCGGGTCGACGCAGGGTCGGTCGACGTGTGGCGGGGGCAGACATGGCGCCGATCCTAAGCCGCGTGCGTGGGTGCTCTCGGCGCGCGGCGAGTCTGGGCGTGGTTCGATGGACGTGAACCTGACCAACCGAGAAGGAGCGTGTCATGAAGGTGCTCAACCGCTTGCTGTTCGTCGGTGCCGCTGCTGTCGTGGCGTCGATCGTCAAGAAGAACATGGACCGTAAGAACGCCGAGGCCGACCTGTGGGCGACGGCGACGGACAGTGCGGCGCCGGCTGCTCCGGCCGCGCCGACGACTCCCTCGGCGCCGGCGTCCGAGGCGGGCACGGGCGGAGCGTCGTCGCCCGAGTCCGCGGTCGATGCGGCGGCGGGTGACGTGGCGGG
>NZ_BCRE01000083.1 GCF_001552435.1 Kribbia dieselivorans NBRC 106261
GCTGACGCGGCGGACGGCGATGCGTGGGGCGAGGCCACCGACCGTCCGTGAGGTTCGAGACTCCGATCTGACTCTGTATTGGATGATCTAGCGTTGGTGCTAGATCATCGTAGAGTGTGTGATCGAGCCGGATTGGGTCGCTCGGCGGTGCGGTGCGTATACTCGACCGTCACCGTTCGGGGCCATGGCGCAATTGGTAGCGCACCTGCTTTGCAAGCAGGGGGTTAGGGGTTCGAGTCCCCTTGGCTCCACCACCTTTGGCCGCCGTAGCCGTGCGTCCTGCACTCAATGGGAACCAGGCGTCTGTTCCCAGGGGTTGATGATGGCCAGCCCGAACGCGTCGAAGTCCTTGACGTTGCGCGTGACCGCGGTCAGGCCATGGGTCATGGCTGTGGCGGCGATGAGTGCGTCTCGCTCCGGTCTTGGGTCAATCCGCCTGAACCGAGTCGCGCCGGCTCAGCCGTCCAATCCCAATCTCCACTTCGAGGATTGTCAGGACGCTCAGGCGCTCGACGAGCGAGGCACCGCTCTCGCCCAGGCGTCGGTAGTCACGGATCGACATGAGGACGTAGGCCGGCTCGCCGTGGTCGGTGATCACTACGGCCCCCTTATCGGCGGCGCGCTTGGCGGCGCTCACGTCGCGGTTGAACTCGCGTGCGCTCATGGTTGCCATACGACACTCCTCTCATCATGAGTTCGGCCGCGACCCTCACGGGCATCGCGGTACCGGAGCGGAGTACGTCGTGTTGGACCTGTTCGACACGTAGTAGTCGCTCACCCAGCGGTTGTCGACGAGTTGGTTCCACACGCGGGTGGTGCCGACGCGCGTGCCGACCTTCTGGCAGGCGACGTAGGCGAGTCCGCCACCCTGGATCGAGCCGTTGACGGCGTACGACGTGCCTGGCCCCGAGCGGGTGTTGACCGGCGCCGAACTGGTGATCTGACCGGGGTAGGAGCAGCGTTGCAGGGGTGCCGAGAACGTCGTCGACGACGGCGTCGAGACATAGCGGTCCGAGACGAACCCGCCGGTGCTGATGCGGTCCCAGACGCCCGTCGACCCGACGCGCTGACCGCGCGACTGGCAGATCACCGAGGCGGTGGCGCCAGCGTTGAGTGTCCCGATGATGGGGTAGGCGCTCGATGGTCCAATGCGCACGTTGAGGCGGCTCGACGACGTCACGCGGTAGGACCGGAGCACCGTCGCGACCGGCCCGCGCATGACGTCACTGTCGATGTTGAGCGTGACCCCGCCCCAGGTCTCGTTGTGATCGCCCCGGTATTGCTTGGCCCGCTGCCACTGCGCCCACAGGCGGTTGCTCGCCGTCGCCCAGTTGGTGGTCGAGGGGACGCCGTCCCAGCGCGCCATCCAGATCGCATCCGGTCGCGCGAGCCTTGTTGAGGTGTAGCTCGCGGCCAGGTCGCGCACGCCCGAGTCCTGATGCGCATAGATGCCGGCCAGGTAGCCGCTGCGGTGCAGGGTCCGGGTCCACTCGGACGCATAGGTGCGCACCGCGGTGGTGCATCCGGTCGTCGCGCGGTTGTAGTGCTCGACGTCGCCATACAGCGCGCTGCCCGGGAGCACGCCGAGCGCCTTCGCCTTGGCGACGGCATCGGTGGCGTCTCTACGCCCTTGGGCCGCGGCGGTGCTCGCCGTGAACTTGAAGGGCTTGTTGCCGAACATGCAGAACGGCTGGTAGCCCATGTACGTCGGCACGAGATGCCTCCCGGACGTCCGAGCGCTCCGCACCCAACCCGCCGTCAGGTTCGGCTGCGTGCAGGCCCGGTTGGGCCCACCGAAGTACATGTTGACCCCCCGATAGGGCGAGGTCCCCTTCCACGCCGCGAGCGCCGCGAGGGAAGGCGCGGTGCAGGCGTCGAAGAACCTCCCAGACTGGCGCGTGGCCGATGACGCCGCGGGATAGCCGCCCGGGGTTGCCGGGTCGGCCTGCGCCGGCAACGCGGTGACCAGGCCACCGAGCGCGAGGGTCGTGAGGGCAGCCGCGACGGTGGTGGCTGCACGTCGCGTGAGTGTCATGACGTCCTCCAAGCGGACCCCGGCGGGTTTAGGGCCCCAACCCCTCTAGCATGCTCCGCCGTCGGCGGCCTGGGGGCACAGTGCGGCGACGTTACGGCATCTTTGTGACAGCCGTCTCGAACCGGCATCACCTACACAGCACAGGAGGCAGCCGCACCGCGAGCGTCACAGGTTGGGTGCGAGAGTCACACGTTATTTCCTACGACGGAGCGCGGTTTCGTGTAACGCTCGGAATCCGGAGGGCGCGCCGCCACTCTGCTAGGAACCCGCAGCCTGTTCCCAAGGGTTGATGATCGCCAGACCGAACGCGTCGAAGTCCTTGACGTTGCGCGTCACCACGGTCAGACCGTGGGTCATGGCGGTGGCCGCGATGAGTGCGTCTCGCTCCGGTCGTGGGTCGGGGACGTGCAACTGCGCCGCGCGGCGTGCGACGGGAAGGTCGATGGCCAGGATTCGACCATGAAACGAGCCCATCAGGTCATCCTCAAGCCATGTCCGCAGCCGGTCCGCCTGCAAGGTGTCGCGACGGCCCAGCCGTCCGATCCCAACCTCGACTTCGAGGATGGTCATGACACTCAGGTGCAGGTCCGAGGGAGTCCTGGCGGCGACCCACGCACGCACGGCGGAACTGGCGCGATGCGCGGGCTTGCGGAGTTCGCTGATGACGTTGGTGTCGAGCAGGTAGCTCACAGTTCGGGCACCGAGAGATCCAGCCGAACGGGCTCGAACTCGACGTCGATGTCCTCGTCCATACTCAGGCGCTCAACGAGCGACGTACCGCTCTCGCCCAGGCGTCGGTAGTCACGGATCGACAGAAGGACGTAGGCGGGCTCGCCGCGGTCGGTGATCACCACCGCCCCCTGATCGGCAGCACGCTTGGCTGCGCTCACGTCGCGATTGAACTCCCGTGCGGTCATGGTTGCCATGCACCCTCCTCCTTCCGGTAAGTAGGTACGTACCTACGATACGAGATGGCCGTGGGCTGGGCAAGGGTTGGTCGGCGGGCCTGAGCACGGGAGGGTCGCGAGCCGAGCGTCACAGGTTGGGTGCGAGCGTCACACGATATTTCCTGCGATGTAGCGCCGTTTCGTGTGACGCGCGCAATCGCCGGGACTTGACCCCGGGCGTGGTGTTGTGGCCGTGCTCCATACTCCTCACTGGGACAGTCAGAAACGTGATGCGGGGGATGGGGATGCCGGAACGCAAGCTTTCCGAACACGTAGAGATGGTGCTCGTGAAACAGCCGACGCGGTGTCGGTGTGGGGACGACCTGCGCCCCGGCGAGCGTGCGGGACGCCTCGCCGGCGAAGCACGCTTGCTGTGTCTGTGGTGCTTGGCCGATCTCAGGGCAGGGCGCCGCAGGCCTCGACGGCGGCGCAGCCGGGCGACCCGGCCCGCCCCTGTCGCT
>NZ_BCRE01000084.1 GCF_001552435.1 Kribbia dieselivorans NBRC 106261
ACGGCTCCCGACCACACGATCAGGTGGCTCCTAAGCCTTCAAATACTCAGAACGTGCCAGCCCGGTCCCGCGGCACCTCGATCGTGGCCTCCCCGGCGGCGTCGGTCAGCACCGTCTTCGGGCGGGTGCCGTTAGGACGTTGCTAGCTCCCGGTGCCGGGGAGCCATGCTTCTCGTGCCCGACGTGCTCGGTCATCTCCTCCTCCAGAGCAGACTCCAGCACCTGCTTGGTGATCGACTTGAGCAGCCCCTCGGGGCCGGTCAGGTCCTCACCCCGGGCCCGTGCGGCCTTGACCAGCTCACGAACCGCGGCCCGCTCCGCCTCACCAGCCTTCGCGGTCTTCTTCGCTTCCTTGGGCATCGAGCTCATGCTCGAGGATGTCTCGGTCATCGGTGACCACCCTTCCTCGCCGACATCGTCGGCGTGTCGGGCCAGAAACACCGTTCAGCGGACAGTCCCGTAAATAGGTCGATTACACAGGTACTCAGTGTTCAACCTCGCGCTGACGTTCGTGCCGTATATCGGTTGTGGCCTCCGCGGGAGTCCCACGGAGGCCACAACCGATTGAGGTCAGCGCGCGGTCTCGGAGACCTGGAGCGGCAGCGCGTCGTCCGCGGCCCACTCGGTCATCGAGCCGTCGTAGACCTTCACGTCGTCGTGGCCGAGGCGGGCGAGCTGGAACGCCAGGTAGGTCGCGGCGATCCCCGACCCGCAGTACGTGATGACCTCGGTGTCGTCGGCCAGGGCACCGGCCTCCTCGAACAGGGGGCGCACCTGCTCGGGGTCCTTCGCCCCGCCGGTCGGGTTGACGAGGTTGCCGAAGAAGACGTTGCTCGATGTGGGGATGTGACCCGCTCGGGCGTACGTCTTGCGTGAACCCGCGAACGTCGCTCCGTCAAGCGAATTGACCAACTGCACGTCATCGCGCTCGATCGCGTCGAGCACCGTCTGCTTGTCCGCCAGCAGTTCGGGGCGACGGCGGGCCGTGAAGGTCGCGGCCGGCAGGGTCTCATTGCCCGTCGCGGTGGGCAGGCCGGCCGCACGCCACGCGGGGAATCCCCCGTCGAGGATGGCGATGTCATCGAAGCCCTCGAGGCGCAGGTTCCACCACAGGCGGGTGGCCCACATGTCGGCGCCCTGGTCGTAGATGACGACCTGGTCGCCGTCGCCGATGCCGAGCTCGCCGATCCGGGCGCCGAAGGTGGCGCTGTCCAGTGCGGTGAACGTCGTCGGCGCGGACTGGTCGGCGAAGTCGATGAGCAGGTCGGCGAAGACGGCGCCGGGGATGTGCTCGCGCTCGTACGCCTCACGCCCGGACGCGACGTCGTAGTAGCCGTCACCCTCCGGCTGGGTCAGGAAGGTGGTCGCGTCGATGATGCGCAGACGCGGGTCGTCACGGTGGTCGGCAAGCCAAGTGGGGTCAACGAGGAGCGGGAGGGTTGTCATGGGTTCAAACATAATTGAATGTTTGACTTAGTCAAATCTGACCTTGGATGGGTCAGGTGCCGCCTCGTGCCGCGAATGAGGCCATCCACCGCAGAGGGGCCTGGGCCCCCTTGCGCCCATACGGGCGATTACTTCCGATACCTCGAACCGCGAGGAACGGGCCGGGCTCGTTGCGATGTCGGTCGCGACTGCGAGACTTGCCTGGTCGCTGTCGAACACGGGGGGTGAGTTGCGCTGATTCGCTACTCGTCCGACGAAGTCTGGCCCATACACGACCACAAGGAGTGGGAGAAGACCCTGAAACTCGCCCGCGAGCACGGATGGGAACTTGCCACGATGAGTGACCACTCCTGGGGTCGAATCGTGTGCCCAGCCGGAGGGTGCACCTTCCTGATCTTCTCGACCGGGAGAGGTGCGGAGTCCGTCGCGCGTGAGGCCGCGAAGAGGATCCGCCGTTGCCCGCATCATCCGCGAGCCGCCTCCACCTTGGCTGAGTTGGGCGAACGACTCAGGAAGGCGGAACGGCTCGTGGACGCAGCGGAGCGATTGGGCCGGGCAACCCAATTCGAGAGGCAGGCCGAACTACTGGCCAGCGCGGAGGAACTGCTCGACCACGAAGCCGTCTCGGCCGAGATCGGTGAGCTATTGGATGGCCAAGAGCACGCTGCCACCGAAGCCGAAGCAGCCTTCCTCGCCGCCAGGACTGACCCAGTCCCGGCGGCGGAGGCGCTCGACCTTGCCGATGTCGAGGTGCGCGTGGTGCAGGACAGGCTGCGTCGGCCGAAGGGGCTGGCACAGCCTGCAGTGATTGAGTTGCGCACGAACGCGAAGGTCCTTCGCGCCCGAATCGGTGAGATGAGGAGGGCCCGTCCGGGCATGGGCTACCCCGATGATGAGGGTCACAATTTCGTCAGGAACGGTTGACAACTGCCAACCTGGAAGCGAGATTTGGACAGTCACCACGGGAAGGGAGCCGACCATGACAACTGCAGTGCCACTAACCGTCGAGGGCGTTGACCTTCAGGACGAGGTGACTGTTGAGACGATCGGAAAACGGTTCAGCGACCACCTCTGGGGTGCCGCGGACGGGTTGGTCACGATGACCGTGTTCGTGGACTCGGGCGATCCCGCGTCTCAGGTCGTCGAGGCTGCGCGCGCGGTCGAACACGCGATTCCAGGTGCCCGCGTGCGCCGCG
Organism: Kribbia dieselivorans NBRC 106261; assembly: GCF_001552435.1. Classification (GTDB taxonomy): domain Bacteria; phylum Actinomycetota; class Actinomycetes; order Actinomycetales; family Dermatophilaceae; genus Kribbia; species Kribbia dieselivorans. Next base: position 2,643 of record NZ_BCRE01000084.1, read on the forward strand.
TCCACCGGGACCTGGTCAGCCAGAGCGACATCGCCCAGCGTGTGGGGGTGTCGCGCGAGGCCGTGCGCAAGTGGACGTTGCGCACGGGTGAGAGGGGGTTCCCTGCACCCTTCGACACCATCGGCAGCAGTGCATCGCGCACCGCATCCAAGGTGTGGCTGTGGTCCGACATAGTGGCTTGGCTCGACGAGTCCTATCTCATTGAGATCGACGAGAACCTGCCTGACGAGGCGACCGCAGCTCACATCGATGCCTGCCTCGCCAAGGTCAGGGGCTATCTGGAGCGGCAGTGGCAGGACGTCCCCACGCCGGCCACCCCGTACGTCGAGCGCTCCCGGCACCCGATCGCGCCCAAGACCCCTGAGCAGCTGGTGCCGGAGTTGATGCCTGGTCTGCGGACGACGTCCATCCCGATCCTTGAGGCGGAGCAAGTCAGTGCCTGACGCGACGCCGCACGGCGCGACCAAGAGGCAGGCCGGGTCCAGGCACGACGTCACGGCCTTGGAGAACTTGGTCCGACGCACTCAACTCAGCGACATCCGGTTGCAGGCCTTCTCCGGCGCGGTCATCCGCACTCCGCCGGAAGACATCTCCGTCACGGTTACCCCCGCCACGCCCCGGTTCGCCCGCGACGAAGGCGCGATCATTGCGCTTTTCTCCCACCGCATCGACTACACCGGACCAGACCCGCGCCGGGCGGACGATGATGAAACCCCGGTTGGGCACCTGGAAACGACCCACTTGGTGGAGGTCAGCCTCGCCGGTGACGATGCTCCCTCCGACGAGTCGATCGAGGCGTTCCTGAGCGGGAATGTCCTCTTCATGGTGTACCCGTACATCCGAGCAGCCCTGCACCGACTACCCAGCGAGTTCGGCCTGCCCCCCGTGTTGTTGCCATACCTGCGCCGCGACACGCTCGGCGTCGTCCTCGCTGACGAGGCCACCCCCGGTTCGAGGTAAAAGCGCCCGCTCCAACGGTCGCGAATACCTCGAACCGCGGGAGGGGCCGAGGCGTGATCAGTGCAGGACGGCCTCGCCCAGCAGGCGGATCACCTCGAGCGCGAGTTCCACGTCGAGCCGATCCGCATCCACCGGTCGCCCGCGCAGTTCCACCGCCCGATCGACCCGGTACTTCACCGTGTTGCGGTGCAGCACCAACGCCTCGCCCGTCGCCTGAAAACTGCCACCGGTGGCCAGGAACGTCAGCAGCGTCTCACGCAACCGCCCGGCCGCCTCGGTCGGCTCGGCCAGGGGCCCGAGGATGTCCGCCACCCACCGACTCAGCGAACCCAGGTCGTGGACGAGCATCGCGACGACGGCGACCGCCCGGTCCTCATGGGCGACCACCTGCTGCCCGGCGCGCGAGACTGCCGCGACATCGCGCGCAGCTTCGGCCTGACGATGGCTCTCCCGAAAGCCGTCGATGCCGCGCGAGGCTCGGCCCAACGCCACCCGCGCCTCGGGCAACTCAGCCGCGGCCGCCGACACCCCGGCCCAGCCCTCGCCCGCATCAGCCACGGCGCCTCCCCCGAACCACGCCCACGCCGTGCTCCGATCGACGACGGTGAACAGTGTCGCCGTCGCCCCCAACGACGCCGCCACCTCGTCGGCCAGCGTGCGCAGGCTGTCGGAGTGGTCGACCCCGGGGTTCGCCGAGGCCACCCACAGCACCGCCGCCACGTGCGACTGGGTGAGCCGGTAGCCCGTGTGCTCGTCGAACCCGTGCTCCGCGCCGGGCAGATGGTCCAGCACCGCGCGAACGCGGACCGCCGCAATGGAAGCGTGCCGCTCCTCCACCTGCTGACGTTCCTCGTCGTACGCCGCGATCACGACGCCGCTGACCCAATCGACATACGAATGCATCCACCGAGCCAGGTGGTACAGGAGCCGCAGCCGGGTATCCGAATCGATGTCCATCTGCCGGATCTCCTCGAACGCCTGCGCCAGGAACTCGCTGGAGCCGAAGTGGTACGCCCGGCGCAGCGAGGAGGCCGCAATTCCTCGCTGCGCCAACCGAATCGCGTACTCCGTTGCCGCCGTGATCGCCTGCGCCCGCTCCACCGGGATGTCGTGGCGCAGCATGTGGAGCATCGTCGCGACATTGCCCTCGACGCTCGCGAACAGCATGGTCCGCAACTCCGGATCGTCGAGGTCGGTGATGGACTCCTCGATGACCCGCGTCATGCTGGCGGTGACGTCATCGGACCGGCGGTACAGCCGATCCCCGACGACCGCCGTCAGCCGCACGATCTCCTCCTCGGGTATCACGCCGTCAGTCGCCCCAGAGCCGATTTCGCGGCGTTGTAGCCCGACATGCCGTGCGCTCCCGCGCCGGGCGGGGTCGCGGCCGAGCAGAGGTACACCCCCGGCACCCCCAGCGGGTAGGGGTCGAGCGCGGCGCGTGGCCGGAAGATCAGTTGCAGCGGGTCGTTCGCGCCAGTGACGACATCCCCGCCGACGTAGTTGGGGTTGTGCGCCTCCATCGCGACGGCCGAACGCACGTACCGGCCCACGATGCGGTCGCGGAAGCCGGGCGCAAACCGTTCGATCTGCGCCTCCAACGCCGCGCTCGCGTCGCCGGTGTACCCGGCCGGCACGTGGGCGTACGCGTACACCGGCACGACCCCATCGCGGGCCCGATCCGGGTCGGCCAGGTACTGCTGACCCACCAGCACGTAGGGCCGCTGCGGCATCCGACCCCGGTTGACCTCCGCCTCCGCCGCCGCGATCTCCTCATGAGTCCCGCCGACGTGCACCGTCCCGGCCAGACGAGACTCCGCGTGCGCCCATGGCACGCCACCGGCCACGGCGAAGTCGACCTTGAACACACCCGGCCCGTGCCGGTAACGGGTCAACGCACGGGCAATACGACCGGGCAGGCGATCGCCGACGATCTTGACCGCGGCCCGCGGGGCCACGTCGAGCATGACGATGTCCGGAGCGCCGAGCTCGGCCAGACTCTCGACCCGCACCCCGGTCTCGACCTTGCCACCATGCGCCTCGAGCAGCGCCGTCATCGCCGCGGCGATCGACTGCGATCCGCCCTTGGCCACCGGCCAACCGTAGCGATGCGCGGCCGTGCCGAGCGCCACTCCGATCGCCGACGAGAGCGGAGAGGTGAAGGGCCGCAACGCGTGCGCCGCGACACCGGCGAAGAGGGCCCGGGCCTGGGGCGTGGACCACCGGCGCGCCAAGAGGTCCGCCGGTGCCAACGACAGGACGCCGAAGCGCGCCAACTTCACCGGGTGCGCCGGCACGTGCACCATCGGGCGCAGGAAGTCCTCGGTGATGTCGCCGAAGTTGTCGGTCAGGTACCCGAAGACCGACTGCCACGCCCGACCGTCGGCGCCGAGCCCGTCGGCGGTCTGCGCGACCGACCGCCAGGCCGCTGCCCCCCGCCCACCATCGAGCGGGTGCGAATACTGCACCTGCGGCCACAGCCACTCCAAACCGTGCGCGCCGAGGTCGAAACGGCGAGAGAACGGAGTGTCGACCGCGAGCGGGTGGAAGCCCGAACACTCGTCGTGCAGCAGGCCGGGCAGCGTGAGCTCGCTGCTGCGAGTCCCCCCGCCGATGGAGTCGGCCGCCTCGACCACGCGCACCTGCACCCCGGCGGCGGCCAGGGTGAGGGCGGCAGCGAGCCCATTGGGCCCGCTGCCGACCACGACGGCGTCGCTCACGCCGCCAGCCTTGCGTTGACCGGTTCCGGGTGGTGATGGCACCCGGCCGGCTCGTACCCGGGCATGCGCCACGTCACCTCATGCTTGATCGGGCCGTTGGGCAACCACGGCTGCTCGTTGACCGCGTCCGCCACGATCCAGGTACCTCGCTCGACGACACCGAGGGCGGCGTCGATGACCTTGTACTCCTGCGTCGGCTTGTGGATCGGCTGGGACTCCACCCACACGACGATCAGTTCGCCCGGCGCGAAGTTGCAGCGCTTCTGCACGGCCTCGATCGTGGCCTCGTTGTGCAGGTGACCATCGCCGAACTGCCAGCCGATCAGGGTCGTGCACACGAACTCGGCCTCACGAATGCGGTAGTTCTCGAGCTGGTCGAGGTGACGCATCATCAGCGACATCAGGCCGCGGCCCTGGCTGTGCATCGTGCGCCAGGCCATGGCCTTCTGCATGAAGATCTCGGCGATCTCCTTGCCGAACGCGCCGGAGAGCTGATCGATCTGATTGATGTTGGACTTGACCAGGTGCGTGTTCAACTTGGCCTCCGCCTCATCGCCTCGGAACGCCCACGTCGCCGAAGCCCAGTTTCCAGCGTACTGCCTCATCGACGGCAGGAACGAGACGAGGTCGGGACGCAGGTTGCCCAGGATCGGGAAGGTCAGGAAGACCACGAGGATCGGCACGAGCAGCCACATTGACGTCAGGTCGGTGACGGCATAACCGGCCCCGGCGGGGTAGGCGCCGAACAGGAACGCCGCGGCGAACATGAAGAACACATTCCACTCCAGCGGCACCGCGAGCGGGAAGGTCGAGGTGATGAAGATGTGGAAGGTGATGATGCCGATGATGGCCAACCACGTGATCGTCGCGTTCGGTGAGAACAGGAGCACCAGTGGCAGCACGAGTTCGACAACCGTGCCACCGATGTGGGCGAACGCCCACGCCACCTTGGAGGGACGAAGGTCCTCCGGGTAGTTGCGGTAGAGCTTGCGCTTGAACCACGTCCCGGGAATCCACGGGGTGTTGCTCAGCATCGGGGGCACCACGTTGGTGAAGTGGCGGCCGAACTTCGAGATGCCGGCCCCCATCCAGATCGTCACGATGGCGATCTTGGCGGCAATGACCATGTCGACCTGGTGGGCGAAGACCCCGAAGAAGAACATCACGCCGATGTACTGCTCGGACCGTGCGGCGAGGAAGACGACCTTGTCACGCAGACCCATGAGGATGATGCCGCCGACGTAGGTCAGCAGGGCCCACGGCGGAATCAGACCGGCGGCGCTCTCGGGCGCGGCCGACGTGGTTGCGCCGGGGCCGAGCAGCATGAACGCCAGAATGGCGAGCAACCCGTAGTACAGGGCGACGTCGAAGACCGTGCGGTGATCGCCCTTGGTGAACGGCACCTTGCCCGGCCACGGTGGCACGCGCAGGGTGTTGGGGCGAGCGAAGTAGAGGATGCCGCCGATGAGCGGCTTGAACTTGAAGGCCAGCGGGCCGGAGGACGAAGCGAGCCCCATGATCTCGAACAGGATCGTCCAGACCATGAGCTTCTGGTAGACGATGAGTTCCCCCCACCAGCCTCCAAGGTTCATGATGCCGCCCAAGCCGGGGGTGGTCAGCGCCACGACGCCGATCCCGCCGAAGATGTAGAAGAGCAGCTTGTAGACATACAACATGTGGAAGGTCTTCGGGCTGCCGAAGCCATAGTCCGCCCAGTGGGTGGCCAGCAGACGAATACGGTCCATGAACGGCATGGACTCGAACTGCGCCGGGTCGACCGGCGGCATGTCCGCGGTTTTGAATCCCATGACAGTGCTCCTTTGCACAGGTGGGTCCGGCACGAGACGCGGTCTCGTGCACAGCGGGATGGGGTGTGGTCGCGCTGACGCGCTGTGGTGCGCCTGCAGGGGGCGCGGTGGGAGGCGCCCGAAGCGCTCGGGTCAGCCCACGGGCTCCGCGACGGAGCGGCGCAGGTTGGGTTTGTCGATCTTGCCCACCGGGTTCTTCGGCAGGGCGTCGACGAGATGGATCTGCTCAGGGACCTTCACCCGGGTCAGGTGACGGGTGCAGTGGTCGATGAGTTCCGCCTCGGTGACCGTGGCGCCGGGGTAGAGGCTGACGAAGGCGACCGGAACCTCGCCGAGCACCTGGTCGGGGCGGCCGACGACCGCGGCTTCGAGCACGCCATCGACGGTCGTCAGGACGCGCTCGATCTCCTTGGGGTAGATGTTCTCGCCGCCGCGGATGACCATGTCCTTCACCCGGTCGACGATGCTCAGGTAGCCATCCTCGTCCAGGCGGCCGACGTCACCGGTGTGCAGCCAGCCGTTGACCACGGTGGCGGCCGTCGCCTCGGGGTTGTTGAGGTAGCCGCGCATGACCGTCGGGCCACTGATCACGACCTCGCCGGTCTCACCGGTGGGCACATCGTGACCCCGCCCATCGACGATCCGAATGCTCTGCCCCGGCAGCGCCGGCCCGACGGAGCCGAGCTTGCCCACGCCATCGACCGGGTTGCAGGCCGACGCGCACGTGCCCTCGGTCAGGCCGTAGCCCTCGACGATGACGAAGCCGTAGCGCTTGTGGGACTTCTCCAACAGTTCCTTCGAGACGGGAGCCGCGCCGCAGACGACGAAGCGCAACGACGAGGTGTCGGGCTTCACCTCTTCCGGCATGGCCGCGAGCACGGCGTAGATCGTCGGGACGGCCGAGAAGTACGTCGGGCGCAACGCCTCGATCTGATCGAAGAACCGGCCGGCGGAGAACTGACCGACGATGCTCAGCCGGCCACCGACCCGCAACACCGGTAGGGCGCTGACCATGATCGCGTTCGCGTGGAACAACGGCAGAATGAGCATGCAGTGATCGGCCGCGGTCAGCGACAGGTGCGCGGTCATGGTGCTGGTCATTGCCTCGACGTTGGCGTGGTCGAGCATGACGCCCTTGGGCCGTCCGGTGGAGCCGCTGGTGTAGATGAGCAGGGCGAGGTCGTCGCCGGTGAGGGCGTGGGGGGCGACCGGGTCGGAGCGTCGTTCGGCGCGCACATCGTCGACGTGGATCGTCGCACGACCGCCGTTCGGGGCGTCGGGGCCCGCATTGATCACGAGTTTCGCGCCGGAGTCGCCGATCTGGTGATCCGCTTCGGATGCGGTGAAGACCGGGTTGACCGGGGTTGCCGCTGCGCCGAGACGCCAGGCGGCGAACATCGCGACCAGGAGTTCGACCCGGTTGGGCAGCATGATCGCGATGACATCGCCGGCCGTGATGCCGTGCTCGCGGAACTGCTCGGCGCAGGCCTGGATGCGGTCATCGAACTGGCGGTAGGTGAGTTCGACACGGTCGTCGCGCACGGCGATCGCGTCTGGTCGGGACGCGACAACACTGTCACTGTCCCAGGGTAGGTACCCGAGGCGCATGGCCCCTCCTTCGGTGCTGGAGACCCCGCTGGAGCAACACTGCCCGCGGCGATCTGGGTCACGACACTAGGGAGCGCGGTAGGGGCCTGCCTACGTGGGACGCGTACCAAGTTGTCGCTGGGGTTTGTGCGCTGCGCACGTATCGCTCCGCCTCCTGCCTCACCGCTCCTCCACCCGTCCGCCCCCTCCCGCCCTCCCGCGGTTCGAGGTATGAGCGACCGTTGGAGCGGTCGCTCATACCTCGAACCGCGGGGTGGCGGTACTGATTTGATCATTCAACGTTATGGGAGCAATAATCTCAGGCATGAGTTTCCCGCGCTTCCCCGCCATCGTCGATGAGGTCTCCGTCCGGCTGATCGCCGCGGTCGTCCTCGTCATCGGCGTCATCGCGCTCGCCACCCAGCAGTGGTGGCTCTATGCCGTCCTCGCCGTCGACTTCACCCTGCGCGCGGCGTTCGGCCCCCAGGCCAGCCCGATCGCCCAACTGGTGAATCGATGGATCCGCCCGCGTGTCGCGGCCCCCACACGCCCGACCGCCGGTGCCCCCAAGCAGTTCGCGGCCTCGATCGGCGCCGTCATGACGATCGCCGCGACGGCCCTGTGGATCGTCAACCTCGCCACCGGCTCCTCGGCCGCCATCACCGCCGTCGTCGTGATCGGCGCGATCATGGTGCTGTTCCCGTTCCTTGAGGCGGTCTTCGGCTTCTGCGTCGGCTGCAAGCTCTTCGCCGGCCTCATGCGCCTGGGCCTCGTGCCCGAAGACGTCTGCCTCGACTGCGCCGACATCACCCGTCGCCAGCAGCGCCAGACGGTCAGCTGATCGCCGCTCCCCCCGTTCTGGTCGCCACCTCCTTCTGGTCGCCACCTCCTCGTTCGAGGTAATAGAGGGCGTTGTAACGCCCCTTATTACCTCGAACCGGTGGGGGTATCGGGGCCCAACCACCGACGCAGCCCCGCCCGCCCGGAACGCATCATCGCGGCGTGATTGGCCCGCATCATCCAGTCCCCGCCCGGCACGCCCACGAACCGGCGCAGGACCGGGTGCTTGACCGACACCTCCTCGGTGAACGTCGCCACGCTGCCGCCGCCCGACGGCTCGACGCACCACTGGCACCACCCCACCAGGTCACCATCGAGCCGCACCCGCAGCAAACCGGCCGCACGATCCTCCGTTTCGCGAGTCAACCTGAGCCGGAGCGTCACGGGCATCACCGATCGCACGTACGCCCAGCCGCTGGCCTCGTCGATCCGCTCGATGCGACGTATCTGCGGCCACCACTGGTCGTACGCGTCCACGGCCGCCAACACCGCCACCACTGCGTCCGACGGCGCGGACAACTGCCAGTCCTCGGCGAACGACACCGTTGCTCCCATGACTCCAGCGTGCCCCAGCATGCCCGCCGCCCGGGCGAACGCGCGTTCCTCGTGCCTGGCCGCCCGCCCCGCGGCGTTGCCAGAACAGGTTGCGTTGATCCCTGAGCTCTCGCCTCAGGGCTCGGCGTAGCCGGTGACGTGCACGGTCAACGCCCCGTCCGCCGGGTCCTCGGGCAGCACGAACACCACCTCGGTTTCCTCACCACCGGCAAGGAAGTCGATGCTCTGGTCCCCCTCGGCCACGGTTTCACCCTTGATGACCAGCGAGGCCGACACCTGCACGTTGGCCGCGGTGTCGTCGCCCTCGTTGCGCACGGTGACCGGCACCTGGAAGGTGCTGCCGACCCGTTGCGTTTGCCCCACGGCCACCTCGGGCTGCGCCGGCCGCGACGACCCGAGCATCTGCCCGACCAGCACGGCCACAACGACCAACAGCACCGCCACGGCGGCGGCGACCGTGACCCACTGCGCAGGGGTGCGCCCCTCCTGTCGGCTCATACGGCCAGTCTGCCTGCCGCACCGCCGACGGCCGCCGGCAGCCCGAGCACCAGGACGCGTCCTAGCACCTCACTGCTCGGCACCTCCGCGCGATGGAAGATCACGAGCAACAACCACGCGATGGCCAGCGACACGAGGTAGGCGGCAATGGTCTCGGCCAGCGGGCTCTGGAGAATGCCACCGGCGCCGTGCCTCCTCTCCTGACCCCAGAATCCCGCGACGAACACGATCGCGTAGGAGATCAGGAGGGTCGCCCCGACCAAGGCCAACAACCACGCGGGGCTGAGTTTCGCCGACAGCACGACCACCTCGTCCGTGGGCGCAATCGTCACGGCGATGAACGCCGCTCCGATCGCGGCCGCACCGAGATCCGCCACCGTGGGGTTGATGGCCGGATCGTCGTTGGCCGGGGCATCCTCGTCATCGTCGCCATCGCGGTTGCCGTGGAGCAGGTGACGGGCCAGACCGACGCCGAGGCAGAAGGGAATGGACTCGTAGACGACCATCCCGAGCGCAGACGCGATCGGCACCTCGAACGTGACCTGCCGCAACAGCACCAACACGAGGAGCGTCGTGACGAGACCGACGGCCAACCCGATCGTGGCGTCGATGGCCGCGTCGACCCAAGATGTGTCGCGACGTGTGCGGAAACCCTCGGTGCTGTTGAGCACGAACAGGATGACGAAGATGCCGCCGAGCACGGCCACCACCGTGGCCGGCTGGGAGCGCGGCCCGGAGAACCACATCTCCATCGTGTAGAGCAGCGGAATGCCGAACAGGAGCCCGCCACAGGTGGCGCGCACCAGCTCGAGGAGTTCGCGGGTGACCGAGTGCCGGTCCGCCCCACCGTCGGGCGCGACTGCGGCCGTGGTCACGATCGTGTGCCGTTCACCATCAGAGCGTGCCCCGGAGACACGCGCGAAGGCAAGGGGTGGAGCCGCCTATCGGAATCGAACCGATGACCTGTTCATTACGAGTGAACCGCTCTGACCGACTGAGCTAAGGCGGCGCGCGCCGGTGAGGGCGTGCCGGATGAGTATACGGACCGGCGCGCCCTCGACGCCAATCGGTCTCAACAGCGTGTCCCATCAGCCGGGAGCGTGCCCTCGAGCCAGTACCGATCCACCGCGTCGTTCACACAGTTGTTGCTGCGCATGTACGCGGTGTGGCCGTCGCCGTCGTACGTCAGCAGCGTGGCCTGGTCCAACTGGCCGGCCAGCCGCTGGGCCCACTCGTACGGCGTCGCCGGGTCCCGCGTCGTCCCCACGACGAGGATCGGCGCGGCGCCCTTCGCCGCGATCGGCCCGGCCTTGCCCGTCGCCTTCTCGGGCCAGAACCCGCAGACCATCGAACCCCAGACCATGAACTCACCCCAGATCGGCGCGGCCTTGGTCACGGCGGGTTCCATCTTCCGGTAGTGGTCCAGGCTCGCGGACTCGGCGCTGTCGAGACAGTTGACGGCGTAGATCGCCTCCATGATGTTGCCCGAGTACGTGCCGTCGGCGTTGCGCTCGGCGTACTGGTCCGCCAGATCCATCAACGCGGCACCGTCACCGTTCTGCACGTCCCGCAACGCCTGCGTCAACGCCGCCCACATCCCCTGGTCGTACATCGCCTGCGCCACCCCGAGCGAGGCCCAGCCCTCGGTCAGGTCGGGGCGTCCGTCCGACAACGGCAGCGGAGTCTCGTCGAGCCGGGTCAGCAGCGTCTGCAGCCCGGCCACGACGTTGTCGGCATCGCCGTTCCACGGGCACTCACCGCTGTCGGCGCAGTCGGCCGCCCACTGACGCGTCGCCCGGTCGAAACCCTGACCCTGCCCGATGGCGAACTGCTCACTGGTCAGGTCGGGCGCCACCGCCCCGTCGAGCACCAATCGGCCCGCCTGCTCCGGGAACTCCTCGGCGTACGTCGCTCCGAGAAACGTGCCGTAGGACTTGCCCAGGTAGGTCAACTGGTCGTCACCCAGAGCTGCGCGCAGCACGTCCATGTCCTGGGCCGCCTCGCGCGTCGAGACGTGCCCGAGCAGCGGCCCGGCCGTGCGCCCACACTCGGTGGCAAAGGCCTTGGACGTCGCCGCGAATTCACGCTGCTCGGCCGTATCGTCCGGCGTCGGGTCCTGCCCCAGGAACCGATCCAACCCACGATCGCTGACACAGTCGATCGGCGCCGACCGCGCCACCCCGCGCGGGTCGAACCCGACGACGTCGTACACATTGCGGATCTGCGGCGTCACGATGTAATCGGCCGCCCGCGCGTAATCGACCCCCGACGCGCCCGGCCCACCGGGGTTGACGACGAGCGACCCACGACGCGACCCGGCCTTGCGCGCCGGAGCACGGAACACCGCGATCCGAATCGTCTCGCCATCGGGGGTGGCATAGTCCAGCGGCACCTCGAGATCGGAGCATTGCCCGCCCTCGCAATCGCTCCACACCAGTTTCTGCTCGTAGAACCTCGTCAACGCCTCGCGCCCCGGCGGCATCGCCCCGTTCTCGCTCGGGGTGAACGGCTCGCTGGTGAGCGAACACGCGGTCAGCGCGACTGCGGCTGACACGGCAGCGGCAACGGCTCGAATCAGAGGCAGACGCACGGCATCAGGCTAACCCGGCGCCCGGTCAACACCGACTCAGGTCGAAATCGGTCACCGCGGCATCTGCAGCGAAATCGCCATCGCCTCCAGGGCCAACAGCGGTGGCACATTCGCCTCGATCCGCGCCCGAGCCGTGCCGATCGCGTCCATGCACCCGAGCAGGCCGGCCGCCGTGAACACCTGCGCCAGTTGCGTCACCGTGCCGCGGGCATCCTCGTTGACCAGCGGCACGCCAGCCTCCTCCCGCACCATGAGCGCGTCGCGATAGACCGACATCAGATCCGTCAGTGACCGGTCCACGACATCGCGCAGATAGCGCGTCGCCCGCTTCTTCTGCTCCTTCTCCAGGGCGGAGATCTGCGAACGCACCGCCACCGGTTGCGTGCGCGCCGCGGGATCGGCCCCGAGCATCTCCAGCAGCTTGGCCTTCTCCTCGGCATGCCGCTCGACCAGCGCCGCGTCACGCTCCTCCTCGGCGATCTGCACGAGATCCGCCGCGGCGTCGACAGCATCCCCGACACCCCGGATCCGCGTGGTCAACGTCACCGCATCATGCCGCCGGATCCGGGCTCCGTCATCACGGGCAAACCGGCGCGCCAACCCGATGTGCGACTGCGCCGCCCGCGCCGCGTGGGCCGCCATCTCGGGCGCGATCCCGTCGCGGCGCACGAGCAGCTCGGCGACGGCCGACACGCTCGGCGTGCGGAGCCGCACATGCCGGGTGCGCGAGCGAATGGTGATGAGCACGTCCTCAAGACTCGGAGCGCAGAGCATCCAGACGGTATGACTCGTCGGCTCCTCGAGCGCCTTGAGCAGGGCATTGCCGGAGGACTCGTTGAGCCGGTCCGCGTCCTCGATGACGATGATGCGGAATCGCCCCACGCTCGGGCGCCGACCAGCCAGCTGTACCAGGTCGCGCGCCGAATCGACCGGGATGATCACCGTCTCGGTGCGCACCAGTTCGACGTCGGCGTGCGTGCCCTCGATCGCGGTGTGGCACTCGCGGCACCGCCCGCACCCACCCTGCGGGCACAGCAACGCCGCGGCGAACGCCCGCGCGGCGGTCGACCGCCCCGAACCGGGCGGCCCGGTGAACAGCCACGCATGCGTCATCGCGGTCGGATCGGCGACCGCGTGCTGCAGCGTCGCGACGACCTCCTCCTGTCCGACGACGTCATCCCAGACACTCACGGCTTCGCCACCGGCTCCAGCGTCAGCCCCAACCGATCCCCCACAGCCGCAACGATATTGGCGTGGATGACAGCCCGGTCACCCATCCCGTCGACGACGATGTACCGCCCCGGCGCCGCGGCCGCCACGCGCAGGAAATGCGCCCGGATCGCCGCGTGGAAATCGTCCGCCTCACGCTCCATCCGGTCGTGTTCGCCACCGCGCCGACGCCGCCCCTCCTCCGGCGCAATGTCGATGACGACGGTCAGATCGGGATGCAGCCCCGCCACGGCCCACTCCTGCACCCGCTCGACCTCGTCGGCCCCCAGGTCACGCCCCGCCCCTTGGTACGCCACTGAGGAGTCGACGTACCGGTCGGACACGACGATCTCGCCGCGCGCCAACGCCGGGCGCACGACCTCCTCGACGTGCTGGGCCTTGTCCGCCGCGAACAGCAGCGCCTCCGCCCGCGGCGTGATGTCTCCCCCGTGCAACACGAGGTCGCGGATCTGCTGCCCCAACGGCGATCCGCCCGGTTGGCGGGTTTCGAGCACCCGGAGACCGGCTGCTCGCAACGACGCCACGAGCAGCCGCACATGCGTGGACTTGCCCGCGCCGTCACCGCCTTCGAAGACGATGAAGCGCCCGGCTGCGCCCGACTCCGTCTGCTCCACGTTCACGCGCACGAGCGTAGGACACGACGCCGACAACGCCGCGTTCTTGTCAACAGGTGCGTCACGGCTGCCGGCGATGCGGCATCCACGCGCGCGGATCGTCGAGGCTCCCTTCGCCGAGGCGGGTGTAGACGATGCGGTCGTGCAGGCGACTCGGGCGCCCGGCCCAGAACTCGATCTCGTCGCATGCGATGCGGTAGCCGCCCCAGAAGTCGGGCAGCGGCACCTCGCCGGCCGGGTCCGTACCGTACTGCTGCTCCACGCGCGCGAATCGCTCCTCGAGGGCCCGACGATCGGAGATGGGGGCGGACTGGTCGGAGGCCCACGCGCTCAACCGCGATCCGTGGGGGCGCGAGTCGAAGTACGCCTTGACCTCGTCGCGGTTGAGCTCGATCGCGGTGCCGCGGAAGCGAATCGCCCGATACATCGACGGCCAGGTCAGCGTCGCCGCGACCCGCGGGTTGGAGCGCAGTTCACGCGCCTTGATGCTGTTGAGGTTCGTCACGAACCCCGGGCCACGCTCGTCGAAGAACCGCATGAGGACGGTGCGCACATTCGGGGTGCCCTGCGCGTCGACAGTCGCGACGGCCATGGCCAGCGGCTCGGGCACGTCCTCCGCTTCGGCGTGGCGGGCGATGGCCTGCTCGACCCACAGGTGGGCCTGGCGCCACGGGGTCGGCTCGAGCTCGGACTCGTCGAGCCCGCCCCGGTATTCGATGCGGGGCACGTTCACGCGCGTTCCTCAGTGGTGGTTCCGGGTGCCGGAGCGTCGTTGGTGTCGTTGATCTGCCGGGTTCCGGCGGTGCCGTCGGAGCGCTGCCAGGTGACCTCGAGTTCGTCCTTCGCACCGAAGCGGACGAGGTGGCGGCCGACGACGTCCTCGAACAGGTCGACGTTCTCTTCTGTGGCGGTCAGGGTGAAATCGAGCGAGAAGGGGGCGGCCACGAGTTCGACGTGGGTGGCATCGTCGAAACCGATGCGGCCGGTGCCGTCCTCGGCGTCCCAGACGGCGATGGCCTTGCGGCCGAGGTGCGAGCAGAGCTGTTTGCCGTACCGCGCGGCGCGGTCGGTCAGCACGGAGGCGGTGGAGGTGATGGGGTCAGCCATGGAAGGTAAGCCTAAGTGGTCCATCTGGGAGTGCTGCCGGCCCGCTGCGCCCCCACACCGCACTGTGCTCACGGTGCGCGACTATCGGGCACGTTGCGTCGTGTGCCCAGGTGACGCAACCTGAGCAAAGTGCCGTCACGGGTCTACGCGCCCGAGTTGTCCACAAGGTCACCGCGCTGGCGCCTGCCGTCCACAGATGCGCGCATACCTGTGGGCAGGGCGCATCGCGACAGCGACCGTTCACGACATGGAGCGACTTCTGCCCTTGTCCGCTGACGGGGTCTTCTCGACAGCCATGGCCACGCGTGTGGGTCATGACTCGTATTCGCTGCGCCAACTGGCCGCGCAGAATCGCATCCGTCGTCTGTTCCGCGGGTGGTGGGCGCTTCACGACCCGCAACTCCCAGTCGCCCCGTGGGACAACGCGGATCCGCGCATCGCCACCCGCTCGCTTCACCGGCTGAAGTGTCTGGCCTACCTGCAGCACTTCGACGGCCGCGCTGTGCCGAGCCATCACTCGGCGCTGGTGATGCACGCCGTGGTGACCTACGCCTGTGATCTGGCGACGGTCCACCTGGCTCGGACAGCCGACAGGTCCTCGCGCGCTGCGGCGGGCGCGGTGGTGCACACGAGGTCCGCCCGACCGACCTCGCACTCCCCCGACGGTC
Organism: Kribbia dieselivorans NBRC 106261; assembly: GCF_001552435.1. Taxonomy (GTDB): domain Bacteria; phylum Actinomycetota; class Actinomycetes; order Actinomycetales; family Dermatophilaceae; genus Kribbia; species Kribbia dieselivorans. The sequence goes on from NZ_BCRE01000084.1 coordinate 17,820, forward strand.
ATCCGACAGCGGACCTGGCGCTGGCGGTGGTCCAGACCGGCATCGCGGCGCGTCCGGAGTCGGCACTGGTCGCAGCCGACGATGCCCTCCGTCAGGAGTTGATCACCAATCTGGACATCGCGGTGGCCCTGCAGGACTGCACCCGCCACCCCGGGGTCGCCCAGATCAGACACCTACTCCAGTTCGCCGACGGTCGCCATGAATCGCCCGGGGAGACGCTGACTGCGCTGGTCCTGCGCGGTCTGCAACTGGATTTCGTTCCGCAGCAGGTGATTTCAACCGATGGCGGAACCTATCGGGTGGACTTCCGACTCACGCGGCACCGCGTGATCATCGAGTTCGACGGAGCAATCAAGTACCGCGGACGCGACGACACGCTCTGGAACGAGAAGCGGCGCGAGGACCACCTGCGGGCCGCCGGCTACGAGGTCGTGCGCCTGGTCTGGTCGGACCTCCGGACCCCTGGGCGCGTACGTGCTGCGGTGAACGCCGCGATCGCGCGCCGCTGACGCCCACTCTGCTCATGTTCCCTCACCTGGGCACGCTCTGGAACCTGACCGCTAGTCACGCAAGGTGAGCGAAGTGGCGGATACCGGCCGGGGCGGGTGGGCAGGGGGCAAGCGGGGCGGGGCGAGGCAGCGAGGGCGAGGGGCGAGGGCGAGGGGCGAGGGCGAGGGGCGGGGCGAGACGGGTCGTTGAACACCCACAGCACCGCGTACCGGGTGGTTCAGCCACCCTTTACGCCCCTGCCATGATGAACATCGTGACTGACAACGCCGCCATCGTGATCCCCGACGACATCAAGCCCCAGGACGGTCGTTTCGGCGCCGGTCCGAGCAAGATCCGGCCCGAGCAGGTCGCTGCCCTCGACGCGATCAGTGCCACGGTGCTGGGCACCTCCCACCGGCAGGCGCCGGTGAAGAACCTCGTCAAGTCCATCCAGGAGGGTCTGACCTCCCTGTTCTCCCTGCCCGACGGCTACGAGGTCGTCGTCGGCAACGGCGGCGCGACCGCCTTCTGGGACGCCGCCGCCTTCGGCCTGGTGCGCGAGCGCGCCCAGCACCTCTCCTTCGGCGAGTTCTCCTCGAAGTTCGCCAAGGTCACCGACGGAGCCCCGTTCCTGGGCGAATCGGTCGTCGTCACGTCCGACCCGGGCACCCTCCCGACGCAGGAGGCCACGGCCGGCGTCGACGTCTACGGCTGGGCGCACAACGAGACCTCCACCGGTGTCATGGCCCCGATCCAGCGGGTCGCCGGCGCCGACACCGACGCCCTCGTGCTCATCGACGCCACCTCGGGCGCCGGCGGTCTGCCCGTCGACATCGCCGAGGTCGACGCGTACTACTTCTCCCCGCAGAAGTGCTTCGCCTCCGACGGTGGCCTGTGGTTCGCCGTGATGAGCCCCGCCGCGACCGCCCGCGTCGAGGAGCTCGCCGCCACCGACCGCTGGATCCCCGACTTCCTCAACCTGCAGACCGCGCTGGACAACTCGCGCAAGAACCAGACGTACAACACCCCCGCGGTGGCGACGCTCGCGCTCATGGCCAACCAGGTCGAGTGGATGAACGCCAACGGCGGCCTCGACTTCACCGTCGCCCGCACGAAGGACTCCAGCGACCGCATCTACACCTGGGCCGAGGCCAACCCGCTGACCACCCCGTACGTCACCGACCCGGCCGCCCGCAGCCAGGTCATCTGCACCATCGACTTCACCGACGACGTGGACGCCACCGCGATCGCCAAGGCCCTGCGCGCCAACGGCATCGTCGACACCGAGCCGTACCGCAAGCTCGGCCGCAACCAGTTGCGCATCGCCACGTTCCCGGCAATCGACCCGAACGACGTCTCCGCACTGCTCACCTGCATCGACTACGTCACCGAGCGCCTCTGACCACTCGACACACGACGCAGCGCCGATCACCCCGCGAGGTGATCGGCGCTGCGTCGTTCTGCCGTCAGAACAGCGAGATCACCTGACTGATCACGACGGCCAACACCAGCACGGCCAGTACCCCGACCGTCATCATCCGGCGAAATCGCGGAGTCACGCCTTGATCACCCCAGACACGAAGAGAATCACCGGGACATTGTGCGCCCCGCCGGCGCCGGGGACCCAACCGGCCGGGGCAGCGTGACCTGCAGATGTGGCCGGGTGTCGCGATCGAACCGCACTCGCACGTCCCGGTGCCGCAGCCAGATCGCTGCGCCGACGAGCCCGGCGCCGACGATGAGCGCGGTCAGGGCCAGCGACCACCGCGCCCCGGCCACCTGGGCCAGCCACCCGAAGATCGGAGCGCCGAGCGGCGTGCCCCCGAAGAAGATCGTCGTGTACAGCGCCATGACGCGGCCGCGCACCTCCGGCTGAGCCCGCATCTGCACCATCGCATTGGCCGTGGTCAGCGTCGTCAGCGCGGTGAATCCGACGAAGACGAGCGAGATCGCGAAGAGCGTGTACGTCGGCGCGAACGCCGAGGCGAGCGTGGCCACGACGAAGCCGGCCATCGCCACGAGGAAGATCAACATCCGGGGGCGGGCCCGTCGGGCGCTGAGCAGTGCTCCGGCCAGCGACCCGATGCCCATGACCGTGCCGAGGATGCCGAACTCGCTCGCCCCCAACCCGAACACCTGTGTTGCCATCAGCGCGTTGGTGATCTGCTGGTTCATCCCGAACGTGCCGAAGATGAAGACCAGCGCCATGACGAGGATGATGTCGGGGCGGCCGGCGACGTAGCGCACACCGGCGACGAACGACCCCTGGCCCGGAGCCGCCGCGACCGGGTGCAGCTGCTCGGGCCGCATCAGCGCCAGCGCGACGAGCATCGCGATGAACGTGGCCGAGTTGACGAGCATGGCCACGCCCGAGCCCCAGGCGGCGATCGCGACTCCGGCAATGCCCGGGCCGACGAGACGGCCGACGTTGAACGACGTGGAGTTGAGCGCGATCGCGTTGGGGAGGTACTCGTTCGGCACGAGTTCGGAGGCGAAGGCCTGTCGGGCCGGATTGTCGATCGCGGTCGCGGCGCCCTGCATCAGCGCGATGGCGTAGACGTGCCACAACTGGACCTGTCCGGACAGCACGAGCGCGGCCAGCACGCCGGTCGTCGCGATGAGCACGACCTGCGTGACCGCGAGCGTGTACCGCTTCGGGAACCGGTCGGCGATCATCCCCGACCACGGCATGAGCAGCAGGAAGGGCAGGAACTGCAGCCCGGTGACGATGCCCAGGGCCGAGGCGGACTGGTCGGTGACCTCGGTGAGGACGACCCAGTCCTGCGCGATCCGGCCCATCCAGGTGCCGATGTTGCTGATCAGCGCGGCGAAGAACCAGATGCGGTAGTTGGGGATGGCCAGGGAACGGAAGGTCGAATTCACAGGGCGGCCACCTTGCCGAGCACGGCCGCGGCCCGGGTCAACACGTCGATCTCGTCGTCGCTGAGTTGGGCAACGCGCGTGGCCATCCATTCGTCGCGGCTGCGGCGCGCGACGGCGAGGTGGTCGTGGCCGGCGTCGGTGATGGAGATGCGCACCTGTCGCCCGTCGTCCGGGTCGGAGGTGCGGGTGGCCAGGCCGGCGTCGACCAGCGCCCGCACGGTACGGGTCATGCTCGGAGCGGAGACGCGCTCGATGTCGGCGAGTTCGCCCGGAGTGTGGTCGCGACCGTCCAGCCGACAGAGCGCACTGAACAGGTGCGGGGCGAGGGCGTCGGAGCCCTCGTGGCGCACGCGCCGGGAGATGCGCATGCACGCGAGACGCACGTCGGTGGCGACGCTCAGGGTCGCGTCGGGGATGGCGGTGTCGGGGATCTGCCCGGGGTGGTCCGCACTCGCGAACGTCACCGAGGCCGCGGTGGCGGTCATGGCGACTCCTTCCGGTGGTGGTCAACTGGTGAGGTCAACTCATTACCTTGGCTAAGTATTCCACGGGGCGCGGTGCCCGGCCCAGCCACGTCGTGCGAGACGGCCGCCGCGCCGTCACATCAGCGAAACATCGTGCCCATAAACTCGCCGCATGAGTGACGCCGGCCACTTCTCGCTCCTGGAGACCTACGCTCCGGTCGCGGGCACCTACGACGAGCTGATGGCGCCGGACGGCACCGTCCGCCCGCATTACCGCGCGGCCGTCGACGAGTTGGCCCGCATGAGCGACGCCGACGTGCTCGGCCGCTCCGAGTACGTCGGCTCCAGCTATCTCGAGCAGGGCATCACCTTCGACGTCGGCGGGCAGGAGCAGCCGTTCCCGATCGATGTCATCCCGCGCATCATGACCGCGAGGGACTTCGCCGTCGTCGAGGGCGGGATCGCCCAGCGCGTCACCGCCCTGGAGATGTTCCTGACCGACATCTACTCCACCGGAACGGTCTTCACCGACGGCGTCATCCCCCGCAAGATCGTCGCCTCGTCGCGGCACTACCACCGCATCGCGCACGGGATCATCCCGCCCAACGGGGTGCGCATCCACGTGTCGGGCACCGACCTCGTGCGCGGCACCGACGGTCAACTGCGCGTGCTCGAGGACAACGTCCGCGTCCCCTCCGGCGTCAGTTACGTCCTGACCAATCGCCGGGCCATGTCCTCGACGTTCCCCGAGATCATCCGGCGCTACCCCGTGCAGCCCGTGCACGATTATCCGGCCATGCTCGGCGCCGCCCTGCGCGCGGCGGCACCCACCGGCGTCACCGACCCGACCGTCGTCGTGCTCACCCCCGGCGTCTACAACTCCGCCTACTTCGAGCATGCCCTGCTCGCCCGCACCATGGGCGTCGAACTCGTCGAGGCCAGCGACCTCAGCTGCGAGAACGGCCGCATCCTGGCCTCGACGACCCGCGGCAAACAGCGCGTCGACGTCATCTACCGCCGCGTGGACGACGACTTCATCGACCCGGCGCACTTCCGGTCCGACTCGATGCTCGGCGTCGCCGGGCTCATGGCCGCCGCTCGCGCCGGCAACGTCACCATCGCCAACGCGGTCGGCAACGGCGTGGCCGACGACAAACTCACGTGCACCTACGTCGACGACCTGATCCGCTACTACCTGGGGCAGGAGCCGATCCTGCCCGGCGTGCGCACCTGGCGACTCGAGGACCCGACCTCGCTCGAGGAGGTCATGGACCGCCTCGACGAGGTCGTGGTCAAGCCCGTCGACGGCTCCGGCGGCAAGGGCGTCGTCATCGGGCCGAAGGCCACTCCCGCCGAACTCGCCGACCTGCGCACCGCGATCCTGCACGCCCCGCGCGACTACATCGCCCAGCCGGTCGTGCAACTCTCCACCGTGCCCACGGTCTGCGGCCAGGAGATCAGCCCCCGCCACGTCGACCTGCGCCCCTTCGCGGTCAACGACGGCCAGCGCGTCCACGTGCTCCCCGGCGGGCTGACGCGCGTGGCGCTGCAGGAGGGCCAGCTCATCGTCAACTCCTCCCAGGGCGGCGGGTCGAAGGACACCTGGGTCTTGACGGATCGTCGCGTGAAGACGCCCGCACCGACGCTCGCCGAGACCCCCGGTCCCCGACACCCCTCGCTGACCGCCGGCGAGGACGCCGAACGCGCGGGCGACCCGGCCGCGCACACCCCGCCGGCCGGGCAGCAGAGCCAGACCCAGGGACCGGTCTCGACCGCGCGCGCCACCGGCCCGCAGAACGCCATGACGCTGTCCCGGATCGCCGATTCCCTCTTCTGGGTCTCGCGGTACCTCGAGCGCGCCGAGGCCACGTCACGAATCCTCGAGGCCAACGTGCAGTACATGGTCGAGGACCCCACGGTCGACCAGGAACAGGCCGCCCGGGCCCTGCTCGCGGCGATGGGGGAGAACGCCGACGAGGTCGCCGGCGACGGACCGGTCGGCATCGCCCTGGTGCTGGACCGCCTCTGCTACGACCTCGACGCCCCCTCGAGCCTGCGCGCCACCCTGACCGCCGCCCGCGCGTCCGCCCGACGGATCCGCGAGGTGCTCTCCCTGGACATGTGGGAGGCGATCAACACCGCCTACCTCGACGTGCGGCGACCGAGTTTCCGCCGCAAGACGGCCCATCAGGCGTTCCAGCAGGTGCGCCACGGCGCGGTCCTCGCCTCGGGCATGGCCCGCCAGACGATGACCCACGACGAGGGGTTCGAGTTCATGATGCTCGGCCGCTCCCTCGAACGCGTGGACATGACCGCCCGACTCATCCTCGCCGCGGCGATGGGCGGGGGCACGGACATGTCGTGGGCCAACGCCCTGCGCGCCTCCGGCGGCCACCAGGCGTTCGTGCGCGCCAACACCGGCGAGGGCACCGGGGCCGAGGCTGCCGCGTTCCTCCTGCTCAACGACCGTTTCCCCCGCTCGCTCCTCTACGGCCTGCAAGCCGTCGAGGGGGCCCTGCGCGAACTCGAACCCCGCAGCGGATTCGCGCGGCGTGACGAGGCCCTGCACCTCATCGGCCGGGTCCGCGCCGAGATCGAGTACCTGCCCGAGGACGAACTGCTCGACGGCCTCGCCGAACGGATGGAGCGGGTGCAGGCGACCTGCACCCAGGTCGGCACCCTCGTCTCGCACCGCTACCTCGGCATCGGCCCCATGGACGCCTGGCAGGAGGCCCCGGCATGCGACTGAGGATTCACGCGACGCTGTCGTACACCTACTCCGAACCGGTGCACAAGGCCCACGTCGAGGTGCGGCTCGCGCCCGCCGCGACGGCC
>NZ_BCRE01000085.1 GCF_001552435.1 Kribbia dieselivorans NBRC 106261
CGACGGCCCGCCAACTCGTGCTCGCCCACCCGCTGGCCGTCGACCCGTCCGGGTTCGCGCTGACGTACGACGACTACTGGGGCACGCGCGTCACCGAACTCGAGGTACGCGAGGCCCACACCCGGTTCACGACGTCGCTGCTCTCCGACGTCAACGTCACCGCTGGGCCGTTCCGCCGACTCGCCGCGGACTTCACCCACCTCGATGCCCCGAGCGTGGCCGACTCGTTCTGCGAGTTCCTCCTGCCCGGCGACCCGACGCCGGTCACGGCCGCCGACCACCAACGTGCCACCGCGGCCCGGGCTGCGGCCGGCACCCCGACCCACCTGGTCGAAACCCTCTCGGGCACGCTGGCCAACGCCGCCGCGGGCGAGGCGGCCACCGACGAGGTGACGCACCGGGTCATCGCCGCACTGCGCTCCGTCGGGGTGCCGGCCCGCTTCGTCTCGGGCTACCGCGCGCCCGACGACGCCGAACCCGGCAGCCCGACCCCGGCGGTCATCACGTCGTGGCTGGACTACTGGGACGGCGCGTGGCACGGCTGGGATCCGTCGTTGGGCCAGCCGGTCGGGCTGCGTCACGTCATCATCGGCTGGGGCCGCGACCGCTCGGACTGCCCGACCCTGCGCGCCATCTACAGCGGCGACGCGCAGGCCGAGTGCCACACCGAGGTCGTCGTCACGCGGCTCGCCTGAGGGCCCTCACGGCAGGCGGGTGACCGTGACGCCGACCTTGAGCGTCGACGAACTGCCGTCGCTGAAGATGATGCCCTTCATCGGCGAGACGTCCCGGAAGTCCCGGCCCCACGCGGTCACGAGGTAACGCGAGTCGGCCAGGTGGTTGTTGGTCGGGTCCAGGTCCACCCACCGCCCGCCGGGCACCATGACCGAGGCCCATGCGTGCGAGGCGTCCGACCCCTCGAGTTTCTCCTTGCCCGGCGGCGGCGTCGTCTCGATGTAGCCCGACACGTACCGCGCCGGCAGCCCGACGATGCGGAACGCCGCGACCGCCAGATGCGCGAAGTCCTGGCAGACCCCGGCGCGCTCGGCGATGACCTCCGGCAGCGTCGTCGTCACGGTCGTCGCACCCTGCGCATACGCGAACTCGGAGTGGATGCGCCCGTACGCGGCCTCGATCGCCTCGCCCAAGGGCATGGCGGAGGGCAGCAGGTCACGGGCGTAACGACCCTCCGCCTCGCCCATGGTCACGTTGCGTGACGGCATCGTGAACGCGGCCCGTTCGAAGGCGTCCAGCGACGTATCGGCCCGGAGCGCCGTGGCCGCCTGTTCCACCGACCACCGGTCGAGCGCCCGCAGATCCTCCCGCGGCCAGGCGATGTCCAGGGTGGCCGTCTTCGTCACCGACAGGGTCGTGTGCGGCTGCGAGATCTCGAGGTAGTGGCTGAAGTTGCCGAACGCGTCGAGCGACTCGTCGAGCACGTCCGGCTCGGGCGAGATCGCGATGTCGTGCGAGGTCACCACCTGCTGGGGCGTGGCCCGCGGCCGGAGCATCGCCCGGCCGAACGACATGGTCACGTCGTCCTCGTAGGTGTACTCGGTCACGTGTGTGACGGAGTACCGGCGCGGTCCGTGCAGGGTGCTCGCCTCGCTCCTGGCGTCGGTCACTGCCCACCTCCGGCGGGGTACACGCGGCCGGGTCGTTCCCGCTCGGCGAACGTGTGGATCGGTCGCTGCGGCGCGAAGTGGGTGCGTTCGATGAGGTGCGACACCTCGCGCAGGTGTGCGTCGAGATCGGCCAGGAGCGCCGTCAGCCCGGCCCGATCGCCCACGACGAGGGCCTCGAACTCGGCTCCGGTCAGCAGCGCCACGGCCGCCTCGACGACCTGGCGCACCCGGGCGTCGTCCTCGCCCTCGACGTGCGCCAGCAGCCGCTCGAGTTGATAACGCACGGAGCGCGGATTGGCCGGCTCGTCGAGCAACAGATCGAGGGCCTCGGCGGCCGGCACCGTCGACCCGACCCCGGCGGCCATGCGCCGCCGGTACGTGATGAGCGAATCCCCGGCGCGCAGCACCATCTCGACGATGACGGCCTCGGCCACCGGCGAATGCTGCGTGGTCAGCGTGCGGCGCAGCAACCCGACCGTGGCCTGAGCCCGTTCCACGCGTCGACCGGCGTCGACGAACGTCCAGATCTCGTCGCGCACGATCGATTCTCCGAAACTGCCCGCGAGCGCGAGGCACGACTGCAGCACCTGCGCGCACACGCCCTGCGGGTCGAACAGTTCGACGCTCTCGCGCGCCTCGGTCAGCTTCTCGGAGAGGGTGCCGAGCACACCGACGGTCTCGGGCGCGAGGATCTCGCGCAGGCCGATGGCGTTCTGTGCGGTGCGGCGCGCCGCGAACGCCACGCTGCCGGGCTGCTCGGCATCGAGGAGCAGCGTGCGCACGTGATCAGTGACCTCGCTCTCGTGGCCGGGCTCGGCCGCGGCCACGCCCGGTACGCCGGTGACCGAGGCCAACGCGCCCAGCAGCACCTCCATCGCGGTGTGCCCGGCCGAGCCGGCGCGGGTGAGGTGGTCGTCGACGAGGTTCTCGGTGACGGCGACGAGCCGCGCGGTGGACTCCGCCCGCTCGGCGTACCGGCCCATCCAATACAGGTCACCCGCGGCGCGCGGCGACAGCGACGGCAGGGCCGCGCCACCGGACTCCCCGGCGCCGGCCACGACGCGCAGCGAACGCCACGCCGGGGTGGTCGCGCCGCCGAGCACCCACACGTCCTTGGTGAGCACCCCGTGCTCGATGCGCACGAGCGTCTGGCCCTCGCTGCCGGCGACCTTGGCCAACCCACCGGCCATGACCACGTACTCGTCGTCGACGGCGATCCGGAACGCCCGCAGCCCGGTGACGCGCGGCGACAACCCGCTGCCGGTGATCACCGGTGACGTCGCTGCCTCGACGGGCTCCTGCGCGGCCCAGGCCCACGGCTGTGCCTGGATGCGCCCGACGAGGTCGGCGCGGCCGGCCGCGTCGAGTTCCCAGCCGGGGCGGATCGTCGGCGTGTTCGAGCGGGAGGTCGGCCGGATGACGAGCCGCTCGAGGTTGGCCAGCACGTGGGAGCGGTCGGCCTCGCGCCCACACCACCACGTCTGCGGCGAACGCAACTGCAGGTCCTCCCCCAGCACCGCGCGCGTCACCGCGTCGAGATACGGGGCCATGCCGACGTTCTCGAGCACGCCCGCGCCGATCGGGTTGACGACGCTGACCGCCCCGCGACGGGTGGCCGCGAGCAACCCCGGCACGCCCAGTCGCGAATCGGGGCGCAGGTCGAGCGGGTCCATCCAGTCGCCGTCGACGTGACGGTGGATGACGTGCACCCGTTGCCGCCGCCCGCCGGTACGCAGCCACACCGCGCCGTCGCGCACCATGAGGTCGTCCGCGACGACGAGGGGGTGGCCCAGGATCGTCGAGACGAGGGCCTGATCGTAGGCCGTGTCACCCGCCGTGCCCGGCGACAGGAGCACCGTGCGCGGACTGGCCACCCCGGCCGGCGCGGCGCGGTGAAGGGCGTGCTGGAGGACGTCGAAGAACCCCCGGAGGCGGTTCGGTTGGAGATCGCGGAACAACGGCTCCATGACGCGCGTGACGAGGCGTCGGTTGGCCAGGGCGTACCCGATGCCTGACGGGGCCTGCGTGCGGTCCGTCACCACGGTCCAGCCGTCCGGGCCGTGGGCCAGGTCGACCGCCGCGATCGGCAGCTGCCGCGGTCCGGGGAGGGTGATGCCGTGGGCCGGCAGCAGGTACCCGTCGTGCCCGAGGAACATCTCCCCGGGCAACAGGTGATCGCGCAGCAACCGCTTCGGCCCGTACAGATCGGCCAGGATCGCGTCGAACAGCCGGGCGCGCTGCTGCAGCGCCGCCTCGAGCGGCGCCCACTCCTGCGCCTCGAACACGAGCGGGATGGGGTCGAGCCGCCAGCGCCCGGCGAACGACGCTCCGG
>NZ_BCRE01000086.1 GCF_001552435.1 Kribbia dieselivorans NBRC 106261
GTGTGACCGGGAACTCGGACGGTTCGCCGCCGAGATACCCCCGCGGCTGCGGCCAGGTGGCGGTGTCGATGCGACCCGAGGTGCGACGCTCCTCGAATCGGCTCGTGCGACGCGACTCCGCCTCGACGGCGTTGACCGGGTACGTCTCGTACGACCGGCCCCCCTGGTGGGTGACGTGGTAGGTGAAGCCGCCGAGCGAGACCGAGTTGCGCACATCGACGAGGTCGAACTGGAGCGGAGCGTGGATGCCGATCGTCGGATGCATCGCGCTCGGCGGGTTCCAGGCCCGGAAACGGACCCCGCCGACGCGCGCGCCGGCCGTCGCGTCGCGGCCCACGCCCCAGCCGGTCGTCGCGATCGGGACCATCGGCACCGGCACGCCGTTGCACGTCAGCACGTGCCGCCCCTCGGTCATCCCGACGGCGCTGACCTGCACACGCTCGAGCGAGGAGTCGACGAACCGGGCCGTGCCGCCGAGCGAGACCTCCTCACCGAGCACCTGCCAGGGTTCGATGGCGGAGCGCAGTTCGAGCTCGACATCACCCAGACGCACCTCGCCCAGCCGCGGGAACCGAAACTCGAGGAACGGCTCGAGCCAGCGCTCGTCGAAGCGCGGCGGAGCACCGTTCGGCTGGGTCGGCCAGGCCGCCATGTGCGCGTTGAGTTCGGCGACGACCTCCCGCACGTCGGCCGCGACGAACGCGGGCAGCAGGTACCGGTCGTGCAGCCGCGTGCCCCACCGCACGAGCGGCCCTTCGGCCGGGGCCTCCCAGAACCGGGCGACGAGGGCGCGCACCAGCGCGGCCTGCATCAGGCTCATCTGCGCGTGCGCGGGCATCTCGAAGCCGCGCATCTCGAGCAGGCCGAGGCGCCCGCCGCGGTGGTCGGGGTTGTAGAGCTTGTCGATGCAGAACTCGGCGCGATGGGTGTTGCCGGTCAGGTCGGTGAGCAGGTGGCGCAGGAGCCGGTCGACGAGCCACGGCTGCGATCGACGCTGGCGTGCGACGCGCTCGTCGGGGGTCTCGGCGACGCTCCAGTCGGCGCGCACGGCTGCGGCGATGTCGTGGTCGACGGCCGGGTCGTCGACCATCGCGGCGAGTTCGGTGAAGGCGATCTCGAGGTCGGACAACGTTTCGGCCAGCCCCTCGTCGACGCGCGGCGCCTGCGACGTCGAGCCGATGAACTTGCCGGTGAACAGGTACGACAGACCCGGATGCCACTGCCAGTACGTGATGAGGCTGCGCAGCAGATCGGGGCGCCGCAGGAACGGGCTGTCGGCCACGGTGGCCCCGCCGAGGGTGATGTGGTTGCCGCCGCCGGTGCCGGTGTGGGTGCCGTCGAGGTCGAACTTCTCGGTGGCCAGCCCGGCGCGGCGGGCGTCGTCGAACAGGGTGGTGGTCAGCTCCCGCAGGTCACCCCAGGTCGAGGTGGGGTGCACGTTGACCTCGATCACACCGGGATCCGGCGTGATCGACAGCGACTCGACCCGGTCGTCGTTCGGCAGTCGGTACCCCTCGAGCACGACCGGGGTGCCGGTGGCTGCGGCGGCGCCCTCGATGGCGGTGAGCAGGGCGATCCCGTCGTCGAGGCGGTCGAGCGGCGGAAGGAACACGTAGGTCTGGGCACCGCGCGCCTGCACCGCAACGGCCGTGCGCGGTGCTCCGTCAATGGGCACCACGCGCGCCGGCGGCACGTGCTCGGGCTCGATGGCCGGAGCGCCGTGGGGCAGGTCGGCGGTCATGTCGCCGTCGTGGTTGCGGGTGATGTCCGCGGCCTCGCCCCAGGCGATCGTGTTCAGCGGCAGCCGGTAACCCATGGCCGAGGTGCCCGGCATGAGGAACAACCCGCGGCGGCGGGGGCGCCAGTGCGCGGTCGCCCAGCCGGCACCGTTCTCGGGGTCGACGAAAACGGGGATGACCCAGCCGGCCGGCGGTGAGGCGGTCGCGTTGCGATCCAGATCGTCGGCCGCGCGTTGCGGATCCTCGTCGACGGCCGGGCGATCGCCGAACGGTTGGCGCGCCTCGTTCAGGGCGGCCTGCACCGGATCCTCGTGGGCCGCGATGACGACGTCGGCCGGGACACCCAAGCGCGCCGCGATGGCGCGGGCGAGGCGTTCGACGGCCGCCGGATCGGGGGCGTCGCCGGGCGCGCCCGGGTCGGCGAGGAGCGCGGTGTCGTGCCACAGCGGTTCGCCGTCGCGGCGCCACGCGATCTGGGTCTGCCAGCGGGGCAACTCCTCGCCGGGGTACCACTTGCCCTGCCCGTGGTGCACGACGCCGCCGCGGGCCCACCGGTCACGGACCAGCGCGGTCAGACGCGCGGCGAGCGCACGCTTCTCCGGCCCGTCGGCGGCGGATTCCCACTGCGGGTCGGAGGTGTCCCCGGCCGTGACGAACGTCGGTTCCCCGCCCATCGTCAGGCGCACGTCGCCCGCGTTCAGGCGGGCGTCGACGGCCTCCCCCAGGGCGTCGATCTGCGCCCACTGCGCGTCGGTGTAAGGCTTGGTCACGCGCGGATCCTCGTGGATGCGGGTGACCTCGTTGACGAACCCGAACGTCGCCTCAACGACCTCGGTGGCGCCGGTGATCGGCGCGGACGACTCCGGCTCCGGCGTGGCGGAGAGCGGAATGTGCCCCTCACCGGCGAGCAGGCCGGAGGTCGCGTCGAGCCCGATCCACCCCGCTCCGGGGATGAAGGCCTCGGCCCAGGCGTGCAGGTCGGTGAAGTCCGCGGCCGGGCCGGCGGGGGCACCGTCGAGGGGCACGACGTCGCTGGTGAGTTGCACGAGGTACCCGGAGACGAAACGGGCCGCGATGCCGCATCGGCGCAGGACGGCCACGAGCAGCCACGCCGAGTCGCGGCACGAGCCGATGGCGCGGGCGAGGGTCTCCGCGGGTGTCTGGACGCCGGCCTCGAGTCGGGTGGTGTAGTCGACGGAGTCGCGCACGGCCTGGTTGACGGCGACGAGAACGTCGACGATGCGGGTGTCGCCGTCGAGGACACCGGTCGGTTTCAGGTGGGTGGCGATCCACGCGTCGATGACATCGTCGTCGTCGTTCGGGCGCAGGTAGGGCTCGAGGTCACGGCGTTGGGCGGCGGCGTACTCGAACGGGAAGCGGGCGGCGTGGTCCTCGACGAAGAAGTCGAACGGGTTGATCGCCGTCATGTCGGCGACGAGTTCGACGGCGACGGTCAGGTGGTCGGTCGGCTCGGGGAAGACCAGCCGAGCCACGTAGTTGCCGAAGGGGTCCTGTTGCCAGTTGAGGAAATGATCCGGCGGGGAGACCTTGAGCGAGTACGCCTCGATGCGGGTGCGGCTGTGCGGGGCGGGGCGCAGGCGCACCTCATGCGGGAAGACCCGCACCGGGTGGGCGAAGGTGTAACTCGTCTCGTGGTGCAGGGCGACCCGGATGCTCACGCGGACCACTGTAAGGGGCGCGAGCGCGGCTCCGTCGCGCCCGAGCCGGGCACGGCGATCGGGGCGCGGGTCAGAGATACACCGGCTGCGACGGGTCCTCCGGCGGCAGGCCGCCGTGGGCGTACACCGTGACCCGCACCGGGCCGAACCGCACCCGGCCGCTCAGGACCGTGAAGAAGGCGGTGTCGGCGGCGTCACGGCCCGTCGCGATGCGGATCAGGGAGGAGCGCGGGGCCCTGCGGGTGGCATCGACGACCTGCCATCGCCCGTCGAGCGCGGCCTCGGCGACGGCGTGGAAGTCCATGGGGATGAGGCCGGGCGCGTACACGGCGGCCAACCGCGCCGGCACGCCCAGCGCGCGCAGGGCCGCGACGGTCAGGTGGGCGAAATCGCGGCACACGCCCTGGCCGGCGAGCAGCGTGTCGATCGCGGAGTCCTCGCTGCCGGAGCTGCCCGGGATGTACCGCAGGTAGCCGTTGACCCACGCGCCCACCTCGGTGATGAGCTCCTGGCCGGTCAGACCCGCGAACCGCGTCGGGGCGAGCACGTGGAACCGGTCGGACTCGGCGTAGCGCGACGGGCGGAGGTAGACGACCTCCTCCTCGTCGGTGACGGGGTGCGGCGGACAGGAGGCCTCGACCTCGGCGGCGTAGCGCAGGCGCAGCGCCCCGATCGGCGCGTGCACCCGGTGCAGTCGGGTGCCGGCTGCGGCGACGATCTCCTGCGCCTCGAGCGGCGCTCCGTCGACCTCGATCGACAGGGACTCGCTGCGGGTCGGCGTGCCCGCCGCGACCGCCACGGCGAACAACAGGGTCGCCGGCGCGGTCACCGTGCAGTCGATGGCGGCGGTGATCGTCGTGGTGGTGGACATGGGTACTCCCGAGAACTTCGCCGAGGGAACAATTCTGGCGACCTAAGCCGGGCTTACGTCGCCAGAATTGTTCCCTCGGCGAGGGTGAGTGGGTGAACGGGCGTCAGACGCCGAGCCATCCCTTGATCGGATCCATGGCGAAGTACACGACGAACAGCAGACCCACGATCCACATGAGCGGGTGGATCTCGCGCACCTTGCCCTTGACGAGCTTGAGGAACAGGTACATGACGAACCCGGCACCGATCCCCGCGCTGATCGAGTAGGTGAACGGCATGACGACGATCGTCAGGAACGCCGGGATCGCGATCTCCAGGTCGGTCCAGTCGATCTCACGCACCTGCTGCATCATCAGGAAACCGACGAGGATCAACGCCGGCGTCGCCGCCTCGTAGGGCACGACCGCGACCAGCGGGCTGAGGAACGTCGCTGCCAGGAACAGCAGACCCGTCACGACCGAGGCCAGACCCGTGCGCGCGCCCTCACCCACACCAGCGGTGGATTCGATGTACGACGTGTTCGACGAGACTCCGCCAATACCACCGGCGGCCGCGGCGATCGAGTCGACCACGAGGATCCGCTGACTGTTCGGCGGGTCGCCGTTCTCGTCGAGCAGCCCCGCCTCGGCACCGACGGCGACCATGGTGCCCATCGTGTCGAAGAAGTCCGCGAGCATGAGCGTGAAGATGAGCAGGACGGCCGAGACGACACCGACCTTCTCGAACGACCCGAGCAGGTTGAAGTGGCCGAAGAGCGAGAAGTCCGGCACGGAGAACACCGACGTCGGCCAGCTCGGGATGTTCAGCCCCCAGCCGGTCGGGTTGACGATCTTGCCGGTCGCGTCGGTCTGCCCGCCGACGTTGAAGATGGCCTCGACGAGCACGGCGAGGAGCGTCGTGGCGGCGATGCCGTAGAGGATCGCGCCGCGCACATTGAGCACGTACAGGCCGAAGATGAGGAACAGGCCGGTGACGAAGACGAACATCGGCCACCCGGCGAGGAAACCGCCGACGCCGAGTTCGCCGAGCGGGCCTCCGACCGCCTTGCGCACGACCCCGGCGTCGACCAGGCCGACGACGGTGATGAACAGACCGATGCCGACCGAGATGGCCGTCTTGAGCTGGGCCGGTACCGCGCGCAACACGGCTCGGCGGAACCCGGTCAGCACGAGGAGCAGGATGATCACACCCTCGAGCACGACCAGGCCCATGGCGTCGGCCCAGGTCATGCCGGGCAGCTTGGCGACGCCGAAGGCGACGAAGGCGTTGAGTCCGAGCCCGGCGGCCAGGGCCAGCGGGTAGTTCGCGTAGACGCCCATGAGGATCGTCATGATCCCGGCGATGAGGGCGGTGCCGGCCGCGACGAGTTTCATCGCGTGCGGCACGTCGCCGCCGCCGAGGAACGCACCGGTCGAATCGGCCTGGGTGCCGATGATCAGCGGGTTGAGGACCACGATGTAGGCCATCGTGAAGAAGGTGGCCAGGCCACCACGGATCTCCTGGCTGATCGAGGAGCCGCGTTCGGAGATGTGGAAGTACCGGTCCACCCACGTGGTCGTGGGGGCCGGCGCGGGGGGCGAGGTGGTGCTCATGACGCACAGATTAGGGCCCGATGAGGCAGGCTGGAGTCATGGCTTCCGACGACACGCCCACGCATCTGCCGCCGCCCATCCGGATCCGCGTCGATCGGGTGGTGCTGTTGGGGACGGCGTTGTTCGTGTTGTGGGCCGCGGTGGCGTGGGCCGTCCCCACGCTTCATGACGGAGCGCGGAGCTGGTGGCCGATGATCGGCGTGTACGGCGCGGGCTTGGGCGTGCTCATGTGGCTGTACCTGCGCCGCGGGCGCGGCAATGCCGCCGGGGTGCTCAAGCGCGACTGACCGCCCCTCGCGGTTCGAGGTATTGCGCGTCGGGAATCCGACGCGCAATACCTCGAACCAGGTGGGGGCGAGGGTCAGAGCGTCTCGAACGCCAGGTCGTCGAGCACCGGCTCGGGCACCTGCTCGGGCTCCGGGCGCGGTGCATCGACCTCCGAGTGCGCACCGCACCCGTGGTCGAGGCTGACGACGGTGCCGTCCGAGGGTGACCATTCGTTGGCGCACACCCCGAACACGGAGCGCAGCGCGCCCGCCATCGGCACGAAGTACCCACACGTCGTGCACATCTCCGGTGCCTTGAGCGAGACGTCGGCCTTGGGCCCGTGCGCCCCGTCGTACCAGCGCTGCGCGGCGACGTCACGGCCCTCCGCCGAGAGCACCCGCGCCCGGCCCAGGCCCAGTTCCCACTGCGCCATGTGATCGACGTCCTCGTCACCGGTGGCCTCCCACCCGGCCTCGAGGTTCGCGTCGTCGGCGACGTACGGCAGCACGTCTCCCGCGCCGATGTCCCCCGGCGCGAGACGCTGCTCGTACGGCAGCCACGCCGGGGCGAGCACGGCGTCCTCGCCGGGCAGCAGGTGCGTCTCCGAGACGGTGACGACCTTGCTGCGCGACACGCGCGCGACCGTGACGGCCCAGTGCCAGCCGCGGTAGCCCGGTGAGGTGCACACGAACAGGTGGGTGCCGACGCGCTCGGCCTCCATGACGATGCCCTCGTGGTCACCGACCGTGCCGGGCTCGGCGATGGACTCCGCCGCCGCCCGTGCCACCTCGACGGCGGCGCTCAACGTCGTGTCGGTCTTGATGGTCGCGGCCATGTCAGGCCTCGAGGTCGTCGGCGATGCTGCGCAGCACCTGGGCCACCTTCGCGCCGAACTGGCGGTCGGGGTAGTGCCCGCGGTTGAGGCCGGCCTGGACGTCGTCGAGCAGGGTGATGAGGTCCTCGATGACGACGACCATCTCCTCGGGCGGCTTGCGGTCGCGCAGCCGGCGGTTGGTGACCACGCTGGCCGGAGCCTCGAGCACGGTCACCGACATCGCCTGGGCGCCCTTGCGGCCCTGGGCCACGCTGTACTCCACCTTGGTGCCCCCACGCACCACGTCGCCGGCCGCGAGCGCGCTTGAGGGCAGGAACACATCGACCCCGTCGTCCCCGGAGATGAAACCGAAGCCCTTGTCGGTGTCGAAGAACTTGACCTTGCCAGTCGGCACTGTCCCCTACCTCTGCTCTGATGACATGAACACCCCATTGTCACTGGTGGGGTACGCAATCGCCAACCGACCCGGGCAAACCCATTTGGCTTCGACCTGCGGCAGGAGGAAACTGGCCTGTCGTGACTGATACCGCGACCCGGTTCGGCATCACACGCTTCTGGGACGACCTGCCGACCGCAGGGCGCTGGCTGCTCACGACGACGATCGTGCAGACGCTCGGACGCGGAATGGTGTTGCCGTTCGTCCTGATCTACATGACGCAGGTGCGAGGAGCCTCCCTCGACACCGCGGGCTACCTCATGGCCGCGATCGCCGTGGCAGCCGTGGCCGTGACCGTGCCGACGGGGTACCTCATCGACCATCTCGGGGCTCGGGCGGTGGTCATGGGCGGCACGATCGCGATGATTGCCGGAGCGGTGATGTTCGCCTTTGCCACGTCGGTTCCGGCGCTCCTGGTGGCCAGTCTGCTCGTCGGCGCGGCCCAGGGTTCGTCGTTTCCGGCGTTCCACTCGTTCATCGCCCAGATCGTCGACGGTGAGGCGCGCACCCAGTTCTTCGGCCTGAACTTCGCCCTGGTCAACCTCGGCATGGGTGTCGGAGGACTGATCGGCGGGCTGTTCGTCGACATCTCCAGGCCGTGGACCTTCACCGCGGTGTTCATCGCCGAGGCGGTGTTCATGCTCTTCCCGCTCGCGGTGCTGCTCGGGCCGTTGCGGCGCGCCGGTGGCGGGTACGGCGCGGGCGGCCGCGTGACGTCCGACGGCCTCGAGAGCCGGCCGAACGACGCTCCGGCACCGACCTATCTCAACGTGCTGCGCCGCCCGGCGGTGCTGTGGATCTCGGTCGTCGGCGTGCTGACCTCGTTCGTCGGCTACGGCCAGTTCGAGTCCGGCGTGCCGGCGTTCGCGGTGGACATCGCCGGGGTGTCGACGCGCACGCTCGGGTTTGGGTTCGCGGTCAACACCTTCGTCATCGTCGCGCTGCAGTTCGCCGTCATGCGCTGGATCTCCGGCCATCGCCGCACCCGCATGCTCCTGCTCATGACCGCCATCTGGGGGCTGTCGTGGGTGTCGCTGGCCGCCAGTGGGCTGCTGCCCGATTCGTGGCTCGCCGTCCTGGGCGTCGTCGGGTTCTTCGCCATCTTCGCCCTCGGCGAGACGTTGCTGCAGGCCACGACCCCGGCGATCGTCAACGACCTGGCCACCGACCACGAGCGCGGTCGCTACAACGCGATCAATGCCGCGGCGTACCAGTCCGGGGCGATCCTCGGCCCGGCGTTCGCCGGCGCGGCGCTGCACCACGGCGGCGCGCGCGCGGGTACATCGGCACGCTGCTGGTCGGGTGCGTCGTGCTGGCGCTGGCCGTGGTGGCCCTCGAGCGGCATCTCGACCCGGTCGCCAACGGGCGCCACCCGGCCCTGACCGAGGCCGAGCCGGAGCGGGGCTGAGCACGCGGCCGAAGGCGCCGACGCGCGCGTCGACTACCGTTGATCGGGTGC
>NZ_BCRE01000087.1 GCF_001552435.1 Kribbia dieselivorans NBRC 106261
CTCCATGCAATCTCAGGCACCCGACCACAACAAGAGCCACGCACAAACCTGTGGACAACCCCTGGGACAACCCCCGCGACACCCCCCTGACCAGCCCCCTCACGCGTGGCCTGCATCTCGACTTCCCCACCCCACTTCGACCACCCCCCCGAGCCCATGTATCTTCTACTACGTCATGTAGTACTTCGCCTGCCCCTCGGGAGCCCCGCTCATGGACGTCCTGGAATTGGCACGGTGGCAGTTCGCCATCACAACCGTGTACCACTTCTTCTTCGTGCCGATCACCATCGGCATGTCAATGCTGGTTGCCTGGTTCCACACGTCCTGGTTGCGCACGCGCAACCCCGACGACCTGCGCCTGGCCAAGTTCTTCGGAAAGCTCTTCACGATCAACTTCGCCCTCGGTCTCGTGACCGGCATCGTGCAGGAGTTCCAGTTCGGCATGAACTGGTCCGACTACTCCCGCTTCGTCGGTGACATCTTCGGCGCGCCACTCGCCTTCGAAGCGCTCCTCGCCTTCTTCCTCGAGTCGACCTTCCTCGGCCTGTGGATCTTCGGTTGGGGCCGCATCCCCGAGAAGCTCCACGTCATGTGCATCTGGCTGGTGCACATCGGCACGGTGCTCAGCGCCTACTTCATCCTCGCGGCCAACTCGTTCATGCAGCACCCGGTCGGCTACCGCTACAACGCCGAGACCGGCCGCGCCGAAATGACCGACTTCGTCGCCGTGCTCCTGAACAAGGTGCAACTCGTCACCTTCCCGCACGTCGTCACCGCCGCCTACATGACCGGCGCCACCTTCGTCATGTGCGTCGCGCTCTACAAGATGCGCAAGGCCCACCGCAACGCCGACTCCGGCGGCGGCGAGCTCGCGGCCGACGTTCCCATGTGGAAGCGCGCCTCCCGACTGGGCGCCATCGTCACCCTCGTCGCCTCCCTCGGCGTCATCGTCTCCGGTGACTTCCAGGGCAAGATCATGACCGAGGTCCAGCCCATGAAGATGGCCGCGGCGGAGGCGCTGTACCACACCTCCGACAGCTGCGCTCCGTTCTCCGTGCTCACCGTTGCCGACCTCGGTGGCGCCAACCCCAAGCACGTCATCGAGGTGCCCTGCCTGCTCAGCTACCTCGGCACCGGCGACTTCAACGGCCGCGTCGAGGGCATCACCGAACTCGAGGCCCAGTACCAGCAGGAGTACGCCAACAACCCGCTCACCGCGGCGTCGACGTACATCCCGAACATCCCCATGACGTACTGGAACTTCCGCCTGATGATGGGCGCCGGTTTCTTCACGATGATCGTCGCGGCCTGGGTTCTGTGGGCCACCCGCAAGAACAACGTGCCGATGGGCACGTGGGTGCACCCGCTGCTGTGGATCACCCCGATCGCCATCATGCTCGGATCGTCGTTCGGCTGGATCTTCACCGAGATGGGCCGCCAGCCGTGGCTTGTCTTCGGTGAGATGACGACCGCGACCGGTGTCTCCCCGAGCGTGTCCGCGGCCAGCGTGTGGATCTCGATGATCGTCTACACCCTGCTCTACGGCGTGCTCGCCGTCATCGAGGTCAAATTGTTCCTCGACTACATCAAAAAGGGCCCCGAGCCCTTCGAGGAGCCTCGCCAGATCGGCGAGGACGAAAAACTCGAGTTCGCGTACTGATCGGGGACGGAGATCATGGAACTTTCACACTTCTGGTTCATCCTCATTGCCGTCCTGTGGACCGGCTACCTGGTGCTCGAGGGCTTCGACTTCGGCGTCGGCATGCTCCTGCCGGTGCTCGACAAGACCGGCGACCCCAACGACCCCGACGACACGCCGGAGAAGCGCCGGCGCGTCATGCTCAACACGATCGGCCCGTTCTGGGACGGCAACGAGGTCTGGCTGCTCACCGCGGGCGGATCGATGTTCGCGGCCTTCCCGCACTGGTACGCCACGATGTTCTCGGGCATGTACCTCGCCCTGCTGGTGCTCCTTGTCGTCCTGATCCTGCGCAACATGGGCTTCGAGTACCGCCACAAGCGCGACTCCGACGCCTGGCGCCGCGGCTGGGACTACTGCATCATCGTCGGCTCGTTCGTCGCTCCGCTGCTGGTCGGCGTGGCCCTGACGAACATCGTCAACGGTCTGCCCATCGACGCGCACATGGAGTTCACCGGCAACCTGCTCACGCTGCTCAACCCGATCAGCCTGCTCGGCGGCATCGTCGTGGTCGGCCTCTCGCTGACCCACGGCGCGCACTTCATTGCCCTGAAGACGGCCGGCAAGATCCGCGAGGACGCCCGCGCGGTCGCCACCAAGGCGGGTGTGGTCACGGCCGTCCTCGCCGTCGTCCTGCTGCTCTGGCTGGGTCTGTCGCGTGACGGATCGCCGTTCTCCTGGGCCACGACGATCCTCGCCGCGGTCGCGCTGCTCGCCGCGCTGTGGTTCAACCATCAGGGCAAGGAGGGATACGCCTTCACCGCCACCGCGCTGACGATCCTCCTGGCGGTGACGACCTACTTCGTGCTGCTCTTCCCGAACGTCATGCCCACGACGCTCGCCGACGGCACGGACCTGACGATCGTCAACGCCGCCAGTTCGACGCTGACATTGAAGATCATGACCGGCGCGGCGCTGATCTTCACGCCGATCATGCTGCTGTACACGGCGTGGAACTATTGGGTGTTCCGCCGCCGCATCCGCGTCGAGCAGATCCCCGACCCGGTCAAGGTCAGCTGACCTGATGCATCGATCCGAGTGGGTCGGGCGGCACCCTCGGCCGACCCGCTCGATCATCACCACCCCCACCATCCCCGACCAGAAGGCCCGCGTGAATCCCTTCGACCCTCGCCTCCTCCGCACCGTCCCCGGCGCCCGCCGCCCGGTGCTCCTGCTGGGGGTGCTCGGAGTCCTGCAGGGGGTCGCCACGGTCGCCACCGCGTTCGCCCTGACCGCCGTCGTCGTGGCCGCCGTGCGCCAGACGGATCTTCGTGAACCCTCGGCCTGGCTGCTGGGCCTCTTCCTCGTCCGCGCGGTCATCGCCTGGTCCTCCGAACGCATCCAGGCGTGGGCCGGCACCCGCGTGGCCACCGCCCTGCGCGAACAACTGTTGGCCACGTGGCTCCAGCGCGACGCCGACTCCCGCCCCGACCGTGCGCGGGCCCTGACCCTGGCGACGCAGGGCGCCGCGTCGGTCGAGCCGTACATCGCCAAGTACCTGCCGGCGCTGCTGGCGGCCGCCGTCGTGCCGCCGCTGGCGATCATCACCCTGTTCGTCGTCGACTGGCCCAGCGCGATCGTGGTCATCCTCACGGTGCCGCTCCTGCCCCTCTTCGCCGCGCTGATCGGCGTCACCACCCGCGACGACACCCGGACCCGGTGGCAGACCCTGTCCGACCTCGCCGGCCACTTCCTCGACGTCGTGCGCGGACTGCCCACACTCGTCTCCTACGGTCGCGGCGAACGCCAGGTGGCCACGATTCGGGAGGTCAGCGACAAGCACCGCCTGGCGACGATGCGGACGCTGCGACTGGCGTTCCTCTCCTCGGCCGCCCTCGAACTGCTCGCGTCGCTGTCCGTGGCGATCGTCGCGGTGCTCACCGGTCTGCGGCTGACCCACGGCACGATGGAGCTCGGTGCCGGTCTCGTCGCGATTCTCCTCGCCCCCGAGGCGTACTGGCCGATTCGGCGGGTCGGAGCGGAGTTCCACTCGGCCGCCGACGGCGCCGAGGCGCTCGAGGACATCCTCACCGAACTCGAGGCGGCCACGGACGCCGCCACGGACGCGGCCGGTGACAGGGATGACAGGGACAGCCCCGCTGACCTGATCGCTCGCGATGTCACCTACGCCTACCCCGGCACCGCGACCCCGGTGCTGCGCAACGTCTCCCTGACGGCCACGCGCGGCCTGACGGCCCTGACCGGCCCCTCGGGCATCGGCAAGTCGACACTGCTGGAGATCCTCGCCGGCATCCGGCGCCCCACCTCCGGCGCAACGGAGCGCGGTGGCGAGACCCACCTCGTCAGCCAGCGTCCCTTCCTCGGCGCCGGCAGCGTGCGCGCGAACCTGACGCTGGGCACCACCGCCACCGACGCCGCCGTCGCGGCCGCGGTCGCGCAGGTCGGACTGACCGACGTCATCGACGCACTGGGCGGGCTCGACGCTCCGCTCGGTGACGACGGCTTCGGTGTGTCGGCCGGGCAGCGTGCCCGCCTCGTGCTCGCCCGGGCCCTGCTCAGCGACGCTCCGATCGTGCTGCTCGACGAACCCACGGCCCACCTCGACCCCGAGTCGGCGGCGCTGGTCCACCGGATCATCACCGATCTCGCCCGCGAGCGCACCGTCGTCGCGGTCACCCACCGCACCGACCTCATGGACCTCGCCGACCAGCGCGTCGACCTGGGCGCCGAGGTGGTGGCCCGATGACCACGGACCGCACCACCACCACGACCACGCGCACCAACCCCCTGACCCTGACCCGCTCGACGATCCTCGGTGGTCTCCTCGGCGGCATCGCCACCGCCGCCGGCATCGCCCTGACGGCCACCTCCGGGTGGCTCATCGTCCGCGCCAGCGAACGCCCGCAGATCCTCCTGCTGCTCACCGCGATCGTCGGCGTGCGCACGTTCGGCCTGGCCCGCCCCGTCTTCCGTTACTGGGAGCGACTCGTCAGCCACGACGGCTCCCTGCGCGACCTCGCGGAGCGCCGTGCGGCGACCTACGCCGCGCTCGTCCCCCTGACCCCGGCCCGACTCGGACGGAGACGACGCTCCGATGTGCTCAACGGCATCGTGGACGACCTGACCGATGTCGTCGAGGCCTCGGTGCGCGTCACCGTCCCGGTGTTCTCGGCCGCCGTGGCCGGCATCATCGCGGCGATCGTGACCGTCCTCTTCAACCCCGGCGTCGGCGCCGTGCTCGCGGCGATGCTCGTCGCCTGTGCCCTGCTGTTCGTGCTCTCCTGGCGCCTCGAGTGCGCCGCCCAGGACGACCTGCTCGCCGCCCGCGCCGAGGTGACCCGCGTCAGCACCCTCGTCGCCGACCACGCCGGTGACCTGCAGGCCATCGGTGGCCAGGCCGACGCGCTCTCGTGGGTGTGGCAGGCCGATGCGCGGGTCCGCACGGCCACGTCGCGTCAGTCCCGCGGGCGCGCCCTGACCGCCGCGCTGCTGCTCGTCATCACCGGCGTCGCGACCATCGCCGCCGCGTACCTGGCGCAGCGTTCCGGCTCGCACATCGCCATCGTCGCGATGCTCACGCTCATCCCGGTCGCCACCGGAGAAGCGCTCGGCGTGCTCACCGAGGCCACCCGCGCCCTGGCCCGGGCGCAGGGCAGCGCCCGCCGACTCGACGCGATGCTCGACCAGACCCCGGCCGTGGCCGATCCGGCCGCAACCCCGGGCCTGATTGCGGCCCACCCCGACGGCCACGACCTCGCCCTGGCCGACGTCACCGCCTCCTGGGACGGCACCGGCGACCACCTGCCGCCGACCTCCCTCGACCTGTCCGCCGGCGACCGGATCGCGGTGGTGGGGCCGAACGGGTCGGGCAAGTCGACGCTGTTGGCCGTGCTCGTGCGGCATCTCGACCCGACCGCGGGCCGGTACGCGCTCGGCGGGGCCGACACCGCGCGGATCCCGCTGGCCCAGGCGCGCGCGGCCTTCGCCCTCGTCGACGACGAACCGCACATCTTCGCGACGTCGGTGCGCAACAACCTCAGACTCGCCGATGCCACCCAGGCCGGCGACACGGCGATCCGTGACGCGTTGACCGCGGCTGGCCTGGCCATGTGGCTCGACGGTCTCGACGAGGGCCTCGACACCCGCCTCGGCGCCGGCGGACGCGGTGTCTCCGGCGGCGAGCGGGCACGCTTGGCGGTGGCTCGGGCGGTGCTCTCGGACCGACCGGTGGTCGCCCTCGACGAGCCCACGGCCCACCTCGACACCACGACCGCGCGTGCGGTCCTCGCCGATGTGCTCACCGCGACCGCTGGGCGAACCGTGGTGATGGTCACGCATCATCACGCCGATCGGGAAGGTTTTGACCGCACACTGGAGTTGAGCAGTACAGAAAGTGGGCGAGCAGAGTGAACAAACGAGGACCATCCCTGGGCGAGCTGGAACGCGCGATCATGGACGTGCTGTGGGAGACCGACGACCCGGCCGGCCTGAACGTGCGTGACGTCATGGCTGCGCTCCCGGAGCGTTCGTTGGCGTACACGACGGTCATGACGGTGCTGACCCGCTTGGTGAGCAAGGGGTTCCTCACCCGCAAGCGCGACGGCCGCGCGTGGCGCTACGTCGCCGTCGACACCCGTGAAGAACTCACCGGCCGGGCCATGCGCGACCCGCTGAGCAACCTGCCCCACGCCGAGCAGCACACGGCGATCCTGCACTTCATCGAGGGCGCCTCGGACGACGAGCTCGAGGTGCTCAAGGCCGCACTGGCCAAGGTCGAGGCGCGCGGCGGTCGGGGAGTCGCGTAGCGTTTCCCTCGATGTTCGCTGCCCTTCTCGCCCTGCTCGCCGTCGGATTCATCGCCGTCGCGCCCCGTGTTCTGGCCGGGGCCACGTCGTTGCGTCGCCGACCCCGCGCGGGGCTGTGGCTGTGGCAGACGAGCGCGTTGGCGGGGGTGTTGTGCGTCGTGGCCACCCCGCTGGTGGCGGTGCACGCGCTGACGAGCCTGCCCGCGTCGCCGGCCAACGATGCCTCCCGGGGGTTGTCGCTGGCGGCGCTGGCCCTGAGCGCCGTCGTCCTGGCCCGGCTGCTCATCAACGCCCACCTCGTCGGATCGCGGTTGCGCGCGGCCCGGGCGCGGCACCGCACCTTGGTCGACCTCGTCGGCACGCATCACTCCAAGCACACGCGCGTGCTGCCGCACACCATGCCGACGGCCTACTGCGTGCCGGGCCTGCGCCACCGGGTCGTGCTCAGCGAATCCACCTTGGCGCGGCTCAGTGAGGACGAGCTCCAGGCCGTCATCGCCCACGAGCTGGCCCACCTGGGTGAGCGGCACGATCTGCTGCTCGAGTACTTCGCGGTGGTGCACCGCACGGCGCCGTCGTGGTTGCGCAGCGAGAATGCCGTGCGCGAGGTCGCGTTGCTCATCGAGCGTCTCGCCGACGAGGCGGCGCGCCACAAGGTCGGGGAGATCCCGTTGGCGCGGGCGATGGTCAGCCTGGCCGGAGCGTCGACACCCGAGGGCGCGTTGGGCATCCGCACCCCCGGCGCCACGGCGATCCGCATGGAGATGCTCACCGCCGAGGAGCCGAGCCGGGCCGGGACGCTCGCGGCGTACCTGCTGGGCATCGGCGCGCTCGCCCTGCCGATCATCATCGTGGTCGCGGCGTTCGTGGCCTGAGGGCCCGCGGCGTTCGCCGGGGGGCCGTTGCGCGCCGCCGGTTCGCCCCTAGACTGATCGCTGCCGGTGGCAGGGGGCCACCCGCGGTCGAAAGGTCACGCATGACACTGCACAGCACACTGTTCACCCAGTTCCGTGAGCAGGAGACGACGGATCCGTTCGCGAAGCAGAACTCGAAGCTCCTCAAGGTGCAGATGGGCTACGGGCCGGTCTGGGCGCGGACCGGTTCGATGGTCGCCTATCAGGGGCAGATCTCGTTCAAGGACCGCGGCTCGGGCGGGTTGGGCAAGATGTTCAAGTCGGCCGTGACCGGCGAGGGCGTGCCGCTGATGGAGTGCACCGGCAGTGGGGAACTGTTCCTGGCCAACTCCGCGCGAGAGGTGCAGATCCTCTACCTGGACAACGACTCGATCTCCGTCAACGGCTCGAACGTCCTGGCGTTCAGCCACTCGATCTCGTGGGACATCCACCGCATCCAGGCGCGCGGCGCGATGATGGCCGGTGACCTGTACAACGTCGTCCTCTCGGGGACCGGGTACGTCGCGCTGACGACCGACGGTGAGCCGGTGGCCCTCGACATCGCCTCCGCCCCGACCTTCGCCGACGCGCAGGCCGTGGTCATGTGGACCTCCGGAGTGCGGATGGACGTGAAGGTCGACACCGGCGGCATCGGCTCGATGCTCCGCGGCGGCACCGGCGAGATGGTGCAGATGGCGTTCTCCGGGCAGGGGCACGTCCTGGTCCAGCCGGCCGAGAACGTCAGCCACGGCTCGGGCAAATCCGCCGGTGGCGGGCTGGGCGGCATGTTCGACTGAGACGCGCCTAGGTATCCGAACTCACCCGTGACACCCGACCCGTGGCTAGGCTCGGGACGATCGGGCCCTGCCGACCGGCACCGCCCGTCGGGACGGGAGCGTGCGACATGGTGCGTCGGCTGCGGATCGCCGTGGTGGGGGCCGGCCATGTGGGCTGCCACTTGGGCGGGCGCCTCAGCCAGGTCGCCGACGTCTCGCTCATCGGCCGTCCGCGGGTCATCGACCCCATCCGCCGGGACGGGCTGACCCTGACCGGTGGCGGTCGCCCGCCGCTGCACGTGGCGCCCGCGCAGGTCACCGCGACGACAGAGGGCTCGGCGGTGGGTGGCGCCGATCTGGTGCTGCTGACGACGAAGACGACCGCCACCGGTGCGGCGGTCCGCGAGGTGGCGCCCCACCTGCCCACGGACGCGGTGATCGTCACGTTCCAGAACGGGCTGCGCAACGGGACCCTGATCAACGACGCGCTGCTCGAGGTCTTCCCCTCGGCGGCCTCCCGCCCACTTGTCCTCGAGGGGATGATCCCGTACAACGTCGCGCAGACGGCGGCCACGACCTTCCACCAGGCCTCCGCCGGGGTGTTGGTCGTGCGTGACCACCCCCGCGCCGACCCCTTCCTCCAGGCTGCACGAGACTCCGGTCTGGCCATCCAGCCGCGGGCCGACATGGACGGGATCATCGCGGCCAAGCTGCTGCTCAACCTCAACAACGCCGTGCACGCGCTCTCGGGGCTGTCGCTGATCGAGGAGTTGCGCGATCGCGACCTGCGCCGCGTCAGTGCGCTGTGCATCGAGGAGGCGTTGGCCGTCTTCCACCGCGCCGGGATTCGGCCGAGTTGGCTGACCGGGTTGCCGCCGAAGTCCATTCCGTCGCTGCTGCGCTCCCCCACGCCGGTGTTCGCGTCGCTGGCGCGGCAGGTGCTGCAGGTGGACGTGCATGCCACGACGTCGATGGCCGACGACTTCGCCCGCGGGGTACCCACGGAGATCGGGGAACTGCAGGGTCGGATCGTCGATCTCGGTCGCGCCCACGGCGTCCCGACCCCGGTCTGTGCGCGGATCGTCGATCTGGTGCGCAGTGTCGAGGCGTCACCTCCGCCGCACGAACGGTGGAGCGGCGCACGCCTCCTGACCGCGGTGAGCGCGAGGATGAGTGCATGAGCACCCCTGCATACCGCATCCACGTCGTCTGCACCGGCAACATCTGCCGTTCCCCGATGGGGGAGTTCCTGCTGCAGGAGGCCTTCGACGACGCTGGGCTCGGTGACCTGGTCGCGGTCGACTCCTCCGGCACGACGGCGTGGGAGGAGGGCAACCCGGCCGACCCGCGCACGCTGGCCGCGCTCGCCCGCAACGGGCACCACGCCATCACGGATCGCAGTCACGTCGCCCGCGTCTTCGACCGCACCTGGTTCGGTGATCTGGATCTGGTGCTCGCCGCCGACGAGGGGCACTACGCGACCCTGCGGCGGTTGGCGCCGACCCCGGGGGACCGGGACAAGGTGGCGATGTTCCGCAGTTTCGAGCCGGGGCTGCCGGTGGGCCGCCAGTCGATGGACGACCCGTGGTACGGCGACGACGCCGCGTTCGACCGGACCTACGCCGAGATCAGCGCTGCGGTGCCCGGGGTCGTCGAGTTCGTGCGGGCGGCTCTGGACGTGCCGGGCCCCGACGCTCCGCCGGTGCCCGAGCGCTGACCCGCTTCGCCGCCCCCTCCCCCGCTCCCCGCGTCCCCCGCGGTTCGCCTCCCCCACGGTTCGAGGTAATAGGGACCGTTACAGCGGTCGCTAATACCTCGAACCAACTGGGGACCCCACGGTTCGAGGTAATAGGGACCGTTACAGCGGTCGCTAATACCTCGAACCGGCGCGGGGCGGGGCGGCCGGGGCGGGGCGGCCGGGGCGGGACTCAGCCTCGAAGGGCGCGCTGAATGACGTCGAGCCACGGGTGGACGTCGGCCTTGGCAGCCGCAGACCCGGCGGCCGACTGGGGCGTCGGGCCGAGGTCGAGCGGGTTGTCCGAGGCCGGAGCCCGGCCACGACGTGAGCCGTCGGTGGTCGCGGACTCGTCCGCACGCAACTCCGCCAATTCGGCCGCGAGAACCTCGTAGGCCGCCTGCCGCTCGGCCGGGGTGGTCGCGTTCTCGTTGAGGTACGTCAACGACTTGAGCACCCGCTGCGTCGTCGCCTGCTCGGCCGGCGAGACCCGGTCCCGGTTGATGGAGGTCGAGTGGATCTCGGCCTCCTCGAGGGCCTGGGCGAAGTGGGCGACGGCCACCGCGTACTCCGACTGGCGCGCCGGCTTCCAGGCGGGCGGACCCGCGTCGCGCAGCCGGTCGCAGGCGAACATCGCGTCGAGCGCGGCCGAGGTGTAGGGGTCGGTGACGTCGGCCATGACCGGGTGGGCCACGCGCCGGTCGGTCATGTCGAAGTAGTCGAGCAGGCGTGTGGTCAACTCGCGATTGCGGGCAACGAGGCCCTCCCAGTCGTGGGGCAGCCCGGCCGTGGTGCGCCAGTGCCCGAGCGACCCGAGCCGCGGCACGGCCTGGGCGACCGTCCTGGCGCGGCGGGTGACCGGTTCGGAGGTCACGAGCAGGGCCACCGCGAGGACCGCCCAGGCGCTGAAGACGAACCACCCGTAGAAGAGGAGCAGTGCGACGGTGACCGGGTGGTGCAGCCCGAAGACGAGGAACGTCGGGAAGGCCGCGATCGCTGCTCCGACGTGCGCTGCACCAGCGGCGACCCGCCGACGCACGTCCCCGGCCTCGCCGCGCAGGTGTCGCCATGACGTCCAGCCGAGCGCTGCCAAACCCATACCGAACCCGGCACAGCCGAGCCAGATCAACAGAGTGATCATGACCGTCCTTCGAATCGCGTTGGTACTCCTGTGTACCAAACGTCCGGGCCCGGAAAACAATCCCACCACGACGATCCCGGGAAGAAATCAGGGACGACCCCGAGCCGACACCGGGGCTGTCGGTGACCCCTGCAAGAATGCCGGTCATGGCTTCTCTGGCTGACGTCACTCCTCCGATCGCCCTCGGCGCCCTCGATGGTCGCTACCGCGGGCCCGTCTCGCCGCTCGTCGACTTCCTCTCCGAGCCGGCCCTGAACCGCATGCGGGTCCACGTCGAGATCGAGTGGCTCATCCACCTGACCGACCACGGCGTCGTGCCGGGCGTGCGGTCGCTGACCGACGACGAGAAGGCCGCCCTGCGCCGCATCGTCGACGACTTCGGCGCTGCCGAGATCGCCGAGATGGCCGAGACCGAGAAGGTCACCCAGCACGACGTCAAGGCGGTCGAGTACTTCCTCAAGAAGCGGTTGACGCAGATCGCGCCCGCGCCGGCCGACGCGGGTCTGGCCGAGCTGATCCACTTCTGCTGCACGAGTGAGGACATCAACAACCTCGCCTACGCCCTCATGGTCCAGGGCGCGGTGCGCGAGGTGTGGCTGCCGAAGGCGACCGAGATCGTCGAGCAACTCGCGACCATGGCCTCCGATCTGCGCTCCGTGCCGTTGCTGGCGCACACCCACGGCCAGCCGGCCACGCCCACGACCATGGGCAAGGAGTTGGCCGTGCTCGCGCGACGCCTCCAGCGCCAGCTCGCACGCGTCGGTGAGGCCGAGTTCCTCGGCAAGCTCAACGGCGCGACCGGCACGTACGGGGCGCACCTGGCGGCCGTGCCCGGCGCCGACTGGCAGCAGATCAGCGAGGCGTTCGTCGAGGGCCTCGGCCTGACGTGGAACCCGCTGACCACCCAGATCGAGAGCCACGACTGGCAGGCCGAGCTGTACTCCGACGTCGCCCGGTTCAACCGCATCCTGCACAACCTCTGCACGGACACGTGGACCTACATCTCGATGGGGTACTTCGCGCAGGTGCGTGGCCAGGGCACCGTCGGGTCGTCGACGATGCCGCACAAGGTCAACCCGATCCGGTTCGAGAACGCCGAGGCCAACCTCGAGGTCTCCAACGCGCTGCTCGACGTGCTCGCCACGACCCTGGTGCAGTCGCGCCTGCAGCGTGACCTCACCGACTCCTCGATGCAGCGCAACATCGGAGTCGCGCTCGGTCACTCGATCCTTGCGCTCGACAATGTCGGTCGCGGCCTGGCCGGGCTCGACGCGGTCCCCGAGGCGATGGCCGCCGACCTGGACGCGAACTGGGAGGTGCTCGGCGAGCCGGTGCAGTCGGCGATGCGGGCGCTGGGCGCGCAGGGGGTGCCGGGCATGGAGGAGCCGTACGAGCGGCTCAAGGAGCTCACGCGCGGTCGCCGCATCGGTCAGGCCGATCTCGTCGCGTTCATCGCGGGTCTGGGACTGCCCGCCGACGTCGAGGCGCGGCTGAGCGCGCTGACGCCGGCGACGTACATCGGGCTGGCTCCCGACCTGGTCGACCACCTGAACTGAGGGCCGTCACCGGTTCTTCTCCCCACCCGACGGGGAGTCGAACCGGTGATGCCTCAGGGTCGTCCCCCACTGTGCGGAACGCGGCGCGGGCGTACGCTCGTTGGAGTCAGAGAAGACCGCAGCGACCACACCACTGGGGGAAACATGAGCTCGACCACCACCCGCCGACTGGCCTTCGGCGTCATCAGCCTGACTGCTGCCGCGGCGCTTGCGGCCTGTGGCACGAGCACGACGGGCACGTCGAGTTCGGTCGGCGCTCCGGAGAAGCCCGCCGTCGGCGCCAACGTCAGCGACCCGCAGACGTTCACCACGAACATCGCCACCGCCGTCGGTGAGCAGAAGAGCGTGCACCTCAACGTCAGCCTGCCGAACGTGCCGCTGGGCACGATGGGCGCCATGGCCCCGTCCGCATCGGGCTCCTCGACGTCGTCGAACTCCTCGAGCACCGCTCCGACCACGGGTGAGCTGACCATCACCGGCGACATCGACTTCGGCAACAGCCAGCAGGCCAAGGTCACCCTCACGTCGTCCACCGAGCCCAAGCTCGCCTCGGAGGCGCGGCTCGTCGACGGTGTCGCCTACGTGCGCGTCGGGGAGTTGACCCAGGGCAAGTTCATCAAGCTCGACTCCGCCCAGGCGAAGTCCGAGATGGGCATGACCGACCGCCTGCCCACGCAGAAGGACTTCGACGAGGCCTTGACGGCTCTGTCGAAGGACGTCAAGACGGTGACGTACCGCGGTGACGAGAACATCACCGACATCGGCACGTGCGCGCACTACACCGTGACCGCCGGCAGCGCCCACTTCGAGAAGTTCGTCGAGGGCAAGGCCGAGCAGATGCGCACCGAGCACAAGAGCGGCAAGGGTGACCAGGACATGCCCGAGGTGTTCAAGCGCGGCGACGAGGTCGACGGCAACGGCACCCACCACGGGCCGGGCGGCGCCGACAAGGGCCGCAGCGACAAGGGCAGCAGCGCCACGCACGAGGCGAGCTTCGACCTCTGGCTCGACAACTCCTCGCTGCCCTGCCAGGTCACCATCAAGGACGGCAAGGACACCGCCACCATGACGGCCTCCAAGTGGGGCGAGGACGTCAAGGTCGAGGTGCCGGCCGCGGGTGACGTCACCGATCTGTCCCAGTTCTCGAAGATGTTCGAAAGCGAGCACGGCGGCACGGACCACGGCACCATGATGGACCGCGGTTCCAGCGCCGACTCGGGCGCCTGATCCGCGCCACCCACCTCCGCCGAGTGATGGATCCGCGTGGCCTATCTACCCCGATAGGCCACGCGGATCCATCACTCGGGTGGGGGTGGGAATGATGCCGGCCCTCGGCTCGTTGGATGAAACATCAACCATCTAGGCGAGGATTCATCATGCGCGTCGGCATCATCGGAGCAACCGGCATGGCCGGATCGGACATCTACCGCGAGGCGGTCAGCCGCGGCCACGAGGTGACGGCGATCGTCCGCAACGGTGAGCGAGCCACCGCCGAACTCGGGTCCGGGGCCCAGGTGCTCGCGCGCGACGCCTTCACCCTGACCGCCGACGACGTGGCCGGGTTCGATGTCCTCGTCAACGCGTTCGCCATCGCCCCCGACGACGCGCATCGGCACGTCGACCTCGCGCAGCACCTCGTCTCGATTGCCGGAGCGTCGTCGCCTCGCCTGGTCTTCATCCTCGGGGGTGGGTCGCTGTTCTCCGGTGAGGACAAGCACCTCCACGTCGAGGACATCCGGAAGATGCCGGGCGCTGAGGCGTGGGTCAACATCCCGGTGCAGCAGCTCAAGGAGCTCGAGTACCTGCGCACTGTCGAGGACGTCACCTGGGTGGGCGTCTCGCCGCAGGCGATGTTTGCGGCCGGCCCGGCCACGACGCCGAAACTCGGCACCGACGAGATCATGCTCGCCGCCGACGGTCAGTCGCACACGTCTTCGGGCACCCTGGCCATTGCCGTGCTCGACGAGATCGAGAACCCGGCCCACCAGAACACCCGCTTCACCGTCAGCGACGCCTGAGGCTTCCCCGCCGGCGGTCAGCACCAACGCCCGGTCCACACCAACGCCCGGTCCACACCAACGCCCGGTCAACACCAACGCCCGGTCATCGACATCGATGGCCGGGCGTTGGTGCGTCCGCTCGTCTCTGCACCGTGCCTGGCCGCCCCGCCGACTTTGCTCACCGTACGTGACCTTGGCCCCCACTCCGGGGTGCGCACCAGTGACGCAACCTGAGCAGAGTGCCGGGTACGAGCACTCCACCACGCGGGCACTCCACCACGCGAACACTCCACCACGCGAACACTCCACACTCATCGGAATACCCCAAGGGGGTACGCTGTTGTGCGGATCGACAGCAACGACCACCCCGCGCGAACAGCCCAGGAGGACCCCATGACCGATACCGTCACCACGGGCGCGGCGACCACGAAGGCCGCCCGCGGCTACACCGGCTCCAAGGACGACTACCTCAAGCGCCTCGCACGCATCGAGGGCCAGGTCCGCGGCATCAAGCGCATGGTCGAGGAGGACACGTACTGCATCGACATCCTCACTCAGGTCAGCGCCGTGACCAAGGCATTGCAGGCGGTCTCCCTCGGACTGCTTGAGGACCACGTCGGCCACTGCGTCGTCAACGCCGCCAAGGAGTCCGACGAGGCCGGCACCGAGAAGGTCCGCGAGGCCGCCGACGCCATCGCCCGCCTCGTGCGCAGCTGATCACCCCCCCCCAGACCCCAACCGCAACACCCAAGGAGACACCCCATGTCCACCACCGCCATCACTGTCACCGGCATGACCTGCGGCCACTGCACCGCCTCCGTCACCGAGGAGCTCAAGACGATCCCGGGTGTCACCGACGTCGCGATCGACCTCGTCAAGGGCGGCGACTCCCCCGTGACGATCACCTCCGACGCCGAGCTGAGCCAGGACGCCATCACCGACGCGGTCACCGAGGCCGGCTACACGGTGACCTTCGCCTGATGACCGACCGCGCGCCCAGTACCGTGACCCTCCAGGAACTCCCGATCAAGGAAGTCGACCTGGACATCACGGGGATGACGTGCGCGTCGTGCTCGGCGCGCATCGAGCGAAAGCTCAACAAGGTCGAGGGCATCGATGCCACCGTCAACCTCGCCACCGAGAAGGCCCACGTGACCTTCTCCGGCGACCACACCCCCGACGAGATCATCGACATCGTCAAGACCACCGGCTACGGCGCCAGCGTCGCCGTGCCGCGCCACGCCCGGGGCACCGACCACGATCACGACGTCGCTCCGGCGCAGTCGCTGCTGCGTCGACTCATCGTCAGCGCGATCCTGGCCGTCCCGGTCGTCATCCTCGCCATGGTCCCGGGCATGGACTTCACCGCGAACCCGTGGGTGCAGTTCCTCCTCACCACGCCGATCGTCGTGTGGGCGGCCTGGCCGTTCCACCGTGCGGCCGCGATCAACGCGCGCCACGGAGCGTCGACGATGGACACCCTCGTGTCCGTCGGCGTGTTCGCGGCGTACGGCTGGTCGACGGTCTCCCTCATCGGGCAGACCGTGCGTGGCGACCTGGGCATGGGGATGGGTCACTACTACTTCGAGACCGCGGCCGTCATCACGACGTTCCTGTTGTTCGGTCGCTGGCTCGAGGCCCGCGCCAAGGACCGGGGCCGCTCGGCCATGACCACGCTCATGGAGCTCGGTGCGAAGGATGTCGCCGTCCAGCGCATCGACGCCACCACCCGCGTGACCACCGAGATCCGCATCCCGATCGAGCAGTTGCGCGTCGGCGAGCACTTCGTCGTCCGCCCCGGCGAGAAGGTCGCCACCGACGGGGTCGTCACCGATGGCACGTCGGCGATCGACTCCTCCCTCGTCACGGGCGAGTCGGTGCCCGTCGACGTGGGCCCCGGCACGGCCGTCACCGGGGGCACGCTCAACACGACCGGACGCCTGGTCGTCGAGGCCACGCAGGTCGGCGAGCACACCGTGCTGGCCGGCATCACCCGCCTGGTCGAACAGGCCCAGACCGGCAAGGCCGACGTGCAGCGCCTGGCCGATCGCGTCTCCGCCGTGTTCGTGCCGGTCGTGCTCGTGCTCGCCCTGCTGACCTTCGTCGGCTGGTGGATCGGCACGGGCGACGCGTCGACCGCCCTGTCTGTCGCCGTGGCCGTGCTCATCATCGCCTGCCCCTGTGCGCTCGGTCTGGCCACGCCGACGGCGATGGTCGCCGGCACCGGCCGCGGAGCGCAGCTCGGTGTCCTCATCAAGGGCCCCCAGGTCCTCGAGGACACCCGTCGCATCGACACCGTGCTCCTCGACAAGACGGGCACCGTGACCACCGGCCGCCCCGTCCTGACCCACGTCGTCACCAGCGGCAACCTGACCGAGGAGTCGGCGTTGCAGACGGCGGCGGCCGTCGAGTCCGGCAGCGAGCACCCCATCGCCCGGGCCATCGTCGACGCCGCGGAGGAGCGTGGCCTCGAGATCCCGCAGATCCGCGACTTCCAGGCCCTGCCCGGCACCGGCGCCCGCGCGCTGATCAAGGACACCGGCGTGTCCGTCGGCCGGGCGTCGCTGTTCGGCACCGTGCCCGAGGAGCTCACGAACCTCGACCACCCCGGCACGACCGTCTACGTCGGTTGGGGCGACAAGGCCCGCGCGGCCCTGACGGTGGCCGACGACGTGCGGGACACCTCGGCGCAGGCGATCGCCGACCTGCACGCCCAGGGTCTGGCCGTCTACCTGCTCACCGGTGACGCGCAGGCACCGGCCACGGCGGTCGCCGCCGAGGTCGGGATCCCGGCCGACCGGGTGTTCGCCGGGGTGCGCCCCGAGGACAAGCACGCCGTCGTGGCGAAGCTCCAGTCCGAGGGACACGTCGTGGCGATGGTCGGAGACGGCATCAACGACGCTCCGGCCCTGGCCCAGGCCGACCTGGGTGTGGCCATGGGTGGTGGCACCGACGCAGCGATGGCCTCGGCGGACATCGTGCTCATGCGTTCGGAGCTGCCGGCCGTCGTCGACGCCATCGGTCTGTCGCGCCGCACGCTGTCGATCATCAAGCAGAACCTGGTCTGGGCGTTCGGCTACAACACCGCGGCGATCCCGCTGGCGATGGCCGGGCTGCTCAACCCGATGATCGCCGGTGCGGCCATGGCGATGAGCAGCGTGCTCGTCGTGACCAACAGCCTGCGCCTGCGCGGCTACGGTCGCCGCTGATCCTAGGGCCGCTGACCCCACGCCGAGGGAACAATCGAGGCGACGTAACGCGCAGTTACGTCGCCTCGATTGTTCCCTCGGCGCAGGTGGCGGACGGAGTCAGATGGTGACCGGACCGTTCGGGGTGTTGAACACGACCGACAACAGGCCCGGAGTGCCGTGCGGCGCCATGAAGTTGAACGAGATGACGCTCGAGGTGTCAGTGGCAGCGCGACCGAGCCAGTCCCGCACCCGGGACTCCTCGCCGGCGAGGTTGAGGGAGTCGATCGTCACCTCGGTGTTCGCGTCCATCGAGGGGTGCGGGGAGCTCGGGTCCCAGTGGATGAAGTACGGCAACTGCGGGTCGGTCAGCGTGCCGAGGATGCCGATCTGCTGCCACGAGAACACCCGCCCGTCGGGCATGCGCCGCACGCCCTCGACGGCCTGGCGGCCCAGGTGCTCCTCGACGGCCTGCATCTCGGAGGGGTTCTGCAACCGGACGACCCAGAAGATCCAGCCGCCACCGGCCTCGGACCGGGCTCGCACGGCCTTGCCGAACGGGGCCTTCTCGGCGCTGGGGTGGTCGAGCACCTCGACCACCTCGACGTAACGCTCGTGGCTCAGCGGCAGGATCATCGCCCGCGTGCCGAAGCGGGCATGGATACCGCCATCGACGGCCTCGACACCGAGTTTCTCGGACAACCGGGCCGCCGTGGCCGCCAGGCCGTCACGCTCGGCAGCGAACGAAACGTGGTCTACGCGCATATGTTCATCGTGGCACAGGATGAGGGGGCCGCTGACCACCCCCCAGTGGCGCCGGCGCTGGGGGGATGTGATTCAATGGTCAAATCTGTGCAAAATGCACATTGCTGGATCTGCAGCGCCAGGATCCTCAGCGCCACGCTCCACAGCGTCAGGAACGGCGACCTCCGGAGCGCTGCCGCACGGCCTCGTAGATGATGATCGCCGCGGACGTGGCGACGTTGAGCGAGTTGGCCTTTCCCACCATCGGGATGCGCACGCGGTGCGCGGCGCGGGCCATGAGGTCGTCGGTCAGGCCGTACTTCTCCGACCCCACGGCGATGGCGACGGGCCCGGTCAGGTCGACGCCGGTGTGCTCGGTCGAGGTGTCCGGCGTGGCCGCGACGAGGCTGACACCGCGCTCCCGCAACCACCCGAGGGTTTCGTCGGTCGTACCCGAGGCCACCGGCACGGAGAAGACCGTGCCCTTGCTCGAGCGCACGAGGTTCGGGTTGCCCCAGTCGGTCACCGGGTCACAGGCGACCACCGCCGCCACGCCCGCAGCATCGGCGGTGCGGAGCATCGCACCGAGATTTCCCGGCTTCTCCACCCCTTGGCAGATGAGCACCAGCGCGTTCGGCGGGAGTTCCAGCTCGCGCGGCGACCGAGTCACCGACGCGACGACGGCGAGAAACCCGTCCGGGCCCTCGCGGTAGGCCACCTTCTCGAACGCCGCCCGCCCCAGGCGGTAGACCTCGGCGCCGCCGGCGCGCACGGCGTCGATGACGGCCAACCGGTTCGCCGGGTCGAGCATGAGGTCGGGGCAATAGAACACCGCCTTGGGAGCGACCCCCGCCGTCAACGCCAGTTCAAGCTCCTCGAACCCCTCGATGAGCGTGAGCCCCGACTCTTCGCGCTGACGTCGGCGTCGCAGCCCGACCAGGGACTTCAGCCGCGGGTTGGCGGCCGAGGTGATGAGCAACTCCTCCACCCGGCACATGTTCGCATGCGCGCGCCACGAAGGGGCACTCGCCGTGGGAACACGCGGCCAACACGCAAGGTGACGCATCTCGCGGTGGCATAAAACGCACCTCCGGATCGCCCAAACTTGCCCTGCGTGCACTTTCGATTTGCCCTCAGTGCAACTTTGGTTCTACGCTGCTCGTCGTGTCCATCACCAGACCAGGCCGACGGGTGGCCAACAAGGAGCGCACCCGCCTGGCGATCATCGACTCCACCATCGCCCTCGTGGCCGCACGCGGCCTGTCCGCGGTCACGGCCCAGGACGTGGCCGACGCCGCCGACATCTCCCGACGGACGTTCTTCAACTACTACTCCTCCATCGAGGCCGTCATGGCCGACAAGGCCACCCGCCTGCTCGGCACCATGAGCGACGCCCTGGAAGCCCGACCCGCGGGCGAGCCGCTCTTCGAGAGCATCGACCACGTCATCGCCGGTGCCTTTGACCGGGACCTCGTGGAGCACAGCTCCGTCGTCTGGAATGCGGCCCGCCACGACGTCCCCACCGCCCGGCACATCGCCTACCAGCTGCAGTGCGTCAGCCAGCAGCTCACCGACGTGCTCCAGCAGCGGATCACGCGCACCGGGGCGACCCCGGACGCCATCTCCGTCGCCACGCTCGCCGGCGCCCTGACGGCGGCCTTCACCGCCACGCAGCAGGCCTGGTTCGAGCGCACCGGCGGTGACCTCGACGATGAGTCGCTGACGACGTTCACCGCGCTCTTCCGTGGCGCCGTCGCCCGACTCGGCACCGGATTCGCCGATCTCGAGGCCCCGAGCGCATCCACCCACACCGATCCCTTCGGCCACCGCCGAGAAGGAGCCTGACGTGTCCACGTACCTCTATCGACTCGGGCGGTGGTGCGCCACCCACGCCTGGGCGACGATCCTCGCCTGGGTACTGATCATCGCCGGAGCGGGCGGAGCCATGGCCACGCTGGCCACCCCCCTGTCCACCGAGTTCTCCATCCCGGGTACCGAGTTCCAGCGCGTGCTGGCGAACCTCAAGTCCGAGATCCCCGAGGCGGCCGGTGGCACGGGCACGGTGACGTTCCAGAGCACCGACGGCAAGGCCTTCACGCCGGAGCAGCGCAAGGCCATCAGCGGCGTCGTCAAGGAATGGGACCAGGTCGACGGGGTCATGACCGCGATCGACCCGTTCGCCATGCAGCGCCAGATCGACGGCGGCCCCGACCAGATCGCCGACGGGCAGAAGCAGATCAACGACGGTCGCGCCAAGATCGCCGCGGCCCAGAAGAGGATCGACGCCGGGCAGAAGCAGATCGACGACGCCCTCGCCTCGGGCATTGAGAAGAAGTACGTCTACCTCGCGTCGACCGAACTGCAGAAGGGCCGCGACGAGATCTTCGTCAACACGCAGAAGCTGGACGCCGCGCAGGCTCGACTCGAGGTCGGCCGGCGCAACCAGGACGCCAGCCACGGCATGCGCTTCGTCACCCAGCGGGGCGATGTCGCCTTCGGGCAGGTCATCTTCACCGACGCCATCGACAGCGTGCCCCCGGCCACCAAGCAGAAGATCCCCGCCCTCGGCGCCTCCTTGGCCGACCAGGGCATCGAGGTCAACTACTCCTCGGACCTGACCTCCGACTTCTCCAGCATCATCGGCCCCGGCGAGATCCTCGGCCTGGTCATCGCCGCCATCGTCCTGCTCGTCATGCTCGGATCGCTGCTCGCCGCCGGGCTCCCGCTCCTCACCGCGCTCGTCGGTGTCGCCGTGGGTCTCATGGCCGCCCTGTCGCTCTCCCACTGGGTGACGATGAACGACATCACCCCGGCGCTGGCGCTCATGCTGGGCCTGGCCGTCGGCATCGACTACTCCCTGTTCCTCGTCCACCGGCACCGCCAGAACCTCGCCCACGGACTCCCCCTGATCGAGTCGATCGGTCGGGCCGTGGGCACGTCGGGCAACGCGGTCGTCGTCGCCGGCATGACGGTCTTCGTCGCGCTGGCCGCCCTCGTCGTCACCGGGATCCCCTTCCTCGGCACGATGGGTCTGGTCGCCGCCGCCACCGTCGCCATCGCCGTGCTCGTCGCGCTGACCCTGACGCCGGCGCTGCTCACACTCCTCGGGCACCGGGTTCTCTCGCGTCGGAGCCGTCGCAGGCTGGCCGCGGCCATCGAGAACGACGAGCACACCGAGGCCATGGTCGGCGGCGGGCTGCCCGGCAGCGCCAACGCCGACGCGAAGGGCTGGGGCGGCCTCATCACCACGCACCCCCACATCGTGCTCGCCACGACGACGGTGCTCCTGCTCCTCCTGTCGCTGCCCTTGCCGAACCTGCGCCTGGGCCTGCCCGACGGCAGCACCCAACCGGCCGCCTCGACCGGCTACAAGTCGTACGCCACGATCAACGACAACTTCGGCCCCGGCGCCAACGGGGCGATCATCGCGGTCGGGACACTCGACGCTCCAACCGGCACGGACGACCTGAACGCCAAGGGCGCCGCGGTCGCGCAACGCCTCTCCGACCTGCCCGGCGTGGCCTACGTCGTGCCGGTGGGCAGCAGCGCCGATCGGGACACGATCGCGTATCAGATCGTGCCGACGACCGGCCCCTCCGAGCAGGCGACGGTCGACCTCGTCAATCGGCTTCGCAGCTCCGCTGCGCAACTGGCCGGCGCCACCGGGCTCGACCTCGGGTTCACCGGCAAGACCGTGGCCAACATCGACATCTCGGCCACCCTGGCCAGCGCCCTGCCGAGGTATCTCGCGATCGTCGTCGGCATCTCGATGATCCTGCTGCTCCTGGTGTTCCGATCGATCCTCGTGCCGCTCATCGCGACCGGCGGGTTCCTGCTGTCGCTGACCGCGTCGTTCGGTGCGGTGGTGGCGGTCTACCAATGGGGCTGGCTCGGTCCGGTCTTCGGCGTCGAGCACCCCGGTCCGGTGCTGTCGTTCCTGCCGATCATCGTCACCGGCGTGCTCTTCGGGCTCGCGATGGACTACCAGATGTTCCTCGTCACCGGCATGCGGGAGGCGTGGGCGCACGGCCAACCGGCCAAGCACGCCGTGCGCACCGGCTTCCGGCATGGGGCCGGGGTCGTCACCGCGGCGGCGCTGATCATGGCGGCCGTGTTCGCCGGGTTCATCCACGCCCAGCTGACGATGATCCGCCCGATCGGGTTCGCCCTGGCCACCGGCGTGCTCATCGACGCCTTCCTCGTGCGGATGACCGCGACGCCGGCGGCGATGTACATCCTGGGCGAGAAGGCCTGGTACCTCCCACGCTGGCTCGACCGGATCCTGCCCGACCTCGACGTCGAAGGCGCCAAGCTGCAGGCCGAGCGTGAGCGCGCCATGGCCGCCGACGCGGGCCGGAGCGCCGATGGGCCCAGCGACGCGGGGACGACCGGTGATCCGGATACGTCCGGCGAATCGAGCGAGCCGCAGCCCGCGGACGCCGATCAGAGTCTGGCGAACCTGGCCCGCACGACGCAGTAGAGCGCGAACGCGAGCAGTCCGAGCGCGACCAGGCTCAGCAGCCACGGCCCCAGCGGCGTGGCGAGCAGGGCGCGCAACCCCCCGTCGAGACCCGTCGCCTCGGCGGGGTCGGACTGCGCCGCGGCGACGACGAACAGCACCCCGACGAGGGCGAGCGCGATGCCCTTGGCGACGTAGCCGATGATCCCGGCCCAGGTTCCCACCGGGCCGGGGTCACGCGTCAGGTCGTCGCGGAACCGGCGCGTCGCACCCTTGTACACGTGGTAGGCGCCGACCACGACGACGCCCACACCGACCGCCCCGACGATGACGGCGCCCAGCGGCAGCTCCATCAGCGTGCGGGTGATGTCGACGGACGACTCCTTGCTGTCGTCGTTGCTGCCGCCGCCGGTGGCGAAGCGGGCCGCGGTGAACGCGAGCGCGGCGTAGACGATCGCCTTGGCCCCGCCCTTGACGCGGTCCTTGAGATCGGCGCCGTACCCGACCGCGGAGATGAGCATGACCAGGGCCAGCGCGGCCAGCCCGACCGCGGCCGCCCACAGGATAAGCGCGCCACCGGGGCTGGCACCGAGCTGTTCGAGCGCGCCGGCCTGGTCAACGGACTCCCCCGACGAGCCCCACGCCAGGCGCAGCGCCAGCCACGCGATGAGCGCATGCACGAGACCGTTGACGAGGAAACCGGTGCGGGCCAGTCGCTCGACGGCGGGATGGTCCGCGGCCCGGACCGCGGCGTCACGGACGTCACTGGGATCGATGCTCACACCGCGATCCTGCCAAACGAACCGATCCGGCTCACCCGATCCGCCGAGGGAACATTTCTGGCGACGTAAGCCCGCCTTACGTCGCCAGAAATGTTTCCTCGGCGGCGTTGTCGGCTCAGAACAGCGGCACGGACCGCAACACGAGCGCCAGGCCGTCGTCCTCGACCGGGGCGGTCACCTCGTCGGCGGCGGCCTTGACCTCGTCGGGCGCCTGCCCCATGGCCACCCCGCGGGCGGCCCAGCGCAGCATCTCCAGGTCGTTGCGCTGGTCGCCGACGGCGACGGTGTCGCCGGGCTCGATCTGCAGCGCGCGGCGCACCTGCTCCAGGGCGGAGGCCTTCGAGACTCCCTCGGGCGTCAGGTCGAGCCACGCGGTGTAGCCGACCGCGTAGTTGACTCCGTGCAGACCGATGTGTTCGACGAGGTGCTCGAACTCGGCGCTCGTCGCGGTGGTGTCGCGCACGCACACACGCGTGACCGGATCGCGGATCAGGTCGTCCCACGAGACCTCCCGCAGTTCGCCCTGCAGTTCGCCGTCGGGGAAGCGGCCGTTCATCCGGAAGCCGACGCCCATCTCCTCGACCGCGATGACGGCGTTGGGGAACTTCTCGCGCACGACGGTCAACGCCGGAGCAGGGTCGAACGCGACGGTCTCGACGATCTCGTAGCCGCCGGCCCGGCTGGGGTCGAGCCTGACGGTGACGGCGCCGTTCGAGCAGACCGCGTACCCCTCGTGGATCCCGAGCAGGTCGGCGATCGGGGTCGTGGCGATGACCGACCGACCCGTGGCGAGGACGACGACATGCCCGGCCGCACGGACCTCCTGCACGGCGTCGTAGACGTTCTCGGAGAGGTGCCCGTCGTGATGCACGGTGGTGCCGTCGATGTCGAGGCAGATCATCGCGCGGCGGCGGAAGTCGACCGCGCCGACCCCACCGATCTCGCTGGTGGCGCCGGCCTGGTCCAGGCTCTCCGAGTGCGTCATGGCGTCAGGACCTCCAACCCGACGTACGGCTGCAGCGCGGCCGGCACCCGCACCGACCCGTCGGCCTGCTGATGGTTCTCGAGGATCGCGACGAGCCACCGCGTCGTGGCGAGCGTGCCGTTGAGCGTCGCCGCGACCTGGGTCTTGCCGTCGCCGTCCTTGTACCGCGTGCCGAGGCGGCGCGCCTGGAACGTCGTGCAGTTCGACGTCGACGTCAGTTCGCGGTAGCGACCCTGCGTGGGCACCCACGCCTCGCAGTCGAACTTGCGCGCGGCCGGGCCGCCGAGGTCGCCGGCGGC
This sequence comes from Kribbia dieselivorans NBRC 106261, assembly GCF_001552435.1. GTDB lineage: Bacteria > Actinomycetota > Actinomycetes > Actinomycetales > Dermatophilaceae > Kribbia > Kribbia dieselivorans. The sequence goes on from NZ_BCRE01000087.1 coordinate 25,024, forward strand.
GGTGTCGATGACGCGGAACGGCAGTTCGCAGCGGGTCAGCATCTCGCGCTCGAAGCCGAGCAGCTTCTCGTGTTCGGCCGTCGCGGTCGCCGGGTCGCAGTAGACGAACATCTCGAGCTTGTTGAACTGGTGCACGCGGATGATGCCGCGGGTGTCCTTGCCGTATGAACCCGCCTCGCGCCGGTAGCAGGTCGACCACCCGGCGTAGCGCAGCGGCCCGTCGGACAGGTCGATGATCTCGTCGGCGTGGTATCCGGCCAGCGCCACCTCGGAGGTGCCGGTCAGGTAGAGGTCGTCGGCCTCGAGGCGGTACACCTCGTCGGCGTGCTGGTCGAGGAACCCGGCACCGGCCATGGTCTGCGGCAGCACGAGCGTCGGCGTGATCGCCGGGGTGAAACCGTTCTCGATCGCCAACTGCAGACCCATGTTGAGCAGGCCGAGTTCGAGGCGGGCCCCGGCGCCGGTGAGGAAGTAGAACCGCGACCCGGCGACCTTCGCACCGCGACCCATGTCGATCGCGCCGAGGGACTCGCCGATCTCGAGGTGGTCCTTGGGCTCGAAGTCGAACTGCGGCAGCTCGCCGACGGTGTCGATGACGACGTAGTCGTCCTCACCGCCGGAGGGCACGCCCGGCTCGATGATGTTGCCGATGCGGCGCACGAGGGTGTCGAGGTGCTCCTGCGCGGCGCCGGCCTGGGCGTCGAGGGCCTTGACGTCGTCGGCCATCGTGGCGCCCTGCGCCTTGAGCGCCTCGGCCTGCGCCTCGAGCTCGGCGATCTGTGCGGCGTCGCCGCCGCCCTTGCGCGCCTTGGTCAGCCGGCCCATGACCGGGCCGAGCTGCTTGCTGGCCGCCTTCTGCTCGGCGCGACGGGCCTCGAACGCGGCGATCGCGCTGCGGCGCGCGTCGTCGGCGGCGAGCACCTCGTCGACGATCGCGTCGTCCTCGCCTCGGGCGTGCTGGCTGGCGCGCACGGCCTCAGGGTTCTCGCGCAGAAACTTGATGTCGATCACGACCGCCACCCTATCCGTCGGCGCCGACGCACCGGAGCGCCGTTCGGGCGCGTCATCGCGGCCCCACCCCTCATCACGCCGGCGGCGCCACGAGGTCGCGCACGATCCGGGTCAGGCCCAGCCACCACTGGTGCTTGGGCCGGCGCTGCTCCCACTCGACGAGTTCGGGCATGCGGGTGATGGGCGTGGCGTCGAGGTCACCGCGCTGCAACCCGATCATGAGGGCCTCGTCGCCCTTGCCCGCGAACAGTTCACCGATCGCTTCGATGCTCCGCGCCGCCATGCGGGTGGCGAGGATGCGGTCGAACGGCGTCGGGTCACCGCCCTGCTGGATGTGCCCGAGCACGACCTTGCGCACGTCGAAGACGCCGTTGCCCTCGGCCTCGAAGACCTGCGCGATGACATCGGTCGTGTAGTGCGGGTCGGCGCCCTCGCCGTTGACGACGAGGAAGAGCCGGCGTCCCTCGGCGAAGCGTGCGTTGATCTGCCCGACGTCCTGGTTCAGCAGGTCGAGGGTGAGGTCCTCCTCGGGCAGGTAGACCTGCTCGGCTCCGGTGGCCAGCGCCGACATCAGCGCGAGGTACCCGCAGTTGCGGCCCATCGTCTCGATGACGAAGACCCGCCGGGCCGCCATCGCCGACTGCTTGACCCGATCGACGGACTCGACGATGAGGTCCAGGGCGGTGTTCGCCCCGATGGACAGTTCGGTGGCCGGCAGGTTGTTGTCGATGCTCGCCGGCAGGCAGACCATCGGGATGCGCAGCGCCGGGTACCGGTCACGTTCGGTCCACAGGCGGTGCACGCTCTCATAGGCATCGAATCCCCCGATGACGAGCAACGCGTCGATGCCGTACCGCTCGATCTCGCGCGAGATGTCGTAGAGGTGGTCCAGCGGCACGACGCCACGGCGGGAGCCGAGTTCGGCCCCGCCCTCGCCGACCAGGCCCTCGGCGTCGCGCAGGGTCAGTTCGCGCACTCGCCCGGTGCGCAGCCCGCCGAACCCGCCGGTGACGCCGAGCATCGTGTGGCCGGCGTCGTGCCCGAGCCGCACCGCCGCGCGCATGGCGGTGTTCATGCCCGGCGCCAACCCGCCACCGTGGAGGATGGCGATGCGCGTGGGCTGCGCACGACTCTCCTCCGGCTTGGGTTGGGCCAGGGCCGCCTGGATCTGGTGGAGGTTCGTGAAGCTCGCGCCGCGGGCCTTCATGGCCGCGTCGTACTGCCCCGAGTCGACCAACGTGGCGATCGCCCGGTTCTGCGTGACCATCCGCATCAATGGGCCGACCCAGACGCGGTTGTGGCGCAACGCGATCAGCTGGCCCTCCTGGTGGGCCTGGGCCGAGAGCAGCTCCTGCACCGCGGCGTAGCCCATCATCGTCGCCATCGATCGATCGAACGCGCCCGGAGCGCCGCCGCGCTGCACGTGCCCGAGGATCGTCACCCGCGCGTCGTCGCCGCGCTTCTCGGCGATGACGTCGCGCACCATGTCCGCGGTGATCGGGTTGCCCTGACGGTCCCGGGCCCCCTCGGCGACGAGGACGATGCTGGAGCGCCCGCCCAGGGAGCGGCCGAACTCGAGCGCTTCGCACAGGGCGTCCTCCCAACCGTCCGGCGGCGGGTTCTCCGGGATGAACGCGTAGTCACAGCCGCCGGCGATGGCGGCGGCCAGGGCGAGATACCCGCAGTGCCGACCCATGACCTCGACGACGAAGGAGCGCTGATGGCTCGCCGCGGTCGAGGCGAGCGCGTCGATGGCCTCGACGATGCGGTGCAGGGCCGAGTCGGCGCCGATGGTCATGTCCGTGCCGACCATGTCGTTGTCGATCGAGCCGACGATGCCGGTGACCATGAGCGCGGGGTGCTCGTCGGCCTGGTCACGGGCCAGGTCGCCGGCCTCGACGAGTTCGTCGAGCAGCCCGCTCCAGAGCTGGGACAGTTCGTCGACCCCGGCCAGCGAACCGTCGCCGCCGATGCAGACGATGCGGTCGATGCCGACCCGGACGAGGTTGAGCGCCGCTCGCCGCAGCCCCGCACGCTCGCGGAACAGGGCCGAGCGGGCGGTGCCGATGACGGTGCCGCCGCGGTGCTGGATGCCGCCGACGTCGTCCCAACCCAACTGGGTGATGTGGTCACCACCCTCAACGAGGCCGTGGAACCCCTCCCGGATGGCGAACACCTCGGCCCCGAACCGGACTCCGGTGCGAGTCACCGCGCGCACCGCGGCATTCATCCCCTGGGCGTCCCCACCGGAGGTCAGCACGGCGATCCGACGAGGCTTGGTCTGCGACACCATGAACCCATCCTGCCCAAGGGTTCACCGGACCGCTCGGCGAGGTTGAGGTAGCGTCATCGTGTGCAAGGCTCATGGACCTTTCTGGCGCTCATCGTCGTCGTGGTGGGGCTGCTCGTCGCCCTCAATCTGTGGCTCGCCCGGCGCGGCTCGGCCGGCGCGTCCGCGCGGCTCGCGGCGGGACCCGTCGTCGGCCCTGAAACCGGCGCTGAATCCGGCGCTGAAACCGGCCCCGAGGCGGGCACCGATGGCTGATCGGCGCGCCACCACGCGCCCCCATCGTTCCTTCTTCACCCGCCGCACGCCGCAGGCCGCCCAAGCGGAGTCTCGTGCGCGCCGGGCCGCGGTCATCGTCAACCCGACGAAGGTCGGCGTCGACGACACGCGCACCCGCCTGACGATCATGTCCCAGCGTCTGGGGTGGGGCGACCCGCTCATCCTCGAGACCACCGAGGACGACCCGGGCGAGGGTCAGGTCGCCGAGGCGCTCGAGGCCGGCGTGGACCTGATCTGCCCGCTGGGTGGGGACGGGACCGTACGCGCTGTCGCGACCGGGCTGGCCGGCACGTCGACGCCGATGGGTCTGCTGCCCGGCGGCACCGGCAACCTGCTGGCGCGCAACCTCGGTCTGCCGATCGACTCGGTCGATGACGCCTTCGAGGTCGCCTGCACCGGACGCAACAAGAAGATCGACATCCTGCGCATCACGGCCGATCACGGCGCTCCCGAGGTCGGTCTGGTCATGGCCGGAGTCGGGTTCGACGCCACGGTCATGGCGGACACGAACGAGAACCTCAAGGGCGCGATCGGGTGGCCCGCCTACATCGTCTCCGGTATGAAGCACGTCATCGGTCATCGGTTCAACGTGCGCATCTCGATGACCGGATCGCTGCCGCGGCCCAAGCGGGTGCGCAGCGTCATCATCGGCAACTGCGGTGAACTGCAGGGCGGGATCCCGTTCCTGCCCGACGCGCAGGTCGATGACGGGATCCTCGACGTGGCGGTGCTGTCACCGCGCACGACGTTCGAGTGGGTCAAGGTCATCGGCGCGGTGCTGACCCGCTCGACCGAGCGTCGGCTCGAGCGGTTCACCGGAGCGGTGTGCACCATCGACCTGGAGGAGCCGCACCACTTCCAGATCGACGGCGACGCGGTCGGCGAGGTGTCGCACGTCGAGGTCGAGGTCGACCCGGCGTCGCTGATCGTGCGCGTACCGAACTGACGCTCAGCCGAACAGCTGCCGACCCCAATCCTCCCCGCCGCGCAGGCCGGGCGGGCAGAGGAAGATCGCCGATCCGGTGTGCTCGATGTACTCGTTCAACCGGTCGGCACGGGCGAGCGCGCGCTGCATCGGCACGAACTGGCCGTGGGCGTCCCGGCAGAAGGCGATGAACAGCAGCCCGGCGTCCAGGTGTCCGAGGTCGTCGCTGCCGTCGGTGAAGTTGTAGCCACGGCGCAGGATCTTGATGCCGCCGAGGTGGTCCGCGTGGGCCAGGCGCACGTGCGATCGCGCGTCGATGTGCGCAGCGCCGTCGAGCGCGGTGGCGTGGAAGTCGGGCGCGTCGAACTCCCGGGCCTGCCCCAACGGCGCTCCTTCGCGCTTGGTTCGCCCGAACACGAGCTCTTGCTCCTGGAGGTTGGTCCGGTCCCAGATCTCGATCCGCATGCGGATGCGGCGCACGACCTGGTACGTGCCACCGGCCCAGCGGGCGGTGGCGGAGCGCAGATCGGCCGGGTCGATCCACACGTGCTCGGCCAGGGCGGCCGGGTCCTCGGCCTTGAGATTGGCGGTGCCGTCCTTGAAACCGAAGAGGTTGCGGGGGGTCGGCTGGCTCGTCGAGGTGGCGGAGGTGCGGCCGAAGCCGAGTTGGCTCCAGCGCACCTGCACGACCCCGAAGCCCATCCGCACGAGGTTGCGCACGGCGTGGACGGCGACCTGGGGGTCGTTCGCGCAGGCCTGGATACACAGGTCACCACCGGAGCGCCGTGGGTCGAGTCGATCGCCGGCGAACGGCGGGAGGTCGCGCAGCCCGCTCGGTCGCCGGTCGGCCAGGCCGAAGCGGTCGTCGAACAGGTCGGGGCCGTACCCAATGGTGATGGTCAGGCCATGCGGCGCGAGGTCGAGCGCCTCTCCGGTGTCCTTGGGCACGCCGTACGGGCCGCCGCCGTCGACTCCACCGGCAACCGCCTCGCTGCCCTGGGTCATGCGTTCGGCGGCGTCGGTCCACGCGGTGAGCAGGTCGCGCAGGGCATCGGCGTCGGTCGTCACGACGTCGAGGGCCACGAGGTGGAGCGACTCCTGCGTCTCGGTGACGATGCCGGCCTGGTGCTCGCCGCGGAAGTCGTACGTCAGGTCGGCCGGGTTTGCCCCGTCGCCGGCCGTGCCGAATGCGCCCGCGGCGGCCGGCCCCGATCCACCCTGGGTGGCGGCCAACCCGCCGGCCAACAGCGCTCCGGCCCCCAGGCCGACCATGCTGCGGCGGGAGACACCGGACATCAGGCGACCGCGGCCGCCGCCTGGGCGGCCGCCTCGCTGTAGGCGTCCAGCGCGGCCGAGAGTTCCTTGACGTCGCGGTCGGTCAACGCCGTGTAGGACTGCCACCCGTCGCGGCCGGTGCGGTGCTGCGCGAGCACCTTTTCGAGGGCCTTCTGCCGGTCGGCGATCGTGGCGGCCAGCGTCGGGTCACTCGCGGTGATCATCGGGGTGAGCGCGGCGAGCGCGGTCGTGCAGCCGTCCAGGTTGGCGGCGAAGTCGTACAGATCGGTGTGGGAGTAGCGCTCCTCCTCGCCGGTGACCTTGCCGCTGGCCATCTCGTCGAGGAGCGCCTTCGACCCGTTGGCCAGGTCGATGGGCTGGAACGTCGCGCCCTGGGCCTCCTTGGCCAGGAGTTCGACGTCGGCGAGCAGTTGGTCGGCGACCCTGCTGGACTCCGCGGTCAGGCCGGTGCGCCAGAGGTCCTTCTCCAACCGGTGGTAGCCGCCGAACGTCTCGCCTTCCTCCAGTCCGTCCTCACGCCCGTCGATGCGCGGGTCGAGGTCGCCGAAGGAGGCCGCGACCGGCTCGATGCGCTCGAAGTGGGAGCGTGCGGTCGGGTACAGCGCCTTCGCGCGGCTCGTGTCCCCGGCCTTGACCGCAGCGACGAACTGCTCCGTGCCGGTGACCAGGGCAGCCGCCTCGGCCTTGACGTAGCGCTGGTAGGTCGAGGTCGCCTTCCGGGCCTGGGCGCTCTGGGTCGGGCCGGCGGTCGTGCCCGACGCCGAGGGGGCGGGGTTCGGGTCGGCGCTCGAGGTCGAGCAGGCGCTCAGCAGAGCAGCACCGGCCATCGTGGCGGTGGCCACCACGGCCAGACGACGCGAAGCGAGACGGCGCGAAGCGAGACGACGAGGGGTGACACGGCGAGCGGGGAGCAGCGGCATGGGGGGTCCTGTTCGGTCACGACGATCAGATGAGGCGGCGACCGACAACTCGGGGCCAATCCGTAAGGTAAGGCTTACCTTACGGACCGTCAATTCGAGCCGTCGTCCTCTTCTCCCGACGCCGCCTCCATGTAGTCGAACAGGGCGTCGGCCATCGGGGTGTTGTGATCGTGGCGCAGGGCGCCGGAGCCTCGGCGCATCAGGTCCAGGACGAGCAGACGCACGCCGAGCAGGACGTCGGGTTCCTCGAGCAGCAGCAGGACCGCCTCGTCCGAGGACTCGACAGGCAGGCGCAGCGCCTCCGTCGGGCCGGCATCGCCGCCGTCGAGGACCACGGGTTCGACCCGATCGGCCAGCGCCCGTGGCACCTGGGTCCCGGCCGCGAGGAACAGGTCCCCGTCCGCGCGCGGACCCACCGAGGTCGAGACGGCTGACAGCCCGAAGACCTCGGTGCCGCCCACGCGCACGGACACCAGCCGGGGCTGCGTCGGGCCAACCGCGGACTCGGGGAGCACTGCCAGGCTCCACCAACGCTCCTCCGTTTGGTCGGCGGCGGGGAGCGCCACATCGACGAATGTGGCCGCGGCGAGGAACACGTGGGGGAACGTCTCCGACTCGGCCAACCGTCCGTAGGCCAGCACCTGATCGGTGCCGTAGTCGTCGCCGGCCGATCGGTGCGCCGACAGCGCGGCCCGGTCGGCCGGATCGAGAAGGACCATTTCCCCGAGCAGCCACCCGACCTGCGCCACCGGATCGACCGTGCGGTCGAAGAGCACCGGACTGGCCGCGAGCCCGTCGAGAAGCACGTTGCGCACGCGCGAGCCGTGCCCCCGCAGCGCTGTGACGATCGTGTCCTGCGCGTGCGCCATCTCGTGCACCAGGGCCGGCACGTACTCGATCGCCTCGATGTCCTCCGGCCACCGGCGACGCATGGCGGAGAAGGAGTGCGGCAGGTCGACCGTTCGGCCCACCCACGCGTCTCCGTTGGCGAAGTGGATGACGTAGAGCCCCGGCCGGGCCATGACCGGATCGACCTGCCGAGCCAAGGACGTGAGCTCCGTGATCTTCCAGCGGATCACGCCTTCGGCGTCGGCAGGGTCGATCGGTTCACTCATGGGGTCAGTGTGTCAGCCCCGCCCTCGCCCGCCTCGGGAGCCGTCTTCGGCGGCGTGGTCTTGGCCGGCGGCGCGGCCTTGACCGGCGCGGCTGTCTTTGCCGGCGCGGCCTTCTTCGCGGTGACCTTCTTGACCGGCGTCGACTTCTTGGCCGGGGCTGCCTCCGTCACGACCGGCGCTGCCTCCGTCACGACCGGAGCCGTGCGCGCCTCCGTCTCGGCCGCACGCGCCTGCGCCTCGCGGTTGAGCAGTCGCTCGTTCTCCCCGGCGATGTCGGCGAAGATCGGCGCCCAGTGCTCCACCAACGGACGGCTGCCCATGAACAGCCCCAGGTGGCCCGCCTCGAAGAACCGGCCGTGCACGTGCTCGCGCGGGGTGCCGGCGTACTCGGCCAGCGCCCACACCTGCTCCGGCGGGGTGATGTGGTCGCGCGTGCCGGCCAGCAGGTACAGCGGCACCGTGATCCGACCCAGGTCAACCTTCTCGCCGCCGACCTCCAACGTGCCCTGAATGAGTTCGTTGTTGACGAACAGGTGCTCGACGGTCCACAGGTAGAACGCCCCGGGCATCGCCTGCGGCGTCTCGAACCAGGCGACGAAGTCGAGGTAGCGCTCGACATAGCTTTCGTTGCCGATGTTGCCCCACAGGTCGGCGAACCGCTCGGCCTCGCCGGCCGGCTCCATCATCTTGAAGCCGGTGATCTGGTTCTCGCCGCGGTGCACGCCGTGACCGCCCTTGACCAGCGCCTTGTAGACCGCCATCGGGTCAGGCATCATGCCGAAACGCTCCACCCAGTCGTGGATCGAGGCATTGCCGGCCTGGAAGTCGATGGGCGCGGCACCGATCGTCAGCGTCGTGACGGCCTGGGGTCGCAGCGCGGCGTAGATCGTGGCCAGCCACCCGCCCTGGCAGTCGCCGACGAGGTTGACCCGGCCGCCCAGTGCGGCCACGGCCTCGTCCATGATCGCGATGTAGTCCTCGATCCGGGTGTTCTTCGTCTCCTCGGTGGCGCCGAGCCACTCGAGCACGTAGACCTGCTCCAGGCTGCGCAGCGCGAACCGCACCTGACTCTGCTGCGGGCTGTAGTCGACGATCGTCGAGGCGTGACCGGCCTGGGGCGGCAGCAGCAGCGTCGGGATGCCCCCAGTGCCGTCGGAGAAGTCGAGCAGTCGCGCGACGGGCCACTGCGCGGCGACCCGGTGCTCGGTGACCCACTTCGGGTTCGGCCGCGCGGTCACCGTGGACCAGAACCGGACCACGTCCGAGGCCACGTCCAGCGGCGTCGCGCGGCGCTTCATCGCCCGGGTCCAGTAGTCGACCCAGTTGGTCGCCCACACGGCGGCGGCATCGAACGGGGCGAAGAGCCACTGGGTGGACTGCTTCTCCATCACGTGCTCGAGGTGCGCCCCGACAATGGGCTCGAACGGCACGGCAGGCTTCGCGGCGGCGCCGTTGCCGCGGCCTCGGGTGTCATGGGTCGTCACGGCCATGCCGCGTCCTTCCTCACAGGGTGGATCGTTCCGGGCAGAGGACTGGCCTGCCGCCCAAGGGAGGGCAGCAGGCCAGTGCTGCGTCATCGCCTCCTCGGGATCGTAACCCCGAGGAGAGGCGAATCACTTGAGGATGTCGCGCGCGGCGTTGGTCCAGGCCTTGGTCACGTCGGTGATGTAGTTGACGTGAGCGGTGGTGATCGCCTTGATCAGGTCGACCTGGGTGGCGTCGGCGGCCTGCTGCGAGAACTGCAGGACGTCGGTGAGGGTCTTCTCGTAGAAGTCGAGCGAAGCGGTGCCGTTGTTCTTGGCGGCCTCGATGATCTTCTCGTTGAGGTCGCGGACGCGACCGGCAGCCTGCTCGAAGTCGGGGGTCATGTTCTCGGCCATCTTGGTGAACTCCTCGTTCATGATGCGCTCCTAAATGTTGGGGGGTCGTGCTGTTAGCAAGGTTAACACGTCGCCTGCTAACACGACAACCCCCGCGCACGGAGCTCCGTACGCAGAGGTTGTCGGGCGACCCACCACGCCCGGGGCTCACCCCCCGTGCACGTACCGCCCCGGTGCCTCGCCGAGGATCCGATGGGTGTCGCTGCCCATCGACGGCGGGTCGATCAACGCCCCGGCCCGCTCGCTGCTCCACACGGCCCAGTCCTCCCACCAGCTGTGACCCTTGTGTCGTTCCACCGAGGCCTTCCACGCGTCGGAGTCGGCCGGGCTGCCGGCATCCTTGCCCGGCTCGAGGGCCTCATACCAGGCCTTCGGCCCGGGCGGGTTGACCACACCGGCGATGTGCCCGCCGCTGGAGAGGACGTACCGGACCGTGCCACCCTGGAGGCGCACCGCCTGGAACGAGGACGTCCACGGCACGATGTGATCGTTGATCGCCCCGACGACATAGCCATCGATCTTGATCTGCGAGAGATCCAGCTTGACGCCGCCGATGACGTACTCGCCCTTGGCCAACAGGTTCTCCCCATAGAGGGAGTGCAGGTACGAGGCGTGCATGTCGGCCGGCATCCGCACGGCGTCGACGTTCCAGGCGAGCACGTCGAACGCCGGAGACTCCTCACCCATGAGCCACCGCGTCGGGATGTACCGGAAGATCAGGTCGCGCGGCCGGAGGACGTCGAACGCCGTGGCCATGTCCTTGGCCGGCAGCACGCCACCCTTGGCGTCCATGCGTACCTGGAGGCGCTCCAACGTGGCGTCGTCGACCATGATGCCGAGCTCGCCCGGGTTGGAGTAGTCGAGCAGGCTGTTCATCGTCGTGAGCGAGTTGACCCGGTCATCCCCGCGAGCGACCAGGTGAGCGGTGGCCATCGTGACCATCGCCCCGCCCAGACACAGCCCGAGGAGGTCGATCTTCTCGTGGCCGGTGATGTCCCGGACCACGTCGATGGCCGTGAGAACACCCTGTTCGAGGTAGTCGTCCATCCCCAGGTGCTGCATCGACTCGTCCGGGTCGCGGTAGCTGATCATGAAGACCGTGCGCTGGTGGCGAATCGCCCACTCGACCAGGCTGCGCTCCGGCGCGAGGTCCATGACGTAGTACTTGTTGATCCACGGCGGGCTGAACAGCAGCGGGATCTCGTGCACCTGCTCGGTCTGGGGGGTGTACTGCAGGACCTCCATCAGGTCGTTGCGATAGACGACCTTGCCCGGCGTGCACGCGAGGTTCCCGCCGACGGTGAAACCGGAGTCGTCGACCTGCGAGGGCAACCCGCCGCGCTCCATCAGGTCCTCGACGAAGAACTTGGCCCCACGGACCAGGGAGAGCCCGCCGGTCTCGATCGCCCGCGTCAGCACATCCGGATTGGTGAGCGGGAAGTTCGTGGGCGACAACCCCTCGACCGCCAGGCGGGCACCGAAGGCCGCCTTGCGATCGTGGACGTCATCGTCGTTGTTGCCCGCGGCGAGTACCTCGTCGACCAGGTTGCAGGTCAACGCGTACATCTGCTGGATGGCGAAGTATCCGGCGTTGTCCTTCCACGCCCGGTTGCCGAAGCGGCGGTCCTTCGGGTCGTCGGGGACAATCGCCGTGGTCTCCACCCCCGCAGCCCGAGCGGCCGCGGCCAGGCCGGCCTGCACCACTCCGGTGGAGAACCTCGTGGTGGCCGCCGTCAGGGCGACCGGGTTCTTCAGGGCCCGGCCCAGCACCTGCTTGGTCGCCGGCAGCAAACCGAGGGGGTCATACTTCGCGGTCGCCTCCAACGCGGCGCGACGGGCCGCGTCGACCGGCATCGGCGGCCATTGGACCCGCGGCTGCGGGCCATGCGCCTCGGGTACGGCCGAGGGTGTGATCGGGTCGCCGGCATCGGGCCGGTTGTGCTCTGTCATGGGTTCCCCCCTGTGTAACGGAAGATCGGCTGGGCCACGCATGCGGGACGCGCGGCCCCCGGCTCGGTGAGTTCCCACGTGGAGGTGACATTCGCTCCTCCGGGAATCGCCTTGACCTCGTTCACAGTGGCATACATGACGAGTTCTCGCCCGACGGGGAGCGGTGCTGGGAAGCGCACCTTCTCGAGGCCGTAATTGATGATGGCCTCGGCGTCGGTGACGTCGAGGAGTTCCCAGAAGAAGTGGATCGCGAGCGACAGGGTCAAATACCCGTGGGCAATGGTCGAGCCAAACGTGCTCTGGGCCGCGCGCTGCGGATCCACGTGAATCCACTGACGATCTCGCGTCACGTCGGCGAACGAGTCGATCATGTCCTGATCGATCTTCACCGGGTCGGTGGGGCCGAGGCGCTGACCCACCAGAGAGGTCAGGTCGGCGATGACGACGTTGTGCAAGGCCATGTCTGCTCCCATCAGAGGCGAAACGTGGTCATAA
>NZ_BCRE01000088.1 GCF_001552435.1 Kribbia dieselivorans NBRC 106261
GACGACACGGCGGGCCAGGCCACGCGCGCGAGCGGGCAGGTCAGGAGTCCTCACGCTGCGTCATCCTTCCACGATTCTCCGTCATCGCCGCACGTCGGGGAGGATGTCCCCCATGGAGCCACGCATCATCGCCGGCCGCTACCGCCTCGACACCGTCATCGGCCGGGGCGGCATGGGCACCGTTTGGCGCGCCCACGACCTGCGCCTGGGCCGGGATGTCGCGCTCAAGGAGGTCGACCTCTCCCGCGACGACGCGACCACCGCCGAACGCTTCACGATGGAGGCCCGCGTCACGGCCCGGCTGCAGCACCCGGCCATCGTCACCGTGCACGACTTTGGCGTCGAGAACGGCACCGGCTACCTCGTCATGGAGCTCGTCGACGACCCGACGTTGACCCAGACGGTGAGGGAGCGCGGTCCGCTGCCCTCGGACGAGGCCGCGGCGGTCGCGCGTGGGGTCGCGGCCGCACTCGGCTCCGCCCACGCCCAGGGGGTGCTGCACCGCGACATCAAACCGGCCAACATCATGTACGGGCCGAGCCGGCGGGTGCGGGTGCTCGACTTCGGCATCACCCGCCTGCTGGACGAGGCGCAGCCGGTGGGGTTGACCGCGACGCAGCAGGTCGTCGGGTCTCCGGAGTACATGTCGCCCGAGCAGGCGCAGGCCCACCCGCTCGATCCGCGCTCCGATCTGTACGCGCTTGGGTGCGTGTTGACGTTCATGCTCACCGGTCGGCCGCCGTTCACCGGAGGCGCGCCCCTGGCCGTGGTGATGCAGCAGGTGCAGACCCCGGCGCCGCGGATCTCCGCGTCGGTGCCAGACGTGCCGGCATGGCTCGACGACCTCGTCGCGGACCTGCTGGCCAAGGACCCGGCGGCGCGACCGGCGTCGGCGCAGGTCGTCATCGACCGGATCGACGTTGGGCTTTCTGGGGCGGGCGAGGCGACGGCGACGATGATCGTCCCGCCGCCGGTGGTGGTGGGCGGAGCGCCGACCGAGCGGCTGGCTGCTGTGACCGACGGCACGCAGGTGATGCCCGTGGCGGCGGGGATGCATGGGGACGCGGATCCCATGCCCGCCACGCGAGCGGAGCGTCGTGACGCACGTCGAAAGGGCGGCTGGGTGCCCTGGGTGTTGGGTCTGGCTGCGCTCGCGGTGCTCCTGTTGATGGCCTACCTCGTGTGGGGGCTGCCGGGTGGCAACAATGACCCGGTCACGCCGACCCAGAACTCGACATCAAGTTCGTCGACCAGATCGTCGTCGACGTCACCGTCCAGTTCGTCGAGTTCGATGACGCCCTCGACCACGCCGTCATCGACCACGCCGACCTCGACCACCCCGTCCTCAACGACGCCCTCGACCACCTCGCCGACCACGACTCCGTCACCGAGTACCAGCACGCCGCCGCCGACGACCAGCACTCCACCGCCGACGACGACCCCATCAACCACGACGCCATCAACGAGCACGCCGCCGTCCGAGCGCAACGGGCCGCCCGAGACTCCGCCGGGTCAGGCCAAGAAGTCGCAGAGCGGCGACCAGAACCAGCAGTAGCCGGAGAACGCAGGTGAGCGACGACAGCGGTTGCGGATCCTTGTCGGGATCCTCCGCCGTCGGAGGGACCCGCGATAGTGTTCTGATAGAGCCCTGGACCGTCCCCGGTTTGGTGGATAGTGGGATTGGCTTGCGTGTTTCCTGAATGGAAAGGAAACCGGATTATGGGATCGACGCGTCGTCGTTTCACCGACGAGTACAAGGCGAACGCAGTATCATTGGTACTCGACGATGGGCATACCGTCGCGGAGGTAGCGCGGAATATTGACGCGCACGAGATGACGTTGGGTAAATGGGTGAAGAAGGAACGTGACGCCCGTAAGGGCCAGGTGGACCCACAGTCGCCGTTGACCGAGACCGAACGTGCCGAGTTGGACCGGTTGCGGGAGGAGAACAAGGCAGTCAAGGCCGAGAATGCGCACTTGCAGATGCAGGTGAGCTTCGCAAAAAAAGTAGCGACCTGGTTCGCGAAAGACCAGCAGTGAAGTTTGCTGCAATCGCGGACTGGGCGGATTCGGGTTCCTATCCGGTGGCATTCATGTGCACCGAGTTGGGCGTGTCCACGTCGGGTTTCTACAAGTGGCGCGCGACCCCAGTGTCGGCGCGCGCGCAAAGCGACGCGACCCTGAGCGAGGTGATCAAGCACCTGCACGCCACCCTGGCCGGCAACCCGGGCGTGCGGCGTGTCCACGCCGGACTCGCTGCGGCCGGGCACCGGGTCGGTCAGAAGCGGGTCTGGCGACTGATGCAGGCCCTGGGACTACAGGGACGTCACCCCAAGGCTTGGCGGCGCACCACCATCGGCGGGCCAGCCCCGGTACCCGCTCCCGACCTCATCGGCCGGGACTTCACCGCCGCCACCAGGGACCAGAAATGGTGTGGGGACATCACGTACATCAAGACGTGGCAGGGGTGGGCATACCTGGCGACCGTCATCGATCTACATTCCCGAAAAATCGTTGGCTGGGCCATCGACACCCATATGCGCACCTCACTGGTCACCGACGCCTTGGACATGGCCATCATGCACCGCCAACCACCCGAGGGCGTCATATTCCACTCAGACCGGGGAGTTCAATACACCTCGACCGAGTTCACCGAGTACTGCAAGCTCCACCATATTCGCCGATCACTCGGACGAACGGGGGTTTGCTACGACAATGCCGTAGCCGAATCGTTCTTCGCGACCTACAAGAAGGAACTCATCCACACCCGACCCTGGCCCAACCTGAAAACGCTGAAGAAACACACATTCACCTGGATCGAGAGCTACTACAACAACGCCAGGCGCCATTCCACCCTCGGCTACTTGACACCCAACGAATACGAACTAGGATTACGACACATCAACGAACTCGCAGCCTAATTCAAGCATCCACTTTTGCGGGAACACTCCACCCGAAAAGGCGGGCCGCATTCGGGGGTGATCGCCATGACGGTAGAGACGCTTACTCGGCGCGAGGCAGAGACTGAGCGCGAAGAACTTGTCGATGAGATGCGCACTCGCTTCGAGACGGACGACCGCGAGGAGTTGCGGAACCTCACACTGTCGGGAGACCTCAACTTCCAGCAGATCGGACGCGTAAACCGACTGCGCACGCTCGACTATCTGCTCGGGGAGTGAATGCAGGCCCTCTGGGCGCGCAGGTCAACGCCTTCGTCGGGCGCGTCAACGCGACCTTGAAGGGTGTCCTGCCCGACTTGGCTGATCAGCCGCTCGAAGCCACCCACCGTGGCGGAACTCTTTTCGTCGTCGAGACCGCAGCAGACGAAGGCTTGACCTTGACGAAGAAGGGCGCACCATTTCTGGCCCTGACGGTGCGCTATGAATGCGGTTGGGACGGCCCGGAAGCGTTCACCCGAGTCAACCAATCCGAGTTTTGGCTCTACCGATACGGCGAGACTCCTGCGCTCATCCGCTATGAATTCACCCAAGGCGCGCATCGGCACCGCCCCGTCGCACACGTGCACGTGCACACGGACGACCAGCGCATTCTTGACGTCATGACCGACGCCGGCACCGCCACGAGGACGGGCAAGAGCACGCTCGCCGAGCCTCGCAGGGCAAGGCGCAACACGCGGATCTGCACCTCCCCGTGGGTGGACCCCGGTTTCGCCCCGCGCTTGAGGACGTGCTGCACATGGCCGTCGAGGAGTTCGGGGTCGACCACGAACCCCGTTGGGTTGAGAGCCTTGAGGCAGGCCGTGAGGACTGGCGTCGCATCCAGACCAGGGCCGCCGTACGCGATGCGCCGGAGGACGCCGCCAAGACGCTTGAGTCCTTGGACTACACAGTGATTCGGCCAGAAGGCGGTCCGCCTCTGGGAAGCCCCGACCGGCTACGCAAGTTCTGAGACCTGGTGCAGTCACGTTGAGCACTCATGCTCAACCACCCGCACCGACTTCCACCAACGGCAGCAGGCAGGACCCTAGGCTCAGACGGGCAGCAGACCCCAGTGCGTCGTGATCTCGCGAGCCAGCCCCTGCACGCGCGGCAGCGAGTGCCACAGGCCGTGACCGCCGGACACCTGGACCGTGTTCACGTGCGCTCCGGTCGCCGCGAGGCTCTGCCCCAGCGACTGCACCGCGGCGGCGGGGGAGAGGCGGCTGTTGTCGCCGTGGATGAGCAGCACGCTCGGAGCGGCGTCGTGCCCGACGACCGCGCGCAGGTCACCGTCGGTGCGACCCCAGCTCAGTCCACCGCCGAGCAGCGACTGGTCGAGCAGGTTGCGTCGCGGCGACGGCGCCAGCGGGTTGTGCTGCCACGGCGCCGGGATCGACGCTCCGTGCCCGGCGGTCTCGACGAGGTACTCCGGGGTGGACTTCGACTCGTGGTAGACCGCCGCGATGAGCTGGATCGGGTTCCACGCGCGGAATCCCACGGGTTCGACGAGCGTCAGTGACGTGAACCGCGCCGGGTCGACCGCCGCGATGGCCGAGGCCATGGTGGCGCCCATGGAGTAGCCGATGAGGTCGAGCGACTCACCGGCCGGGACCACCTCGCCGACCGCGTTGAGCAACCGCGAGGCCACCGGGCGGTAATGGCCGGCCAGCAGCGCACGGCGCTCCGCCCAGCTCAGGGGCGCGCTCTCGCCCAGGCCCGCGCTCTCGACGACGACGAGGCGGGAGCGCAGTTCGGCCGCGAGCAGCTCGAAGCGCTGCAACTCGAACGGTTCGAGCCACGCCATGTGCCCGAGCAGCACGACACACGTGCGCGGCGCATCGCCGGGATCGACGATGGACAGGCGCACTCCGGCCTCGGTCACGTGGAACATGTCGGTATCAACGCACACCGCGCGCCACCGTGTTCCGGCATCGTGTCATAACGTCAGGAGAGTCACACCCGACCATTGACCACGCCGCAGCCGCGCAAGGAGCCCACATGTCTGCCGCCGCCACCGTGCTCTCCGGACTGGACGACCTCCGCCCCGCGCAGGAGGACCTGTACAAGGACCTCCACGCCCACCCCGAACTCAGCATGCAGGAGACGCGCACGCGCACCCTGATCGCCGACCGCCTGCGCGCCCTCGACTACCGCGTCATCGAGATCGGCGGCGGCGTCGTCGGCATCCTCGAGAACGGCGACGGCCCGGTCGTCCTCCACCGTGCCGACTTCGACGCCCTCCCCGTCGTCGAGGACACCGGGCTGCCCTACGCCTCGACCGTCACCGCACTCGATGAGGCCAGCGGCGAGACCGTCGGCGTCATGCACGCGTGCGGCCACGACTTCCACGTTGCCTCGCTGCTGGGTGCCGCCGAGCTCATCGCCGCGGCGCGCGACACGTGGTCCGGCACGTTCATGGCCCTCTTCCAGCCCGGCGAGGAGACCGCCGCCGGCGCCGCTGCCATGGTCGACGCCGGCCTGACCGGGGCGATTCCCCGCCCGGACGTCGCCCTGGCCCAACACGTGCTCAACCACGACGCCGGCGTCGTTGGCGTGCAGCCCGGCCCGATGCTCTCAGCCGGCGACAGCATCAAGATCACCGTGTTCGGCAAGGGCTCGCACGGCTCGATGCCGCACCTGAGCGTCGACCCGGTCGTCCTCGCCGCGACCATCGTCGTGCGCCTGCAGACGATCGTCGCCCGCGAGATCGCCCCCGGCGACTTCGGCGTCGTCACCGTCGGGGCCCTCAATGCCGGCGCCAAGAGCAACGTCATCCCCGACCACGCGACGATGCTCCTCAACCTGCGCACCTACGACGAGGACGTCCGCGCCGCGATCATCGACGGCATCGAACGCATCGTGCGCGCCGAGTGCGACGCCGCGCGCTCCCCGCAGCCGCCGACGTTCGAGTACTACGACCGCTACCCGCTGACCGACAACGACGCCGACGTCACCGCGACGGTGCGCCGGGCCTTCACCGCCCACTTCGGCGCCGACCGCGTCATCGACCTGGGCCGCGTCACCGCCAGCGAGGACTTCAGCCGCGTCCCCGACGCGTTCGGCACCCCGTACTCGATGTGGGGCGTGGGCGGCTTCAACCCCGGCGAGGGCGTGCCGAACCACAACCCGCGCTTCGCCCCGCTGCTCCAGCCGACGCTCGACACGAGCACCGAAGCCGTCGTCGTCGCGGCGATGGCGTACCTGGGTCACGACCGCACCGACACCAGCACGCCATGACGCTGTGGGGCCGGGCTGAGTTCGTCGATCGCGTCGACGCCGGACGCCGCCTGGCCCGACACCTCGCCCGGAACCACCCCGACCTGCGCGGCCCGGACCTCGTCGTCCTGGGCCTCCCGCGCGGCGGCGTCCCGGTCGCGGCCGAGGTCGCCCGGGCGTTCGACGCTCCGCTCGATGTCATCGTCGTGCGCAAACTCGGCGCGCCGTGGCAACCCGAACTCGCGGTGGGCGCGATCGGTGAGGGCGGGTTCGAGGTCGTCGACGAGGCCTCCCTCGACCGCGGGTCGGTGACGATGGCGGAGGTGCGCGCGGTCGCCGATCGCGAGCGACTCGAGTTGGCGCGTCGCATCGATCGGCTGCGCCACGGCGCTCCGCCCGCGAACCTGACCGGCACAACCGCGCTCATCGTCGACGACGGTGTGGCCACCGGCGCGACCGCGCTGGTCGCCTGCCAGGTCGCGCGCCACCTCGGAGCGCAGCGGGTCGTGCTCGCCGTGCCCCTCGCCCCGGTCGATTTCCCCGAGCAGCCCCAGTGGAGCGACGCAGCCGACTCGATCATCGTGCTCGCCCGCCCCGAGCCGTTCCACTCCGTCGGCACGCACTACGACGACTTCACCGCGACGACCGACGACGAGGTCGCCGCGCTGCTCCGGACGTGACCGACTAGCGTTCCTCTTGCGTCCACACGACCCGCGTCACGACCACGCCCGAGGGGCCGAGCATGAACTACGCCGAGATCCACGCCACCCTGTCCACCCACTTCGCCACGTACTTCGAGGCGGTCGACGTCAAGGACCTCGACACGGTCCTCGACGTGCTCGACGGGGCCGTCGTCACCATCGGCGGAGCCGAGATCACCGACCCGGCGCAGGTGCGCGCGTTCTACGAGGGGCGGCTCATTGCGCCCGACGGCAACGGGCGGCGGCTGACCAAGCACCACGTGACGAACATCCTTTGGGACGGCCCCGACGAGGCCGGCGTGTACGACGTGCGGGCCTACTACTTCCGGCTCGAACCGGGCAAGAACCGCCCGCGCGTGACGACCAGCGGTCGGCTGCAGCAGCGCGTCGTGCGTGACGGCTGGCGCTGGCGCGTGGTGCACCACGCGATCGTCACCGATTTTTGAGAGTCAGCGACTTCTGATCGGTCACGACTTCTGATCGGTCACCTCGTGTTCGCTCACCGACCGACGCCCAGCTCGCGATCCAGACGTGTGAGCTGGGCCGCGACCATGGGCCGCAGTGGCGAATTCGCGCCGAGCGCGCGCCCCTGCGCCTGCCACATGTCGTAGTCGTCGGCGCCCCACCCGCTGCGCGTCCACGTCGACATCAGGTCCGGCTGGGCGCTGGTCAGCACCGCCTGGCGCAACGACCCCTCGATCGACTGCCGCAGTCGCACGATGCCGGGCGCCACCGACCCCGGCAGCAGCGGACCGCGGTAACCACGCATCGCTCCGCCAATGTCACCGACCGACAGACGCGAGTCGACGGCGAGCCAATCGGCCGCCACCGCCGCATCGAGGCGGTACGGGCGCGAGGTGAGCAACTCGTCGCCCAGGGCGGAGCGCAGTCGGCCCAGCTCGACCCGCAACGTCGACGGGCTGATCTCCTCCTCGTACACGAGTACCGCGAGCTCATCGCCGGACAACCCGCGCGGCGTGGCGGCGAGCAGCACGAGGATCTCGCTGTGCCGCCGGCTCAGCCGCAGCGTCGAGCGGTGCCCCCGACCGTCATCGATGGTCAGCAGCGCCTCATCACGCCCCAACGCCTCGATCCGGGCGCTGAGATCGGAGCGCGGTACCGGAGCGTCGTCGAGCCCGGCCGACCACGTCGCCACCCCGGGCGTGCGTCGACCCGGGGCGCCCTGGCCCTGCGCCCGCTGCCCGGCCACCAGCGCCTGCCGCGCCAACTCCGCCTCGGCCATGCGTGCGGCCGCCCGCAGCATCGCCATCGTCTGCGGCACGACGAGGTTGTCGCCGCCGGTGACGTCGAGCACCCCGAGCAACGAGTGGTCGACCGGGTCGTGGATCGGGGTGGCCGCACAACTCCAGCGCTGCACCGAATGCCGGAAATGCTCGGCTCCGATGATGTTGACCTCGGCATCGAGTTGCAGCGCCATGCCGGGCGCGTTCGTGCCGGCCAGCCGCTCGTCCCAGTTGCTGCCCTCGACGAACCCGATGGACTCGGCCCGGCGCAGCACCGCGCTCGTGCCACACAGCCACAACAACTGCCCCTGCGCGTCGGCGACGGCCATGACGGCGTCACAGTCCCGGGCGGTCTGGCCGAGCACGTCATCGAGCAGCGGGAAGACCTGCGCGAGTGGATGGGCCGCGCGAAACTCGCGCAACTCGTCCTCCGGCAAGGTGATCGGAGCGTCGATGCGCTCGGCGCGCACCCCCGCCGCAGCGGAGCGCACCCACGAGTCGGCCACGGCAGCGCGCACCCCACCCGTGGAGGTGGGCGAAATCAGCGGCGACGGTGCCATGCCCTCGATTGTCCGTGGGGCGCGGGAAACATGCAACGTCGATGCAACGTTGCCCGGCCTACGGTCGACAAACCTCCCCCGGCCGAGACCGGCCGTGGGGAGGCTCCAGACAACGACGTTGGGAGACGACATGACCATCTACGCCGCCCCCGGATCGCCTGACTCGCTCGTGCAGGTCCAGCCCCGCTACGGCCACTTCATCGGTGGCAACTGGGTCGACCCGAAGAAGGGCCAGTGGTTCGAGAACATCAGCCCGGTCAACGGCAAGCCGTTCACCGAGATCGCCCGCGGCACCGCGGAGGACATCGAGGCCGCCCTCGACGCGGCCCACGCCGCCGCGCCCGCGTGGGGCCGGGCCTCGCTGGCCGAGCGCTCGCTGATCCTCAACCGGATCGCCGATCGGATGGAGGAGAACCTCGAGGCCCTCGCCGTCGCCGAGACGTGGGAGAACGGCAAGGCCGTGCGCGAGACGCTCAACGCCGACCTGCCGCTGGCGGTCGACCACTTCCGCTACTTCGCCGGTGTGCTGCGCGGCCAGGAGGGGTCGAGTTCGGAGATCGACGAGAACACCGTCGCGTACCACTTCCACGAGCCGCTCGGCGTCGTCGGGCAGATCATCCCCTGGAACTTCCCGATCCTCATGGCCGTGTGGAAGCTCGCGCCGGCGCTGGCCGCGGGCAACGCGGTCGTGCTCAAGCCGGCCGAGCAGACGCCGTGGTCGATCCTCAAGCTGGCCGAATTGATCGGCGACCTGTTGCCGGCCGGTGTGCTCAACATCGTCAACGGCTTCGGAGTCGAGTGCGGCAAGCCGCTCGCGAGCTCGCCGCGGATCGCGAAGATCGCCTTCACCGGCGAGACCACGACCGGCCGCCTGATCATGCAGTACGCCAGCCAGAACATCATCCCGGTCACCCTCGAGCTCGGTGGCAAGTCGCCGAACGTCTTCTTCGACGACGTGGCGCAGGAGCGCGACGCGTTCTACGACAAGGCGTTGGAGGGCTTCACGATGTTCGCGCTCAACCAGGGCGAGGTGTGCACCTGCCCGTCGCGTGCGCTCGTGCAGCAGTCGATCTACGCCGACTTCGTGCCCGACGCCATCGCCCGGGTCGAGAAGATCAAAATGGGCAACCCGCTCGACACCGACACGATGATGGGTGCGCAGGCGAGCAACGACCAGCTCGAGAAGATCCTGTCCTACCTCGACATCGGCCGGCAGGAGGGCGCGAAGGTGCTCACCGGCGGCGAGCGCAACGTGCTCGACGGTGACCTGGCCGAGGGCTACTACGTCACCCCGACCGTGTTCGAGGGCCAGAACTCGATGCGCATCTTCCAGGAGGAGATCTTCGGCCCCGTGCTGTCACTGACCTCGTTCACCGACGAGGCGCAGGCCCTGGAGATCGCCAACGACACCCTGTACGGACTGGGCTCCGGCGTGTGGACCCGCGACGGCTCGCGCGCCTACCGCATGGGCCGCGGCATCAAGGCCGGCCGCGTGTGGACGAACTGCTACCACCAGTACCCGGCGCACGCCGCGTTCGGTGGGTACAAGCAGTCGGGCATCGGTCGCGAGAACCACAAGATGATGCTCGACCACTACCAGCAGACGAAGAACCTGCTCGTGTCGTACTCGCCCGACGCGCTGGGGTTCTTCTGAGCCGAATTCCCCATGCGGTGTGCGGAGAAGTGCGGTGAGATGACGCCATGTCCAGTGACCTGCTCGGACGGGTCGATCTGACCGCTGAGGCGGCGGAGTTGCTCCGCCGCCTCACGGCTCAGCACGGCCCGTTGATGTTCCACCAGTCCGGCGGATGCTGCGACGGCAGTTCGCCGATGTGTTATCCGGCGGGGGAGTTCATGACCTCCGAGACCGCCGACGTGCACCTGGGTGACCTCGCCGTCGAGGGGCTCGACGCTCCGGTGCCGTTCTGGATGTCGGCCGCCCAGTACGAGTACTGGAAGCACACCCATCTGACGGTCGACGTCGTCAAGGGACGGGGCAGCGGCTTCTCGGTCGAGGCGCCCGAGGGGGTGCGGTTCTTGATTCGGTCGCGCCTGATGACCGAGGCGGAGCTGCGTGCGTTCGGCTTAGTCTGATTCCCCCCGCCCCTTCCCCCCGCCCCTCTCGCGGTTCGAGGTATTACCGACCGTTGCAGCGGTCGGTAATACCTCGAACCGGTGGGGCAGCGGGGCCTCAGGAGGACGCGAGGGGCCAGATGATCTCGACTTCGGCGTCGTTCGGGTCCTGCGGGTCGTTGACGTAGTTCTCCCACATGACGTCGCTGGGGTGGTGACCCTCGGCCTGGCACCACTGCCAGATGGCGTTGTACGTGTCGGCGAGGGTGTCGTAGTGCCCGCGGTGCAGCGCCCGGATGACGCGCCCGCCGGGCAGGGTGTCGGCGTGCACGTCGCCGGCGTCGGCCAGCGGGCTCGCGGTGGGGAAGCCGGCGGTGATGTCCGCGGTGTCGGTCGGCATGCCCTCGTACTTGCCGAACGGCGCTCCGGTCAGGGCGATGCCCTGGGCTTCGGCCGCGGCGACGACCGCCTGGAACGTGCTGCTGTAGAAGTCGCCCAACTGGTTCATCGGCACGGTCTTGCGCACGACCGCGACGGTGACGGGCTCGATGGTGACGATCTGGGCGTCCGCGGGGGCGCTGGGGCCCTCGAACAGGTCTGACATCGCTGGTCTCCTCATGCTTCGGGTCGACGTCCCCCACCCGGTTCGAGGTATTACC
>NZ_BCRE01000089.1 GCF_001552435.1 Kribbia dieselivorans NBRC 106261
CCGGGGGTGGAGGCACCAGTGTTGCGCGCCGTCGCAGCACGACACGCCGCGGCGCGCAGGCGGATTCGCAGCGGTGGGACGTACCCCAACCTACGGATTCGTAACTTACGGTCCCGTAGGTATATGCTTTCGTTATGACCACGGCTCCCGCCCGTCCGAACCGCGCCGCTCTGGCCGGTCTCGGTGATGTCCTCTGGAAGGTCGCCGCAGCAGTGACCACCCCGGTCCTGCCCCGCGAGTACCTCGATCTCATCGATCCGCTGCGCTCCGGCGCGGATCTGCGTGGCCGCGTGCTCGACGTGCGCCCCGAGACCGCCGACGCCGCCACGGTCGTCATCCGGCCCGGGCGCGGCTGGCTCGGCCACATTCCCGGCCAGTACATCCGCATCGGCGTCGAGATCGACGGAGTGCGGAACTGGCGCACCTACTCGTTGACCTCGCCGGTCGACGCGCCCGACGGCACCATCGCGATCACCGTCAAGGCGATTCCGGACGGCGTCGTCTCCCAGCACATCGTGCGCCGCCTCCAGCCGGGCACGCTGATCATGCTCGACCAGGCCACCGGCGACTTCGTGCTGCCCGCCGCCACCCCGACCAAGGCGCTGTTCCTCACCGCCGGATCGGGCATCACTCCGGTCATGGGCATGCTGCGCAACCGCCCGGCCGACCTGACCGACGCGGTCATGCTGCACTCGGCGCCGCGCCCGCAGGACGTCATCTTCGCCAACGACCTGGCCGACCTCGCCGACACCGGCGCCATCACGCTGCACCGGCGCCACACCGACGACGAGGGCATGCTCGATCTGGCCGAACTCGACTCCGTCGTGCCGGACTGGCGCGAACGTGAGGTGTGGGTCTGCGGCCCGACCGGTCTGCTCGACGCCGCCGAGGCGCACTGGGCGGCCGCCGGCCTGTCCGAGCGTCTGCACGTCGAGCGCTTCCGCCCGAAGATCGCCGTCACCGGTGAGGGCGGCACGGTGACGTTCACGACGTCCGACGTCGTGGTCGAGGCCGCCGGCGACGAGATGCTGCTCGACGTCGGCGAGGAGAACGGCGTGCTCATGCCGTCCGGGTGCCGCATGGGCATCTGCTTCGGTTGCGTCTCCACCCTGACCGAGGGCAGTGTGCGCGACCTGCGCACCGGCGAACTCACCACCGTCGTCGACGACACACCCGTCACGTTCCAGCCCTGCGTCCAGGCCGCCGCCGGCGACTGTCGCATCGAGCGCTGATCCGCACCACCGACCAACCCCGCACGACTCCGCACCACCGACCGTGAGAGGCAGAGCATCATGACCTTGGCCCCCGAGCGACCCGTCACCGAGACCGACGCCGCGACCACCCCCGCGCGCAAGCCCGCCAACCCCCACCTGTCGTCGGAGGCGCCCGAGCGCATCCACACGAAGGTGGCCGTGCGCTACTCCCATCATGAGGACCCGATCGCGCACCTGACGCCCGAGCACATCGAGGCGATCGCCAAGGAACTCGACGCCATCCGCGCCGAGGTCATGGACAGCCGTGGCGAGGCCGACGCGAAGTACATCCGCAACACCATCAAGGCCCAGCGCTGGATCGAGATGACCTCGCGTGGCGTGCTGCTGTTCTCCGGGTTCTGGCCGGCCTGGCTGGTCGGCACCGCCGGCCTGTCGATCGCCAAGATCATCGAGAACATGGAGATCGGCCACAACGTCATGCACGGCCAGTGGGACTGGATGCGTGACCCGAAGATCCACTCGCAGGCGTGGGAGTGGGACAACGCCTCGCCGTCGAGCCAGTGGAAGTACACCCACAACGTCGTCCACCACACGTTCACCAACGTCATCGGGCGCGACAACGACCTCGGCTACGGCATCATGCGCGTCTCGGAGGAACAGCCGTGGCGCCTGGAGTACCTGTGGCAGCCGGCCGTGCACATCCTCAACGCGATCTTCTTCGAGTACGGCATCGCCCTGTACGACCTCGGCGCGGGCGAGTACCTGCAGCGCAAGGGTCGCCACACGGAGGAGGAGAAGGCGAAGTTCCGCGAGGAGCTCAAGCGGTCGATCACGAAGGTTCGCCGCAATGCGACCCGCGACTACCTGGTGCACCCGCTGCTCTCCGGCCCGAACTTCCTGCCCACCCTGGCCGCGAACGTCGTGGCGAACATCGTGCGCAACCTGTGGACCAACTCGGTCATCATCTGCGGTCACTTCCCCAAGGGCATCGAGGTGTTCGAGCGCACGTCCATCGACGGTGAGACCCGGGGCGAGTGGTACCTGCGTCAGATGCTCGGGTCGGGCAACATCTCCGGCTCGTGGCTCATGCACTTCATGACCGGCAACCTCAGCCACCAGGTCGAGCACCACCTCTACCCGGACATGCCGAGCAACCGGTACGCCGAGGTCTCGCCGAAGGTCCAGGACCTCATGCACCGGTATGACCTGAAGTTCGTCTCCGGGCCGCTGCACCAGCAGTTGATCTCGGTGTACGCGAAGGTCTTCGAGCTGTCGCTGCCGAACAAGGTCGAGGGCACGACGCGGTTCCGTCAGATCGTCGACGCGGTCAAGCGCGAGCGCAAGAAGAGCCGGCTGCGCAAGGCGCGCCGCGCGAGGCGCTGAGCGGCCACCCACAGCAAACGGTTCGAGGTATGAGAGGACGTTACAACGCCCTCTCATACCTCGAACCGTTTGGGGTTGCTGAGGGGGTGCGCCCGCTCAGCGGGTGTGCAGACCCAACTTCTCCGCGCGCTTGGCGCGGGCACGCTCCTCGCCGAAGCCACTCTTGCCCAGGGCCAGACCGACGATCGGGGAGAGGACGATCAGCACGATGCCGGTCCAGATGAGTGGCCAGTGCAGCGAGTCGCTGCCGAGGCCAACGGCGCCCAGACCGCCGAGCACGAAGCCGGCGAAGCAAATCAGGATCGCCACCCAGCTCGCGATGTTCTGGCCGTACTCGTGTTCCTCGTGGCTACCCGCCATGGCCGTGTCCTCTCGGTCGTGTCAACGTGTGGGCACGCGCCGCGCGCTGGGCGGAGCGTCGTGCAGGCCCCCAGTCTCCCAGATGGGCCGGGGGGCCCGCACGCCGGTCGGCGTACGTGGGTCGAGCCACTCGGAGCGCGGTTCGCGCGAGTAGCCGGCCGCACGCACCTCCGCGGTGACTCAGGCCTGCGTGTTGCTCTCGGCCGTCTGCTGCTCCGCGATCTGCTTCTTGATGTCCTCCATGTCGAGGGCCTGCGCCTGGCCGACGATGTCGTCGACGGCGGCAGCCGGCAGCGCACCGGCCTGCTGGAAGATCAGCACGCCATCGCGGAACGCCATGAGCGTGGGGATCGACGTGATCTGCAGGGCACCGGCGAGCTCCTGCTCGGCCTCGGTGTCGACCTTGGCGAAGGTCACGTCCTCGTGCTTGTCCGAGGCGGCCTCGAAGACGGGGGCAAACTGGCGGCACGGACCGCACCAGTCGGCCCAGAAGTCGACCATGACGATGCCGTCCTTCTGAACGGTCTCGACGAAGTTCTCGGTGGTCAGGTTGACGGTGCTCATACGACGCTCCTCATGGTTGGTGCTTCAGGTCTGGGCCGAGTGGCCTCTCGGATACCACCGGGGGTACCCAAGGAGGGTTCACCTGTGTAGCAAGAGAGCCGCCCGGATTGTTCCCGCCCGTGCGCCACCCCCTACGTTGAGTGATGGTTTCGGGCCGCTTCGAAGCGTCTGAAGCGGCCCGAAACCATCACTCAACGGGGGTGACCGGTGACCGGTGACCGCTCACCGCTCGGCGCTCCGAAGCCACCGCCCAGCGCAGGTGCGGCCGCATGCTGGCGCCCGGTGATGTGGCTCACGCATAATCACCGATGGACCACCCACTGCAATGACGCCGAGGAGTCGATCGATCGTGACCACGCCCGCGCTGGACACCACCCTGAGCCACACCCGTGGCGCCACGGACACCCCGCTGCTCGAGACCACCATCGGTGACGCGCTCGACGCGACCGTGGCGCGCTTCGGCGACCGGGAGGCCCTCGTCGACGTGACCGCCGGGACGCGCTGGACGTACACCGAGCTCCGTCGCGACGTCGACACCCTCGCCCGCGGTCTCCTGGCCGTCGGCGTCAAGCGCGGCGACCGCGTCGGCATCTGGGCGCCCAACTGCGCCGAATGGACCCTGACCCAGTTCGCCACCGCGAAGATCGGCGCGATCCTCGTCAACATCAACCCGGCGTACCGGACCCACGAACTGGCCTACGTCGTCAACCAGTCCGGTATCTCGCTGCTCGTGCTCGCCGAGAGCTTCAAGACGTCCGACTACCCGGCCATGCTCGACTCCGTGCGTGACGAATGCCCGGGGCTACGCGACTCCGCCGTCATCGGCCAGGACTCGTGGCAGCGCCTCTTCGACGTCGCCGACCAGGTCTCGCTCGACGACCTCGCCGCGCTGCAGGGGTCGCTGAGCAACACCGATCCGATCAACATCCAGTACACCTCGGGCACGACCGGGTTCCCCAAGGGAGCCACGCTCAGTCACCGCAACATCCTCAACAACGGTTTCTTCGTCGGCGAGGGCTGCCGCTACACCGAGGTCGACCGGATCTGCATCCCGGTGCCGTTCTACCACTGCTTCGGCATGGTCATGGGCAACCTCGCGGCCATCACGCACGGCGCAGCCATGATCATCCCCGCGCCCGGTTTCGACGCGGCCGCGACGCTCAAGGCCGCCGCCGTCGAGAAGTGCACCTCGCTGTACGGCGTGCCGACGATGTTCATCGCCGAATGGGCCCTGGCCGACTTCGACTCCTACGACCTGTCGACCCTGCGCACCGGCATCATGGCCGGATCGCCGTGCCCCGCCGAGATGATGCGCAAGGTCATCGAAACCGGGCTGAGTGACCTGACGATCTGTTACGGCATGACCGAGACGTCGCCGGTGTCGACGCAGACCGTGCCGGAGGACCCGTTCGACGCCAAGGTCAACTCCGTCGGCCGGGTCGGGCCGCACCTGGAGATCAAGGTCGTCGACCCCATCACAGGCGAGACCCAGCCGCGTGGCACCGCCGGGGAGTTCCTCACGCGGGGCTACTCGGTCATGCTCGGCTACTGGGAGGACCCGGAGAAGACGGCCGAGGCGATCGTCGACGGGTGGATGCACACCGGTGACGTCGCCGTCATGGACGAGGACGGCTTCGTGTCCATCACCGGCCGCATCAAGGACCTCGTCATCCGCGGCGGCGAGAACATCTACCCGCGCGAGATCGAGGAGTTCCTGTACACCCACCCGGAGATCCTCGACGCCCAGGTCATCGGCGTGCCGGACGAGAAGTACGGCGAGGAGCTCATGGCGTGGATCCGGATGAAGGAGGGCTCCGCGCCGCTCGACGCTGCGGCCGTGCGGGAGTTCTGCACCGGCAAGCTCGCGCACTACAAGGTCCCGCGGTACGTGCACGTCGTCGAGGAGTTCCCGATGACGGTGACCGGCAAGGTCCGCAAGGTGGAGATGCGTGAGGAGGCCAAGCGGCTGCTCGGGCTGTGATACTTCTGACCTCGTGAGTGAGAAAGCGACAGCACCGGAGCTGCTTGAGGCGAGCATCGACATCGAGGCATCACCGGAGGCGGTGTGGGCGGTCATCTCCGACCCGCGCGCCATGGTGCGCCTGTCGCCGCAGGTGATCCAGGTCGTCGTGCTCGGCGGCGAGGTCCGGGTTGGCACCGAGTGCCTGTCGGTGAACAAGCGCGGCCTGCTCGTGTGGCCGATGCGCTCGCAGGTGACGACGTTCGAGCCGGCCCGCGAGTACGCGTTCCGCATGAAGGACAACTGGGCGCGGTGGTCGTACACCCTGACGCCGACCGAGACCGGCACGCATGTGGTGGAGCGCCGTGAGCTGCCCGAGGGTTTGGCGAAGGTCTCCGGAGCGCTGATCGACGTCGCCCTCGGCGGGCAGGAGTCGTTCAGTCAGGAGCTGCGCGAGGGGATGGCCGCGACGCTGGCGGCGCTCAAGGCGGAGTGCGAGAGCGCCGCATAACCCGCGGTTCGAGGTATTAACGACCGCTGCAACGGTCGTTAATACCTCGAACCGCGAGGGGGCGCGGGTGGGAGCTCAGTCGCGGGTGTTGAGGATCAACTTGCCGCTGGCGCGGCGCTCGTCGATGGCGTGCAGCGCCTGCGCGGCCTCGGCCAACGGGTACTCCGCACCGATCGGAGGCGTGATCGCCCCGGATTCCAGGAGCGGCAGCAACTCCGCCCACTGCTGGGTGAGGAACTCCGGGCCGCCGATGGTCCAGAACGCGCCCCAGCCGACGCCGCGCACGTCGGTGTTGGTCAGCAGCAGCCGGTTGACCTTGACCTCGGGGATCGAGCCGCCGGTGAACCCGATGACGAGGATGCGCCCCTCGGGAGCCAGCGAGCGAATCGAGTCGGTGAACCGGTCACCACCGACCGGGTCGACGACGATGTCCACCCCGCGACCGCCGGTGAGCTGCTTGACGGCGTCCTTGAAACCGTCGGGATCGATCGCGTGGTCCGCGCCCGCGTCCAAGGCGACCTGGCGCTTCTCCTCACTCGAGGCAACGGCGATGACCGTGCCGGCCCCGAGCGCCTTGGCGAGCTGGATCGACGCCGTCCCGATGCCGCCGGCCGCGCCGTGCACGAGCACGGTCTCACCGGCCTTGAGCCCGCCGCGGCGCACCAGAGCGAAGTGGCAGGTCAGGTAGTTCATCGGCAACGCAGCGCCCTGCGCGAACGTGACGTTCTCGGGCAGCGCGAACGTGTGCGTCACCGGGCAGGCCACGACCTGGCCGTAACCACCGGAGCCGGGGAAGCCGGCCACGCGATCACCGGCCGTGAACGGCGATCCGGCCGGCGCCTGCAGCACCACGCCCGCGACCTCGGCGCCCGGCACGAACGGCAGTTCGTACTTGATCTGGTACTCGCCGCGCGTCTGCAGGACCTCGGGGAACGAGACTCCGGCCGCGTGGACCTCGATGAGCACGTCGTTCGGCCCGGCCGTGGGCGCGTCGATCTCGTTGTACTCGATGGCGTCGATACCGTCGAGCGATGTCACCTGGATGGCTCGCATGGCGCACACCCTAGTGCACGCACGCTCGCTTGCCGAGCGATCGCCCGGTCGCGTTGCGGAGCGTCGTGGGTGAGGTATCCCACGCCGCGTCCGACCTCGACGCCGCGGGTGCGGGGGCCTAGCCTTCACCCATGACTGCTTTGGTGACGTGCACGGTGTCCGATGGTGTGGCCCAGGTGCGCCTCAACCGCCCCGAGAAGCTCAACGGCCTGACGCTGGACCTCCTCAAGGAACTCGCGCAGACCGCCGAGTCGCTCAAGGGCGACCGCAGCCTGCGCGCGGTGGTGCTGGCCGGCGAGGGCCCGTCGTTCTCCGCGGGGCTGGACATCAAGGGCGTGCTGGTCAACGGCATGGGGCCGCTGCTGAGAAACCTCCTGCCGAACCCGGTGGACGGCACCAACGTCTTCCAGGAGTGCGTGTGGGCGTGGCGCCGACTCCCCGTGCCGGTCGTGGCGGTGGTGACCGGGCACTGCTTCGGCGGCGGGCTGCAGATCGCGCTCGGCGCCGACTTCCGCTACACGACGCCCGACACCCAGTGGTCGGTGTTGGAGGCGCGTTGGGGCCTGATCCCCGACATGACCGGGATGCGGTCGCTGGCCGAGGTCATGCCCATCGACCTGGCCAAGCGGCTGGTCATGACCGGTGAGATCTTCGACGGCACGACCGCGGTGGAGTACGGCTTGGCCAGCGGAGTCTCGGAGGACCCGTGGGCGCAGGCGAACGAGTTGGTCGCGACGTTGGTGACCCGTTCGCCCGACGCGCTGGCCGCCTCCAAGCGCCTGTTCGCCGAGACCTGGGGCGCCAGCCCGCGGCGCACGTTTGCCCGCGAGCGCGCGGAGCAGATCCGGCTGCTGCTCGCCTCGAACACGAAGGCGCTGCAGCGCGCGTCGATGGCCAAGACGGAGGCGTCGTTCGGTCTGCGTGGGCGTGGATTCCGCGACATTGCGGCGGCGCAGGTCGGCGCGTGGCGGAGCCGATGAGCGCATGCTGATGAGCGTGCGGCGATAAGGGTGTGCTGATGAGCGTGCGGCGATGAGCCGGATCGTGCTGATCCGGCACGGGCAGGCCTCGCTGGGCCTGCGCGACTACGACCGTCTGTCGCCGAACGGAGTGACCCAAGCCGAACTGCTCGGCGCCGCGTTGGCGCGTCGGCAGGTGCACCCAGACGTGATTGTCAGCGGCGGCCAGCAGCGGCACGACCAGACCATCGAAGCGCTGATGAAGACGTCCGGCTGGGAGGCCGACATCGTGCCGGACACTCGCTGGGGGGAATTCGACTCGATGGACGTCATCGCGGCGCACCGCCCGCAGTACCGCAATGCGACGCTGATGAAGGCCGACCTCATCATGACCTTCCAGCCGCGGAAGGCGTTTCACGACATGTACGCCGCCGCCATCTCACGGTGGACCAGCGGCCGGTTCGACGCCGACTACGCCGAGACGTTCCCGGCGTTCACCCGGCGCGTCGACGAGGCCTTCGCGGCCGTGCGTGAGCGCGCCGAGGGCGGCACGGTGGTGGTGGTCACCTCGTCCGCGCCGATGTCCTGGGTCGCCACGTCGCTCCTGCGCGGTGGGATCGAGACGTGGAACCGGCTCAATGGCGTCACGGCGAACACCGGAGTCACGTGGTGCTCGGCAACGCCGCACGACTGGCGCGTCGACACGGTCAACGAGTACAGCCACCTCGATGGCGCCGGCGAGGGTCTGATCACCCTGCGCTGAGCGTTGCGTCCCCCTCCTCCTTCGCCGAGTGATGGTTTCGGGCCGCTTCAGGACTCCTGAAGCGGCCCGAAACCATCACTCGGGGTGTGTGTCAGCCCTGTGCGAGGCCTTCGGTGGGACTGGCTTGTCGGGCGGCGGACCAGCCGCCCAGCGCCGCTCCGCCGATCGACAGCGCGAGGATGCCGAGGATCGAGCCCATCGGTGGTGCCCAGACGATGACCGTGGCGGGCAGGATCATGACGAGGGCGGCCATCGCGACTCCGGAGCTGATCACGGCCAGGAGCACTCCCGTGACGACGGGTAGCCCGACATAGTGGACCACGACCCGGCCCAAGAAGGAATCGGGCACTCCAACCGCCGACAGTGATGCTGCGTGGGCGCGAAGGTCGCGGGCGATGACCCGAGCTGACGCGGTGACGAGCAGGACTCCGAGGGCGGCAAGAAGCCATGCCCCCAGCGTGAGGGCAACGGGGGTACTGGTCGGTTCGGGCGGGGTGTAGGCCCAGATGTAGGACGAGTCGTAGCCGAAGGTGTTCGCCGCCTGCAGCGCATCGAGTGACTCCTGCTCGGACAGACCTGAATACAGGTAACCGACGGGGCCGGGTGTGCCGCCGAGTTTCGAATAGGTGCGGTCGAGGGTGATGCCGCTGACTCGGCCGGCCCACTCGCGGGGAACGTTCATGTGAGTGGTCGGTACGGGTTCGGTGGCGCGACCGTCGGGGGTGAACAGCTGGATCAGCAGTTCACCGCTGGGGATGTCGCCCGGTGTCGCGCCTGTGGTGAGCACGCCGCCGTCGCGCAGCACACGTTCCTGTTCTGGCGTGAGTGCGGCTCCGGCCCACGTTTCGATGTCGGCTTGGGTGGCTGCGCTCCACACGGGTTCGCTGCCTTGGCGGAGTAGGAGGGGGAAATCACCGGCGGTGCGGATGGATACCGGCCGGGTCAGTCCGCTCTCCCGCTCGAAGGCTCGTCGGACCTCGGTGGGGACCGACGTGCCGGTCGTGGGGTTGAGCAGGACCTGACCGGCGGGCATGGGGGCGAACTTCGCGTCGTTGGCGGCTTGGGTGACCGAGGCCAGCATGGTGGCGACACCGATGGACATGCCCAAGGCTAGGGTCAGAGTCGCGGTGACCACGGTGGCTCGGGTCAGGGTGCGTCGCAGGATGCGGTTGGCGAGGCGGCGGTCGACGGCCTTGCTGGGGCGGGTGGAGATGAAGGTGAGCAGGAGCGGTGCGAGGGCGGTCGCGAGCAGGACGGAACCGAGCACGATGTAACTGCCGTCCTCGGCGGTACTCCGGCCGTGCAGGCCGTAGGCCAGGATCACCGCTCCGGCCACGGGCACCGCGGGTGCGAGTCCGGCGGACAGCCGGCGCATACCCGCTGCCGCGCGGGTGAGGGCCCGCCGCCCCGGGAGGTCGGAGTCTGCGCTGAAGGCCGCGATGACGGCTGCGGTCAGTGCCGTCGCGAGGGCCCAGACGAAGAGCCCGGTTGGCGCGATCCAGGGACCGACGGGTCGGCTCAGGACCAAGGGCAGCAGCAGGCGACCGAGGGAGCCCAGCACGAGGCCGAGGGCGGCGGACAGCGTGACGGTGAGGGTCGAGGCGGCTGCTGTGGCTCCGGCCATGGCCAGACGAAGGGTTGCCGAGGGGACGCCGAGGGATCCCAGGACAGCGCTGAAGCGTGAGAGGTAGGGCCGCACGCTGAAGAGGAACACCAAGGCAGCGGTCAAGGGGAGGATCCACTGCGGGAACATGACGATCAGAGGGTAGTTCGCCAAGATGCTCTCGACCGGGCGACTGTCCAGATCTTCTCGGCGAGTGAGGTTGGCGGTGATTTCGCCCTTGGGCGCGCCGCCGGCAGCCAAGGCGTTGATGACGCGTTGGTCGTCACCGCCGGACCAGTACGCGACCGGGCTGGCCCGCACCGTCGGGAAGCGTGACCCGGCATCGGGGGGTAGTGCGGCCCAGGTTCCGGGCGCGGCCATGACGGTTGAGTTTCGGGTGGCGAATCGGTCGGTGGCGTGGCCGACCACGCGGAGGTCGGCTGTGCCGGACATCATCGTGAAGGACCCCACCAACCCGGTGGCCTGCGTGACGGCGACCTCGCCGGGGCGGGTGGGCCAGCGCCCGGAGCGGAGCTCGTAGCGCTCGGCGAACGGTGGGGCGCCCCACTTCGCCTCCAGGAACCAGACATCGGCGCCGTTGTCGAGTTCCATAGGTGTGCGCAATTGGACCCACCCGCGAGCGTCGGCGTTCTTCATGGCCAGGGCAAGGGGTGCGGCGCCGTCGACGCCTGGCCTGATGGTGGCCCCCCAGTTGGTCGTCCGCTCGGCTGCGCCCAGGTCGCGAGCGATGCGCTGCGACGGCGACAGGGCGGTCGCCGTCGACAACATGACGAGCATGGTGGCCAGAGCGGTGGTGACTCCGAGCAGGGCGGTGGCGCGGCGTAGAGACCGGTTGCGCAGCATCCCGGCCATGAGGATGCGCATGGCTCGCGGGTGCGACCTCATTGGCCCGCGGACACGCGACCGTCGAGCATGTCGACCACGCGGTCGGCCCACGATCGGATCTCGTTGTCGTGGCTGACCACCACCACTGCGACTCCGGACCCGGCAAGGTCGCGTAGCAGGGCGAAAACCTCAACGGTGTTGCGGCTGTCCAGCGCGCCGGTGGGTTCGTCGGCGAGGAGGACGCGGCGACCGCCGGCTACGGCGCGGGCGATCCCGGCGCGTTGACGCTGGCCGCCGCTCATCTGGCGGGGGAATCGGTCGGCCAGGTCAGCAATGCCAACCCGCTCCAGCGCGGCCAACGCGTCACCGTCCGGGGACGCGTGTGCCTCCTGGGGGCGCAGGTGGAGGGGGAGGCTGACATTCTCCAGGCAGGTGAGATCCTCGAGGAGGTTGTCGTGCTGGAAGACCATGCCCACGTCCATCAGACGAACACGGGTGCGTTCGGCCCGGGACAGGGCACCCATGTCTCGACCCAGCACCTGAACGCTGCCTTCATCGGCGTCGACCAAGCCCCCGATGATCGACAGGAGCGTGCTCTTGCCGCACCCGCTGGGGCCCATCAACGCCAAGAACTCCCCGGGACCGACGGACAGGGTCACCTCGTCCAAGGCCCGTACGCGCTCTGGACCGTTGACGAAGGACTTGCTCACCGCGCTCAGCGCGATCGGTGAGGAGGGATCTGCCGGCGTCGACGTGCCGGAGCTATCAGCTAGAGACGCGGAAATCGCCATGATGGAACTTAGCAGGAGTTGTTCATGCGCCAAGACGACATGTCGTCATTGTCAACCCAGCCCACATAAGAAGTCGACTTCCACGCGAGCATGTTGTTGCACTCACCGCGACCGTCGGCGTCCTTGTACCACGCGCCGTTGCGCGAACTCTCGTTCTCCCATGAGGACATGACGTCGTTGTTCGACCCAGTCACGTTGGACAATCCGCTGCCCTGCCATTTGTACGCGAACATGCCGACGTAGTCTGAGTTCACGTAGACGCAGGCCCGCCCACCGTTGGTTGACGATCTTGTGCAGTTGCCGCTACCGGCCGCGGCTGGGATGGCCAGACCGAACCCAATTGCCGCGACCGCTCCCCAAATCACAATTCCGAGTTTCACTACTAGGCCCCGTTCGTGATGATGTGGTGGCCAGCCGTTCGTGATGATGTGGTGGCCAGCCGTTCGTGATGATGTGGTAGAAGATTAACAAGCGCTATGGCCGTTGATGTGACAAAACAATGAACGTTTCCTGAACGGTGCGTGAACGCTGGATGCTTCTCCCACCTTCCGTTCGATGCGCAGCGCGGCGTCACTGCGTTCGGTGGTGCCGAATGGCCGGGATGACGAGGTCCAGCAACTCCCGCGGTGAACTCGTGCGGCCCTGTGCCCCGCGCGACCGGGCCTCCTCGCGCTGCGGCTGCGAGTCCGAGGCGGCGTAGATGAAGAAGGGGGTGGTCGAATCGGAGCGCCGCAGTTCGGCGAGCAACTCGTAGCCGGCCTCGCCCTTGAGACCCCGTCGCAGGTCGGAGATGACCGCGTCGAAGTGACGTCGGTTCAGGACGTCCAACGCATCCTGCGTCGACGTGCTCAGTTCGACCTGGATCCCGAGGGCCTGGAACGCCTCGCGCTCGAAGCGATTGTTGTCGGGGTGGTCGTCGACCCACAGGAGCGTCGTGCCCTGCAGGTTCTGGTGGGTCTGGGCATCGGGCACCAGGCGCGTCACCGTGCCGGCCACGGCTTCGGGGGAGGGCGGCGCGGCAGGGACCTGCTTCGGAGGTACTGGCTGAGTTGGCGGGGAAGGCGGCACAGGTCGCCCAGCCGCCTTGGGACCGTCACTGTCCGGTGCCCCCACCACCTCGCCCGCTTGAGGTGATGCCGCCTCGGCCGCACGCTTCGCCTCCGCCGCGGTCAATGCGGCCGTCGCTGCGGTGACGGAGTTCGTGAAACTCGCCTCGACGCCGAAGCCCTTGAGCGTGACGTTCCGGCCGGCTTCGACCAGCGAGAAGATGCGCGGGGCCAGTCGCATAATCACGTACAGGGCCACGGCCGGCCACAGGATTGTGCTCAGTAGGGAGGTGACGGCTTCGATCACCTTGATCCAGGCGTCCACGTCTCCCAGTGTCCACCCTTTCGCCGAGTGATGGTTTCGGGCCGCTTCAGGAGTCCTGAAGCGG
>NZ_BCRE01000090.1 GCF_001552435.1 Kribbia dieselivorans NBRC 106261
TCCTGAAGCGGCCCGAAACCATCACTCGGCGGGGGTTCGTGGGGGCTGCGTCAGCCCTGGAGCAGTGACTCGAAGTCGACGACGTCGAAGTCGGACGTGCGCTGCGCGGGGGTGTGTGCCGCGACCAACTGCGCGAGCTCGGCTCCGGCCCGTTGCACCCGACCCGTGAGGCCAGACTCGCCCGAGTCGTCGGATTCGCCGGCCGTACCCCAGTCGTCACTCGCCGCGAAGACCCCGGTGGGCACGACGATCGCCTTGAGGTACGAGAACAGTGGGCGCAATGCGTGGTCGAGCACGAGGCTGTGCCGCGCCGACCCGGCCGTGGCCGCGATGAGCGTCGGCGTGCCCGCGAGCTTGCCCTCGTCGATCAGGTCGACAAACATCTTGAACAGCCCGCTGTACGACGCGCTGAACACGGGTGTCACCGCGATCAGCCCATCGGCGTGCGTGACGGTCTCCAGCACCTCGGCCAGGTGCTCGCTGGGGAACCCCGACAGGAGGTGCGAGGTCATCTCCTGCGCCAGGTCGCGCAACTCGATGACCTCGACGATCACGTCGGAGCCGAGCCCACGGAGCTCCGCCGTGGTGGCGTCAGTGAGCAGGTCGGCGAGCTTGCGCGTGGACGACGGGTTCGACAAACCGGCGCTGACGACGACAAGGGTGCGCGTGCGGCGCTCCGTGGTGGTCATGTGGTCAATCCCTTCAGGCGATGGTCTGGTCGGTGGGGCTCTGGCCGGTGACGTCGTCGACGCCGTGGACCGTGGGCTCCTCATAGGTGCCGGCCGCCTTGGCCGCCGCCACCTGGGAGGCGTGCGTGGGCGGGTCGGAGGGGACGTGCGCCGGGCGACGCGACTCGGCCTCGCGGCGCAACTCCGGCACGACCGCGCTGCCGAGGAGCTCGATCTGCTCGAGCACGACGTTCAGCGGCAGGCCCGCATGGTCGATGAGGAAGAGCTGACGCTGGTAGTCGCCCACGTCGTTGGACATCGCGGCGTAACGCTCGATGACCTGCTGCGGCGAGCCGACCGTCAGCGGGGTCTGCGCGGTGAAGTCCTCGAGCGACGGCCCGTGCCCATAGACCGGAGCGACGTCGAAGTAGGGGCGGAACTCGCGCACCGCATCCTGACTGTTGGGGCGCATGAAGACCTGCCCGCCGAGGCCGACGATCGCCGTGTCGGCCGGGCCGTGGCCGTGGTGCTCCCAGCGCTCGCGGTACAGCTGGACCATCTGCTTGGTGTGACGCATGGGCCAGAAGATGTTGTTGTGGAAGAACCCGTCACCGTAGTAGGCGGCCTGCTCGGCGATTTCCGGAGAACGGATCGACCCGTGCCACACGAACGGCGCGATGCCATCGAGCGGGCGCGGCGTTGAGGTGAACCCCTGCAGTGGCGTGCGGAACTTGCCGCTCCAGGTGACGTTCTCCTCGCGCCAGAGGCGGCGCAGCAGGGCGTAGTTCTCGATGGCCAGCGGGATGCCCTGACGGATGTCCTTGCCGAACCACGGGTACACCGGGCCGGTGTTGCCGCGGCCCATCATCAGGTCCATGCGACCGTCGACGAGGTGCTGCAGGGTGGCGTAGTCCTCGGCGATGCGCACCGGGTCGGTGGTCGTGATCAGCGTGGTGGACGTCGAGAGCACGATGCGCTCGGTCTGCGCGCCGATGTAGGCCAGCGTCGTCGTCGGAGCAGACGGGATGAACGGCGGGTTGTGGTGCTGGCCGGTCGCGAAGACGTCGAGCCCGACCTCCTCCGCCTTCTTCGCGATCGCGATCGTCGCCTTGATGCGCTCGTGCTCGGTGGGCGTGCGACCGGTCGTGGGGTCGGTGGTGACGTCCCCGATGGTGAAGATCCCGAACTGCATGGTGGCCTCCGGTATGCCTGCGGTGAGTAGTTGACGCTTCAACGATGTTACTCCGGTGATCTATTCCCGTCACCTCAGCCGCGCATCCCCCACCCCGGCGCCAACTGGTCAATCCTTGCGACCTAACGTCGAGTTACGTCGCAAGGATTGACCAGTCGGCGAGGGGTGCGCACGCACGAAGGGCGCCCACCTAACCGGTGGACGCCCCTCGCCGCAGCACCATGACTCAGCGTCGGTTGGTGACGGCCTTCCAGAGCCACAGCAGGATGACCGCGCCGACGAGCGCCGTCAGGAAGGTGACGATGAGGCCGGAGCCGTCCGTGTCGATGAAGATGCCGAGCAGCCAGCCACCGACCAGGCCGCCGATGATGCCGATGATGATGTCCATGAGCCAGGACTGGCTCTTCGACGTGCCCATGATGCGCGAGGCGATGAACCCCGCCAAGCCGCCGATGATGATCCAGACGATGAAGCCGAATTCGCCGGGCATGAAGCTCTCCTTGTGCCGTTGGGATTCACTGTCGAGCGAGGCACCCGACAGGCGCTTTGCGACAACAACCTACGTCGTGCAGAGGCGAATTGGGAGTTTGCTGGGTGTTGTTCCGACAACTTCCGCGAAGGACTACCCTGGTAGCAACATTGGTCGTACTCTGGTCGTATGAGTCAGGTGAAGTTGAGCGTGAGTCTGTCCGAGAGTGATGTCGCTGCCCTGGACAAGTTCGCGCACGCCGCCGGCTTGAAGTCCAGATCCGCCGCGATCCAGCAGGCCATCAGGCTGTTGGGCGACCCTGACCTGCAGTCTGCCTACGAGTCGGCCTGGCAGGAGTGGGTCTCAGAGGGGGAGGAGGCCACTTGGGCCCCCACCACGGACGATGGGGCAGCCAGTGATCCGTGGTGAGATTCGGCTCGTCGATCTCGAACCCACGCGGGGTACCGAGGCGAACAAGCGCCGCCCGGCGATCATCGTCAGCAACGACAACGCGAACGCCGTGGCGGCCCGCCTGGGGCGCGGTGTGGTCACCGTTGTCCCGGTCACCAGCAATACCGCTCACGTCTACCCGTTTCAGGTCCGGCTCCCGGCGGCCGAAACGGGGCTGCGACTCGATTCGAAAGCGCACGCCGAACAGGTGCGATCGGTCTCCGTCGACCGACTCGGCCCGGTCCTCGGGCACCTCCCCATGCATCTCATGACGCAGCTCGACGACGCCCTGCGCCTCCACCTCCACCTTTGACGGAGCCGCGTACCCGCACCGGCCGCTCACCACCCCCGCGCGTAGGGTCGGAGCCATGACCGCGTCCTTTCGCTGCTCCGACGCCGCTCGCGCGCGGGGCGAGTCGATGGCCGGCACCGCGCCGGTCGGCCGATTCCTCCTCCTCATCGAGCACGCCGGCCCCTGGGCGAACAAACCCCTCCAGTCCGCCCCGCTGAACACCATCGCCGCCGACCTCCAGGCGCGTATCGACGCCGCCGACGCCCAGGTCCTCCTGGTCCGGCGACCCGGCCGCGAGGGCCGCACGTTGGCACAACACTGCTGGTGGGTCATCGACACCGCCACCGGCCGCGCGACCCACGGCCTCTGGCACGACCCGACCGACCTTCTCGACGCGGCCACCCACCTGACCGGCCTGCCAGACGACGCCGGCGAGGCGCCGCGCATGATCCTTGTCTGCACGCACGCCACCCGCGACGTCTGTTGCGCCGTCCGCGGCCGCCCGATCGTGGCCGCCCTTGCCACCGCGCTCCCGGACGCGACGTGGGAGTGCTCGCACCTCGGCGGCCACCGATTCTCCGGCACGATGATGCTCGTCCCCGACGGACTCCTCCTCGGCGGGCTCGATCCGGACTCCGCCATCGAGCAGGCCCGCCGCCACTTCCTCGGGCGCCTCGGCCCCGAGCACTACCGGGGCCACGCCCGCCTCGACAAGCCCGCGCAGGTCGCCGTCGCCGAACTCCTCACGCTGACCGGAGAGACGTCACTCGAGTCCATCGGCGGCGTCACCGTGACCGTCGCCGAGGGGCAGGACGAGGAACCCGTCTCCGCCTGGGACGTGACCATCGATTCACCCGACGGCGCGACCCACTGGCACGTCAGCAACGTCCCCGGCGAACCGGTGCTCCAGTCGTGTGCCGCCATCGACCCTGGTGCAGCGCCGGTGTGGACGGTGACCACCCGGTGACGTTCACGTCCATGGACGCTGACGTCATCGTGGTCGGGCACGGCCTGGCCGGCCTCGTCGCCACCGCGGAGATCGCCGACGCGGGGCACCGCGTCATCCTCGTCGACCAGGAATCGGCCGCCAACCTCGGCGGGCAGGCGCACTGGTCGTTCGGTGGGCTCTTCCTCGTCGATTCGCCGGAGCAGCGTCGCATGGGTATTCGCGACAGCCCCGAGTTGGCGTGGTCGGACTGGAGCGGCACGGCCGGCTTCGACCGCGCCGAGGACTATTGGCCCCAGCAGTGGGCCCGCGCGTACCTCGACTTCGCCGCCGGGGAGAAGCGCGCGTGGCTGCACGCCCAGGGCATGCGCTGGTTCCCCGTCGTCGGCTGGGCGGAGCGCGGTGACGGCCGGGCCGATGGGCACGGCAACTCGGTCCCGCGGTTCCACATCACGTGGGGCACCGGGCCCGGGGTGGTCGAGCCGTTCGCCCGGCGCGTCCTGGCCGCCCACGAGGCGGGGCGCGTGACGTTCGCCCACCGCCACCGGGTCGACGATCTGCTCACCGAGGCCGGCGCGGTCGTCGGGGTGCGGGGCATGCGTCTGGCGCCGAGCGAGACTCCGCGAGGTGAGGCGAGCAACCGCGACCCGGCCGGAGAATTCGTGCTGCGGGCCCAGTCGGTCATCGTCACCTCCGGCGGGATCGGGGGCAATCACGATCTGGTGAGGTCCGCGTGGCCCGCACGCCTCGGCGCTCCGCCGCGACACATGATCACCGGGGTGCCGGCGTACGTCGACGGGCGCATGCTCGGCATCACGCAGGCGGCTGGCGCGCGCGTCATCAACCCCGACCGGATGTGGCATTACGTCGAGGGCATCCGCAACCACAGCCCGATCTGGCCCGATCACGCGATTCGGATCCTCGCCGGGCCGTCATCGATGTGGCTCGACGCGACCGGCACTCGCCTCCCCGCGCCGCTCTTCCCCGGCTTCGACACCCTCGGCACGCTGGCTCATCTGCGCGCGACGGGCCACGACCATTCGTGGTTCGTGACGAATCGGGCGCTGGCCGGCAAGGAGTTCGCGCTCTCCGGCTCGGAGCAGAACCCGGATCTGACGGGCAAGTCCGCAGCCGCCGTGCTCCGGCGTTCGCGGGCGGAGGTGCCCGATCCGGTGCAGGCGTTCCTCGACCGCGGGGCGGACTTCGTCAGCGCGACGACCGTCGAGGAACTCGTCGCCAGGATGAACACGCTGGTGCCGGAGGGCCCGACGATCGACGCCGACCATGTGCGCCGCCAGGTCGAGGCCCGCGACCGGCAGGTCGACAACGTGTACACGAAGGATGCCCAGGTGGCCGCGATGCGCGTGGCGCGCACCTATCGCGGCGACCGGCTGACCAAGCGGGCCTACCCGCCGCATCGTCTGCTCGATCCGGCGCACGGCCCGCTGATCGCGGTGCAGCTGCATGTGCTGACGCGCAAGACCCTCGGTGGGTTGGAGACCGATCTGGCGGGGCGGGTGCTCGGTCAGGATGGGCAATCGATCGCGGGGCTGTACGCCGCGGGCGAGGTGGCCGGGTTCGGCGGCGGAGGCATGCACGGGTACCGCGCGTTGGAGGGCACGTTCCTGGGTGGGTGCATCTTCAGCGGACGCACGGCCGGGCGGGCCGCTGCCGTTCAGGTGGGCTGAGACAGGCCAGGTCGGAGGCGCAGGTCAGAGGTACTGACCGGTGCCCTCATGCCGGGCCATCGGGTTGGGCGGCAGGTTCGGGTTGACGTGCTCGCCCGGGTTGGGGTGACCGGCGCGCGGGGCCCCACCGGGCAGGGCGCGCATCTGCTGCAGTTGGGTCTGCGCCGCCATCTGCTGGGCGACCAGGGCGGTCTGGATGCCGTGGAACAGTCCCTCGAGCCAGCCGACGAGCTGGGCCTGGGCGATGCGGAGTTCGGCGTCGCTCGGTGCGCTGTCCCGGAACGGCTTGGAGAGCCGGTCGAGTTCGGCGTCGAGCTCGGGCGCCAGCCCATCCTTCAACTCGGCCAGGGCCGTGTCGTGGATCCCGGCCAAACGGGCCCGGCCAGCTTCGTCCAAGGGCGCCGAACGCACCTCCTCAAGGAGTTGTTTGACCATCGTGCCGATGCGCATGACCTTGGCGGGCTGCTCGATGAGGTCGGCCGGGTTCGTCGACTCCGTGCCGTCGGCGTTCGGGTCGGTGGAGGCGACGCCCATGCCCTGCGGGGTGAGCACGACGACGCGTTCGCCAGCCGGGGTCTCGGTGTCGGGCACCTCCGGCGTCGTCGTCGGATCGGCGTTCAGCGGGTGCTCGACCTCGGTGTCCGACTCCGGGCTCGGCACCGGTGGGAAGGCGTGCGCGGGAGTGGTCTCATCGCTCATGGGCTCCATCCTGCCCCACCTCGCCGACCCACACACCCGCCGAGTGATGGTTTCGGGCCGCCTCAGGACGCCTGAAGCGGCCCGAAACCATCACTCGGCGAGGGGGCGGGGCGTGAGCAGACCCGACTCGTAGGCCAGGATGACGAGCTGCGCCCGATCATGGGCATGGACCTTCGCCATGATCCGGTTGACGTGCGTCTTGGCGGTGTGCGGGGAGATGACCAGCCCGTCGGCGATCTCCTGGTTGGACAGACCCCGCGCGACGAGCAGCAGCACCTCGGTCTCGCGCTCGGTCAGGGCCTCCAGTTGCGGCGGTTGGGAGCGCGGTCCGGCCGACGGAGCACGCGGCAGGACGTACCGGGTGATGAGGCGACGCGTCGCGGCGGGCGAGAGCAGCGTATCCCCGGCGTGGACCGCGAGAACCGCGCGAACGATCTCCTCCGGCTCGGCCCCCTTGCCGATGAACCCACTCGCGCCCGCCCGCAACGCACCGACGAGGTACTCGTCCTCCTCGAACGTCGTCAGGATCAGCACCCGCGGGTCGGTCCGGGCGGGGTTGGCGCAGATCGCGGTCGTGGCCTCGATCCCGTCAAGAACCGGCATGCGGATGTCCATGAGGACCACGTCGGGCCGCAACGCCTCGGCCTGGGCGATGGCCTCGGCGCCGTTACGAGCCTCCGCCACGACCTCGATGTCGGCGTGACCGGCGAGGATGTCACGCACGGCTTGCCGGATCAGCGTTTGGTCGTCGGCGATGACCACGCGGGTGATCACCCGGTCACCTCCCGATGAAGCGGGAGCGCGGCGCACAACTCGAACGCGTCGCCGACGACCCCAGCCGTGACGGTGCCGCGCACCGCCGCGACTCGCTCACGCACCCCCACCAGTCCCAAACCGTGCCGTGGAGCCTCGGGGTGGTTGACCCCCGTCGCGGCCACCGGGTTCGAGACCGACACCCGTACCACGTCCCCCTCGGCCGCGACCCCGACGCTGGCACGATGCTCCGTTCCGTGCTTGTGCGCGTTGGCCAGCCCCTCCTGGATGACGCGGTAGGCGACCGTGTCGGCCACCCCACCGACGCGCGAGAGATCCCCCGAGACCTGGAGCGTGACGTCCAGCCCACCTTGGCTGGCCCGATCG
Source organism: Kribbia dieselivorans NBRC 106261 (assembly GCF_001552435.1). Lineage (GTDB taxonomy): Bacteria > Actinomycetota > Actinomycetes > Actinomycetales > Dermatophilaceae > Kribbia > Kribbia dieselivorans. The sequence continues at coordinate 7,545 of NZ_BCRE01000090.1, forward strand.
AGCAGGGTGTCGAGCTCGTGCAGACCCGGTTGGGGCGCGCTCGGATCGCCGTGCGGCACGGACTCCTCGGCGCGCAGGTAGCGCATGAGGTCACCGATCTCGGTGAGCGCCGCGCGTGCGGCCGCCCGGATCGTGGCCAGGGCCTCCCGGGAACGCTCGGGTCGGTCCTCCATCGTCGAGGACGCCACTCCGGCATTGAGACTGATGACCGAGATCTGGTGGGCGACGGTGTCGTGCAGGTCCCGGGCGATGCGCAGTCGTTCCTCGGCGACGCGGCGTTGGGCCTCGGCCTCGCGGGTCTGTTCGGCCCGTTCGGCCCGCTCGGTGACGGCGGTGACGTACTCCTGGCGGGATCGGGCGCTGTCGCCGAGCGCGGTGGCGACGGCGACCGCCGCGGCGAACTGGAACACCCGCGGGTCGAAGGCGCCGAACCGGCCACTGACGAGGCTGAGCAGCGCGATGACCGCCGCCGCCGCGCCGCCGAGAATCAGGCCGGAGCGTCGATCGAGCCGCTGGGCGACGTTGTAGGCGGTGATGGTCACGGCGATCCCCGGCCCGAGGGCCATCACCCCGGCGTACACGGCCACTGCGTAGCACCACAGGCACACCAGCAGGGCGGTGACGGGGATGCGACGGCGCCCGAGCACGAAGGCGGCCGGAATCACCACGAGGGTGAGCATGAGCAGGCGCACCGATGCCGGCATGGGCTGCCGCGGCGGCATCGGGCCGAGCGAGGAGGTGAGGATGAGCACGACCGCCAACAGATCGCCGGCCCACGACGGAATGCGCGCCTGATGTCCCGGTGGGCTCGGTTCGGCGGCGGTCATGGCCATCAGTGTGACCGGATCGCCTGAGCGTTGCGTCAACCCGTCGGGGTACTCCGTCTGCGGTACGCCAAGTGCCTGCGATGGGGGGACGCGCCGAGCCCGTGAGCCGATGAGGCTGGAGGGCGACCAGAACGCCCCCACCGGAGGACCCCATGTATCTGACCTTCCTGAGACGAGAACTGTTCGGCCGCGCCCGCCAGACCGTGATCGTCGCCTGCGGCCTCGCCATCGCGATCGCGCTCGTGATCGTGGTCTCCGCCCTGTCGACGGGGGTGAAGCAGGCGCAGGCGCAGGCCCTCGAGGGGGTCTACGGCGTCGGTACCGACCTGACCATCACCGGCGCGGCCGCCGAGCCCGGCCAGGGTGGCCCGCAGCGCTTCGACTTCCGTGACGATGAGGGCTCGAGTGCGAACGGCACGACGAACCTGACGCGGTCTCGGCTGAGGAGCGACCCGCGCCGTGGCACGCTCTCGGCCGACACCGTCGCCACGATCGAGAAGACCGACGGGGTCTCGGCCGCCACCGGCGTGCTCAGCCTGACGAACACGACGTTCACCGGGCAGATCCCCGATCGGTCGCAGTTCGGCGCCCCCGGATCGGGCACCGCGCCGGGGGCCGGTGGCAGCGACTCGGGTGGCGCCGCGGGCGGCAGCCAGTTCGGCATCGAGTCATTCACCGTCTACGGCGTCGACCCCGCGCAGGGCGGTGTCGGGCCACTGACCGCGACGGAGGTCACGAAGGGCCGGGCACTGCGCTCCGCCGACAGTGGCAAGAAGGTCGCCGTCGTGGACGCCACCTACGCCGAGACGCAGGACCTCGCGGTCGGGGACACCGTCACCGTCGGTGACAGCAAGGTCACCATCGTCGGTGTGGTCGGTTCGACGAGCAACGACTCCGACACCCCTGCCAACGTCTACCTGCCGATCACCACGGCGCGCTCGCTGGGTGACACCGGCAAGGTCGTCTCGACGGTGTACGTCAGTGCCGATTCGGCGTCCACGATCGACGCCGTGCAAGCCGCGATCACCACGGCCCTGCCGGACGCGACCGTGAGTTCGCAGAGCGACCTGGCCGGGCAGGTCTCCGGCGCGTTGTCGAGCGCGTCGTCGCTGATCTCGAGCCTGGGGCGTTGGCTGTCGGTGGCGGTGCTCGCCGTGGCGCTGCTCATCGCGGTGCTGCTGACCGGGTCGGGCGTGGCGCGTCGCACGCGGGAGTTCGGCACGCTCAAGGCCATCGGCTGGTCCAACGGTCGGGTCGTCTCCCAGGTGGCCGGCGAGTCGATGGTCCAGGCTCTCATCGGCGGGGTGGCCGGGTTGGTGCTCGGGCTCGGCGCCATCGGCGTGATCAACGCCATCGGCCCCACGCTTTCGACGGGTGATGCGGCTGCCACGACGGCCGGGGTCGATGCCGGCGGAGCGGGTGCCGGCGGAGCGGGTGCCGGCGGGCCGGGTGCCGGTGGGCCGGGCGGCGGCTTCGGTCCGGGCTCGTTCGGTCAGAGTGCCCAAGCCGCGGCCGACATCGTGCTGCAGGCCCCGATCACGTGGTGGGTCGTCGCCGCCGCGGTCGGTCTGGCCCTGCTGGGCGGCGTCCTGGCCGGGGCCTTCGGTGGCTGGCGCGCCGCCAAGCTGAGCCCGGTCGAGGCACTGCGGACCATCGGTTGATCCCCCACCATTCCAAGGAGCAGAAATGACCCCGACCCCCACCCCCGTGCCCGAGACGTCCGTATCTCCCACGGCTGTACCGCCTGTCGCCGCACCCGACACGGTCGTGACCACGATCTTCCCGGCGGCGCCGAGGACCAAGGCGCTCTACGACCTCTCCGGCGTGACCCGCACCTACCGCCGCGGACCGCACGACATCACCCCCCTCGACGGCGTCGACCTGACGCTGGAGGCGGGCGAGTTCGTGACGATCCAAGGCCCGACCGGCGGCGGCAAATCGACGCTCCTGCAGTTGCTCGGGGCGCTCGACCGACCCACCGCCGGGACGATCCGGTTCGGTGATGTGGATCTGAGCTCCGCCTCGGACGCCCAACTGACCAAGGTGCGCAGCACGCGGATCGGATTCGTGTTCCAGCAGTTCAACCTCATCCCGACGCTGACGGCGCACGAGAACGTCGACGTCGCGCTGGAGTCTCGTGGCCTGAGTCGCGCGGATCGGCGCGAGCGGGTGGGCGAGGCGTTGCGCAAGGTGGGCCTGGCCGACCGCGCCGGGCATCGGCAGGGTGAGCTTTCCGGAGGACAGCAGCAGCGCGTCGCCATCGCGCGGGCGATTGTCGCCTCGCCGGAGGTGCTCCTGGCCGACGAGCCGACGGGCAACCTCGACGAGGCCATGCGTGATGAGATTCTCGACCTGCTGCAGCAGCTCAATGCCGACGGACTGACGATCGTCGCCGTGACGCATGATTCGGCCGTGGCGACGCGGGCGGATCGTCGTTTGCGTCTGGACGGCGGGAAGGTGCACGTCGACGCGTCGTGACGCGCGCACCCGACCCACGCACCCGCCGAGTGATGGTTTCGGGCCGCTTCAGGACTCCTGAAG
>NZ_BCRE01000091.1 GCF_001552435.1 Kribbia dieselivorans NBRC 106261
GGAGGGGTGGGATGTGCGCCGGGTCAGAAGCGGCGGCACTGGCCTTCCTTGTTGCCCTTGACGATGTTGCTCCAGCCCTTCGGGGCGGGGACGTTGGACTTGCACTGCAGGTTGCCGTCGACGCGGTTGCGGTAGACGCTCTTCGAGCCGGCCTTGTTGCTGAACAGCTGGATGTCGCCGTCGACGCGGTTGTGCGCGATGATCTGCGATCCGCGGTTGCGCTCGGACTGGATGTTGCCGTCAACCGTGTTGAGACGGAGGTTGGCGGACCGGCCGCTCTTGAGTTGGATGTCGCCGTCGACGCGCACGGTCGTGACCCGGACGTACTTGTGGCCCGTGGCCTGGATGTTGCCGTCAACCGACCCCTTGTAGGCGCGGAGCGTCGCACCGGAGCGGACGAGGACGTTGCCCTTGACGTTGACCCGGTTCAGCGTGCACGTCGCGCCCTTGGGCACGACGATGTTGTCGCTGATCGTGCGGTTCGACAGGGTGCCGCGGCAGACGCGGTCGTCGGCCATGGCCGGAGCGGCGCCGGCGAAGATCGTGCCGGCCGCGAGGGCCGTGGCGGCCAGGGTGGTCGTGACCAGTCGTGGGCTGTTCATGTCGTTCTCCCCTTCGGTGCACCGGCCTCTCCGGTGATGTGACTCCACCCTGACAAGGGGCAGTGAGGCATCGGTGAATCGAACATGAAGAACTCTTCATGCGATCCGCCCCCACCCGCCGAGTGATGGTTTCGGGCCGCCCCAGGACGCCTGGGGCGGCCCGAAACCATCACTCGGCGCGGGGGCTGGGTGGCAGCGCCGGAGCGCGGTTCGGCAGGTTGGCACGGTTGCCGCGTAGCAGG
>NZ_BCRE01000092.1 GCF_001552435.1 Kribbia dieselivorans NBRC 106261
GGGCGCGGGCGGGACGGTCGTCGCGGTCGCGGCGCGGGCCACGACGCGGAGCGGCGGTCGCCTGCTGGGCGGCGAACTCCTTCTCCGTCATGTCACCCTTGTAGATCCAGACCTTCACGCCGATACGGCCGAAGGTGGTGCGGGCCTCGTAGAAGCCGTAGTCGATGTTCGCGCGGAGGGTGTGCAGCGGCACGCGACCCTCGCGGTAGAACTCCGAGCGCGACATCTCCGCGCCGCCGAGACGGCCGGAACACTGGATCCGGATGCCCTTGGCGCCGGCGCGCAGCGAGGACTGCATGCCCTTGCGCATCGCACGACGGAAGGTCACACGGGCAGCGAGCTGCTCGGCGATCCCCTGGGCAACGAGCTGAGCCTCGATCTCGGGGTTCTTGACCTCGAGGATGTTCAGCTGCACCTGCTTGCCGGTGAGCTTCTCGAGCTCACCGCGGATGCGGTCGGCCTCGGCGCCGCGGCGACCGATGACGATGCCGGGACGCGCGGTGTGGATGTCGACGCGGACGCGGTCACGCGTGCGCTCGATCTCGACGCGGGCGATGCCGGCGCGCTCCATGCCCGTGGTCATGAGCTTGCGAATCGCGACGTCTTCCTTCACGTAGTCGCGGTAGCGCTGCCCCTCCTTGGTGGAGTCGGCGAACCAGCGGCTCTTGTGATCGGTCGTGATGCCCAGGCGGAAGCCGTGCGGGTTGATCTTCTGACCCATCAGCGGGTACCTCCCTTGCTGGACTGGATGTCGGGCTGCGCCACGACCACCGTGATGTGGCTGGTGCGCTTGTTGATACGCCCGGCACGGCCCTGGGCCCGCGGACGGAAACGCTTCATGGTCGGACCCTCGTCCGCCCAGGCCGCGCTGACGATGAGCTGGCGCTCGTCGAAGGCCACCGACTCCTTGTCGGCCTTGACCTTCGCGTTCGCCATGGCCGACTGGAGCACCTTGAGCACCGGCTCGGAGGCGCCCTGCGGCGCGAACTTGAGGATCGCGACGGCGTCGGGAGCAGCCTTGCCGCGGATGAGGTTCACGACACGGCGAGCCTTCATCGGGGTGACGCGGACGAACCGCGCGGTGGCGCGGGCCTCCACGACCGACTCGTCGACGGGGCTGGCCGTCTTCGCAGTGTTGGCAGCCATCAGCGGCGACGTCCCTTCTTGTCGTCCTTCACGTGACCCTTGAACGTGCGGGTCGGAGCAAACTCGCCGAGCTTGTGGCCGACCATCGACTCGGTGACGAACACCGGGACATGCTTGCGGCCGTCGTGCACGGCAAAGGTGTGGCCGAGCATGTCCGGGGAAACCACCGAACGACGCGACCAGGTCTTGATGACGTTCTTGGTACCCGCTTCGTTCTGGGCGTCCACCTTCTTCTGAAGGTGGTCGTCGATGAAGGGGCCCTTCTTGAGGCTACGAGGCATGGTGATGGGCTCCTATCAGCGCTTCTTGCCAGTACGACGGCGGCGAACGATCAACTTGTCGCTCGGCTTGCCCGGCTTGCGGGTACGGCCCTCCGGCTGACCCCACGGGGACACCGGGTGGCGACCACCGGAGGTACGACCCTCACCACCACCGTGCGGGTGGTCGACCGGGTTCATGACGACACCACGGACGGTCGGGCGCTTGCCCTTCCAGCGCATGCGGCCGGCCTTGCCCCAGTTGATGTTGGACTGCTCGGCGTTGCCGACCTCACCGACGGTGGCGCGGCAGCGCGCGTCGACGCGGCGGATCTCACCGGAGGGCATACGGAGGATGGCGTAGACGCCCTCCTTGCCGAGGAGCTGGATGCTCGTGCCGGCGCTGCGGGCCAGCTTGGCGCCGCCGCCGGGACGAAGCTCCACCGCGTGGATCGTCGTACCGGTCGGGATGTTGCGCAGCGGCAGGTTGTTGCCCGGCTTGATGTCGGCGCTGGCGCCGGCCTCGATCGGGTCACCCTGGGAGAGCTTGTTCGGCGCGAGGATGTAGCGCTTCTCGCCGTCGGCGTAGTGCAGCAGCGCGATGCGCGCCGTGCGGTTGGGGTCGTACTCGATGTGCGCCACGGTGGCGGGCACGCCGTCCTTGTCGTGGCGACGGAAGTCGATGACGCGGTAGGCGCGCTTGTGGCCACCACCGATGTGACGGGTGGTGATGCGCCCGTTGGCGTTACGGCCACCGGACTTGGTCAGCGGGCGGACGAGGGACTTCTCCGGGGTCGAGCGAGTGATCTCGACGAAGTCCGCGACCGAGGAGCCGCGACGGCCCGGAGTCGTGGGCTTGTACTTGCGAATGGCCATGATCAGATTTCCTTGTCTCGATCCCCGGTCAGGCCTGGCCGCCGAAGATGTCGATCGAACCCTCGCGGAGGGTGACGATCGCACGCTTGGTGTCCTTGCGCTTGCCGATCCCGAACTTGGTGCGGCGGGTCTTGCCCTTGCGGTTCAGGGTGTGCACGGACTCGACCTTGACGTCGAAGATCTGCTCAACGGCGATCTTGATCTCGGCCTTGTTGGCGCTGGGGTCGACGACGAAGGTGTACTTGCCCTCGTCGAGCAGCCCGTAGGACTTCTCGGAGACGACCGGCGCGAGCAGGACGTCGCGCGGGTCCTTGGCAACAGTGCTCACTTGGTGTCCTCCTGGACGTTCTGGGCGGCAGCCCCACCGGCCGGCGCGAAGCCGGCGGCCTCGGCGGCCTCGGTGCTGGCGAACCAGACCTCGGCGATGGTGGAGTCGAACCAGCGCGAACCCGGCACGTGGTACATCTTCGAGGTCGCGTTGCCCTTGATGGTGAAGCCCTCGGGGGCGGAGCCGTCCTCGGTCGCCGGGGCGGAGCCCGCGCCGAAGTCGACGACCGTCGCCGGCGTGGCGTCGGCAGCCGGAGCGTCGTTCGCGGCCACGGTCTCGGCGCCGGCCTCGACAGCCTCGACCTCGACGGTCACGTCGGAGGCATCGGACTTCGGCTGCGCACCGGAGAGGAAGCTCTCGAGCGCGGCCTGCGTGAAGATGACCTCGTCGGCGCACAGCACGTCGTACGTGTTGAGCTGGTCGGCGAAGAGCACGTGCACGTCGGGCAGGTTGCGCACGGACTTCAGCGCGACCTCGTCCGCGCGAGCGAGAACGACGAGGAGGTTACGACGCTCCGAAAGGCCACCCAGCAGGGCGGCGACGGTGCGGGTCGAAGGCTTCTCGGCCTCGATGAGCGCGGAGAAGACGTGGATACGACCGTGACGCGCGCGGTCGGACAGGGCACCGCGCAGCGCGGCGGCCTTCATCTTCTTGGGGGTGCGCTGGGTGTAGTTGCGCGGCTGCGGACCGTGAACGATGCCACCACCGGCGAACTGCGGGGCGCGGGTCGAACCCTGACGGGCGCGGCCGGTGCCCTTCTGCTTGTACGGCTTGCGGCCACCACCGCGGACCTCGCCGCGGGTCTTGGTGGAGTGCGTGCCCTGGCGGGCGGCGGCCAACTGGGCCACGACCACCTGGTGGATCAGCGGCACGTTGGTCGTCACGTCGAAGACCTCGGCGGGCAACTCGACGGTGCCGGCCGTGCCTCCGGTCGGGGTGAGGATGTCAATCGTCGTCATGGTCAGGCTCCCTTGGCAGCCGAACGGACGAGCACGACGCCACCGACCGGACCCGGAACCGGGCCCTTGACGAGCAGCAGGCCACGCTCCGCGTCAACGGCGTGGATGGTGAGGTTCTGCGTGGTCTGACGCACGCCACCCATACGGCCGGCCATGCGCATGCCCTTGAAGACACGACCCGGGGTGGCGCAGCCACCGATCGAACCCGGCTTGCGGTGGTTGCGGTGGGCACCGTGGGAGGCGTTGTCGCCGGCGAAGCCGTGACGCTTCATGACACCGGCGAAGCCCTTGCCCTTGGTGGTGCCGGTGACGTCGATGACCTGACCGGCCTCGAACGTCTCGACGGTGATCTCCTGGCCGAGCTGGTACTCGCCGGCGTCGGCCGTGCGCAGTTCGACGAGGTGACGGCGCGGGGTGACCCCGGCCTTGCTGAAGTGGCCGCTGCTCGGCTTGTTGGCCTTGCGCGGGTCGAGGGCGCCGTAGGCGATCTGGACGGCGGTGTAGCCGTCGGTCGCCTCGTCGCGGACCTGCGTGACGACGCACGGACCGGCCTGGACGACGGTCACCGGCACGAGGCGGTTGTTCTCGTCCCAGACCTGGGTCATGCCGAGCTTCTCGCCCAGGACGCCCTTGAAGCTGCGGGTGGCAGTGGTGGTCATATCAGCCTGCCTCAGAGCTTGATCTCGATGTTGACGTCCGCCGGCAGGTCGAGACGCATCAGCGAGTCGACGGCCTTCGGCGTCGGGTCGATGATGTCGATGAGGCGCTTGTGGGTGCGCATCTCGAAGTGCTCGCGGCTGTCCTTGTACTTGTGCGGCGATCGGATGACCACGAAGACGTTCTTCTCCGTGGGCAGCGGCACGGGGCCAACCACCGTCGCGCCGGCACGGGTCACCGTGTCGACAATTTTGCGCGCCGAGTTGTCGATGACCTCGTGGTCATACGACTTCAGTCGGATGCGGATCTTCTGTCCCGCCATCTCCGTTACGTCTCTCTCTCGCCGTCCTGCTTGGTCTGTGGCGACTCGACCTTCCCTCCGACCCCCGCGGTCGGGTGTGTCGCACCCGCTCCGCGTTTTGAGGCGTGCAGAATCCCGCCTCGTTCGTGGTCGCAGCTCTGGTCGAGCCGGAACTTGATCTCGATGACTCGCCCCACCCCACACCTGGATCAGGCCGGATGGTTCGATTCGTTCACACCGAAGGTGGCGGTCTGAGTGCCGCGTCCACACGCACCCCGGGAGGCACGCGGAAAGGACACGTCAGCCCTGCCGCTCGTCAAGCAACCTGTACAGTGTGCCAGATCCCCTGGGGCGAGTCCAAATCGAGGTCAGGATCTCCCGGCCGCGGACGGCGCGCGGTGGTATTGCCCCTCGGTCACGGCATCGGGGCCGGAGTGTTCCAGGCGCACCCGACGCATCGCGGTGACCTCCTCGCGGATCTGCTCGGCGAGCTTGGTCGACTGGCGCGTGTCACGCGGCTCCACCTGCACCTGCTCCTCCGCCGGGATGCCGGCGTGCAGCTGGCGCCGACGAATGACCTCGACGTTGAACTGGGCACCCAGGAGCAGCGCGTTGTTGGTGATCCATACCCACAGGAGGAAGACGATGACGCCGGCCAGCGACCCGTACGTCTTGTTGTAGGACGAGAAATACGACACGTACACCCCGAAGCCGACCGACGCCAGCGCCCATACGAGCACCGCGAGCACCGCACCGGGAGAGACGAGGTAGCGCCACCTCGGCACCTTGACGTTCGGGGTCCAGCGGTACAACACGGCCACGGTCACCGCAACGATGAGGAGCATCACCGGCCACTTGACCCACCCCCACACGGCCACCATCGTCGAGCCCAATCCCACGACGTTGCCGACGGCGGCCGCGACGTCTCCGGAGACGACGAGCCCGACGAGCACCAGCGCGGCCAACGTGATCGTCACGACGGTCAGGACCAGTTGGGTCGGCTTGAGCGTCCAGATCGGGCGGCCCTCGTCGACACCGTACATCCGGTTCATCGCGCGCCCGAACGCGCCGACATACCCCGAGGCCGACCAGATCGCCGTCAGCACCGAGATCGCCAGGGTCAGGCCCGCGCCGGAGGTCGTGATCATCCCCTCGATGGGTCCGCGCAACTGCTCGGCCGTGTCGGCCTGACCGAGCTCGGTGATGAGGTCGAGCAGGGCGTTCGTCGTCGTGACCGGGTCACCGAACACCCCGAGCAGCGCAACCAACGCGATCAGCGCCGGGAACAGGGAGAGCACCGAGAAGTAGGTCAGTGCCGCGGCCTGGTCGGTCAACTGGTGGCGCTGGAACTGCTGGCCCGTGTGCACGAACACGCGCCACCAGGGAATCTCGGTCACGCCACCCACTGGAACTCTCCCCTGCCCATGACTCGTCGATGCCGGTCACCGATGCCCGGCGGCAACGGCACCTGCATCATGCCTCACGGCAGGTGCATCGTGCCGGTTTCCATGAAGCGCTGATGCATGGCGAACGACTCGCGCAGGAGATGCGGCGTCTGCCGACCCCACGCACCTTCGAGCGAGCGCTGGTAGTAATCGGTGAGCATGTCGCGGTACGCCGGATGCGCACAGTTGTCGATGACGACCTTCGCCCGCCGGCGCGGGGCGAGGCCACGAAGATCCGCCAAGCCCTGCTCGGTGATGATGACGTCGACGTCGTGTTCGGTGTGGTCGACGTGCGTGACCATCGGCACGATGCACGACAGCGCGCCGCCGCGGGCGGTCGAGGGCGTGACGAACGTCGACAGGAATGCGTTGCGCGCGAAGTCGCCCGAGCCACCGATACCGTTCTGGATGCGCGAGCCCATGATGTGCGTGGAGTTGACGTTGCCGTAGATGTCGGCCTCGATCAGACCGTTGCTCGCGATGACCCCGAGACGCCGGATGACCTCCGGGTGGTTCGAGATCTCCTGCGGACGCATGATGATGCGCTGGGTGTAGAAGTCGAGGTTGTCGTTGAACCGCTGCACGCCGTCGGGGCTGAGCGAGAACGCGGTGGCCGACGCAAGGTCGATCGTGCCCGACTCGATGAGGTCGAGCATGCCGTCCTGGAGCACCTCGGTGTAGGCGTTGAGGTGCTCGAACCGGCTCTCCCCCAGACCGGCCATGACGGCGTTGGCGATGTTGCCCACACCCGACTGCAGCGGCAGAAGGCCGGCCGGCATGCGGCCCACCTTGACCTCGTGCTCGAGGAACTCGATGAAGTGACCGGCGATGGCCCGCGAGTCGTCGTCGAGCGGCTTGAAGGCGGAGTTGCGATCGGGCGAGTCGGTCTCGACGATCGCCACGATCTTGGCCGGGTCCACCTCGAAGTGCGGCACGCCGATGCGGTCTCCGGCGGAGACGATCGGCACCGGCTTGCGGTGCGGCGGCAGCGCCGTGCCGTAGTAGATGTCGTGCATGCCGTACATCTCGAGCTGCTGCCACGAGTTCACCTCGAGGATGACCCTGTCGGCCTGGTCGATCCACGTCTTGTTGTTGCCGACCGAGGCGGACGGAATGAGGGCGCCGTCCTCGGTGATGCCGGTGACCTCGATCAGGGCGACGTTCAGGTCGCCGAGGAAGCCCATCCACGCCATCTGCGCCACGTGGGAGAGGTGGACGTCGATGTACTCCATCTGGCCCGAGTTGATCTTCGCGCGGCTGATCGGATCGGACTGGTACGGCAGACGCAGTTCCACGCCGTCGACCTCGGCCAGCGCGCCGTCGAGCTCCGGAGCGGTCGACGCTCCGGTCCACACCCCCACCTTGAACTGCTCGCCGCGGGCGGTCGCCTCGGTGATGCGCCGTGCCAACGCCTGCGGGACGGCCTTGGGGTAGCCCGCACCGGTGAAGCCGGACATGCCCACGTTGTCACCGGGGTTGATGAGCTTCGCCGCGTCGTCTGCGCTCATGATCCTGCTGCGCAGTCCAACGTTCGCGATCCGGCTCATTGCAGTCCTCATTCCCGTGGCCCCGTCATCCTTTGCGCGATCCAGCCTATTCTTCGAGCCCCTCCCGGCCGCAGCGGGGTGTGGGCCGACCGACACACGCCAGCGGCCCCGCAACCGTGTTGGTTGCGGGGCCGCTGGCGATGCGGTCCGAGTTCGAACCGATCAGGTCAGATCACTTGATGATCTTGGTGACCTGGCCGGCGCCGACAGTGCGGCCACCCTCGCGGATGTTGAACTTCAGGCCCTCTTCCATGGCGATCGGCTGGATGAGCTCGACCTTCATCTCCGTGTTGTCGCCGGGCATGACCATCTCCTTGCCCTCGGGCAGGTTGACGACACCGGTGACATCGGTGGTGCGGAAGTAGAACTGCGGACGGTAGTTGTCGTAGAACGGGGTGTGACGGCCACCCTCGTCCTTGGACAGGATGTAGACCGAGGCCTCGAAGTTGGTGTGCGGCGTGATCGAACCCGGCTTGCAGATGACCTGGCCGCGCTCGACGTCCTCGCGCTTGGTACCGCGCAGGAGCAGACCGACGTTCTCGCCCGCACGACCCTCGTCGAGTAGCTTGCGGAACATCTCGATGCCGGTGACGGTGGTCTTGGTGATCTCGGGGTGGATACCGACGATCTCGACCTCCTCGTTGACATTGAGGATGCCGCGCTCGATACGACCGGTGACGACGGTGCCACGACCGGTGATCGTGAAGACGTCCTCGACCGGCATCATGAACGGCTTGTCGGTGTCGCGCTCCGGCTCCGGGATGTACTCGTCCACGGTGTTCATGAGCTCGAGAACCGTCGCGCCCCACTTCTCGTCGCCCTCGAGGGCCTTGAGCGCGGAGATGCGCACGACCGGGGTGTCGTCGCCGGGGAACTCGTACTCGGAGAGGAGCTCACGGACCTCCATCTCGACGAGCTCGAGGATCTCCTCGTCGTCGACCATGTCGGTCTTGTTGAGCGCCACGACGATGTACGGAACGCCGACCTGGCGGGCCAGGAGGACGTGCTCCTTGGTCTGCGGCATCGGACCGTCGGTCGCGGCCACCACGAGGATGGCACCGTCCATCTGGGCCGCACCCGTGATCATGTTCTTCACGTAGTCAGCGTGGCCCGGGCAGTCGACGTGCGCGTAGTGACGCTTCTCCGTCTGGTACTCGATGTGGGCAATCGAGATCGTGATACCGCGCTGACGCTCTTCGGGGGCCTTGTCGATGTCCTCGAATGCGAACTGCGGGTTCAGGTCCGGGTACGCGTCGTGCAGAACCTTCGAGATGGCAGCAGTCAGCGTCGTCTTACCGTGGTCGATGTGACCGATGGTGCCGATGTTGACGTGCGGCTTGGTCCGCTCGAACTTTGCCTTCGCCACTGGTGTCCTCCTCAGGACTCTCTGTTGTGGTAACGCCGAACGACCAGGCAGGACGTGGCGTGGTACTTGGGGGTGGTGCTGTGCAGGTTTGTGGGTTGAGACGGGATTCTACCCGTCACTCCCCGCGAACCTTCTTGATGATCTCCTCGGCCACGGCCTTGGGGACCTCAGCATAGGAGTCGAACTCCATGGAGTAGCTCGCCCGGCCCTGCGTCTTCGACCGGAGGTCGCCGACGTAGCCGAACATCTCCGACAGCGGGACGAGGCCGCGAACGACCTTGGCACCGCTGACGTCCTCCATGGCCTGGATCTGGCCACGGCGGGCGTTGATGTCGCCGATGACGTCACCCATGTAGTCCTCAGGGGTGCGCACCTCGACGCTCATCATCGGCTCCATGAGCACCGGGTCGGCCTTGCGGGCAGCCTCCTTGAAGGCCATCGATCCGGCGATCTTGAACGCCATCTCCGAGGAGTCGACGTCGTGGTAGGCGCCGTCGAGCAGCGTGGCCTTGACGCCCACGACGGGGTAACCGGCGAGGATGCCGTACTGCATGGCGTCCTGGATACCGGCATCGACCGACGGGATGTACTCACGCGGCACACGACCACCGGTGACGGCGTTCTCGAACTCGTACAGCTCCTCGGACTCGGCCGTGTTGAGCGGCTCGAGCTTGATCTGCACCTTCGCGAACTGACCCGAACCACCGGTCTGCTTCTTGTGGGTGTAGTCGTACTTGTCGACCGTCTTGCGCAGGGTCTCGCGGTAGGCGACCTGCGGCTTGCCGACGTTGGCCTCGACCTTGAACTCGCGCTTCATGCGGTCGACGAGGATGTCGAGGTGGAGCTCGCCCATGCCGGCGATGATCGTCTGGCCGGTCTCGGCGTCGAGCTCGACGCGGAAGGTCGGGTCCTCCTCGGCCAACTTCTGGATCGCCGTGCCGAGCTTCTCCTGGTCGCCCTTGGTCTTGGGCTCGATGGCGACCTGGATGACCGGCTCGGGGAAGGTCATGGACTCGAGCACGACCGGCTTCTCGATGTCGGAGAGGGTGTCACCGGTGGTCGTCGTCTTCAGACCGATGGCCGCGTAGATGTGGCCGGCGAAGGCGTCCTCGACCGGGTTCTCCTTGTTGGCGTGCATCTGGAAAAGCTTTCCGATGCGCTCCTTCTTGACCTTGGTCGAGTTGAGCACCTGCGTGCCGGCGGTGATGTGGCCGGAGTACACGCGGATGAACGTCAGGGTGCCGAAGAACGGGTGCGTCGCGACCTTGAAGGCCAGGGCCGAGAACGGCTCGTCCTTGTCGGCGTGGCGGATGACCTTCTCGTCCTCGTTGCCCGGGGCGTGGCCCTCCATGGGGGGCACGTCCAGCGGCGAGGGGAGGTAGTCGACCACCGCGTCGATCATCGGCTGCACGCCACGGTTCTTGAACGCCGAGCCACACATGACCGGGTAGAGCTCGGAGGCGATGGTCAGCGTGCGGATGCCGGCCTTGATCTCGTCGATGGTCAGTTCCTCGCCACCGAGGTACTTCTCCATCAGGGCGTCGTCGGCCTCGGCCACGCGCTCGACGAGGGCGGTGCGGTACTCGTCGGCCTTGTCCTGCAGGTCCGCGGGGATGTCCTGGACCTCGTAGGACGCGCCCAGGGTGACGTCACCCTTGGCGTCGCCGGGCCACACGAGGGCCTTCATCTGAACGAGGTCGATGACTCCGACGAAGTCGTTCTCGGCACCGATCGGCAGCTGGATGACCAGCGGCTCCGCGCCGAGGCGGTCCTTGATGGTGTCGACGGTGAAGTAGAAGTCGGCACCGAACTTGTCCATCTTGTTGATGAAGCAGACGCGCGGCACGTCGTACTTGTCGGCCTGACGCCACACGGTCTCGGACTGGGGCTCAACGCCCTCCTTGCCGTCGAACACGGCAACGGCGCCGTCGAGCACACGCAGCGAGCGCTCCACCTCGACGGTGAAGTCGACGTGACCGGGGGTGTCGATGACGTTGATCTGGTGGCCGTTCCAGAAGGAGGTCACCGCGGCCGACGTGATCGTGATGCCGCGCTCCTTCTCCTGCTCCATCCAGTCGGTCGTCGAGGCACCGTCGTGGGTTTCCCCGAGCTTCCGGTTGACGCCGGTGTAGAAGAGGATGCGCTCCGTCGTCGTCGTCTTGCCGGCGTCGATGTGCGCCATGATGCCGATGTTGCGGACCTTCTTCAGGTCCGTCAGGACGTCGAGTGCCACTCGTTTCTTCTCTCGCTCGTTGCGTGCAGTGGTGCGTGCAGGGGTGGTGCTGATGCCGGTCACCCGGCTGAGGTCGGGGCCCACCCGACGCGGGTGGGCCCCGACCTCACCGCTGTCACCAGCGGTAGTGCGCGAAGGCCTTGTTCGACTCGGCCATCTTGTGGGTGTCCTCGCGACGCTTGACCGCGGCGCCGAGGCCGTTGGACGCGTCGAGGATCTCGTTCATCAGACGCTCGGTCATCGTCTTCTCACGACGCTGACGGGCGTAGCCGACGAGCCAGCGCAGCGACAGGGTGGTCGCGCGACCGGGCTTGACCTCGATCGGCACCTGGTAGGTCGCACCACCGACACGGCGGGACTTGACCTCGAGGGCGGGCTTGACGTTGTCGAGCGCACGCTTGAGGGTCTGCACCGGGTCGGTGCCGGTCTTGTCGCGGCAGCCCTCGAGGGCGCCGTAGACGATGCGCTCGGCGGTCGACTTCTTGCCGTCGAGGAGGATCTTGTTGACCAGCTGCGTCACCAACGGCGATCCGTAGACCGGGTCGACGACGAGCGGGCGCTTCGGGGCCGGGCCCTTGCGAGGCATTACTTCTTCTCCTTCTTGGCGCCGTAGCGGCTGCGGGCCTGCTGCCGACCCTTGACACCCTGGGTGTCGAGAGCGCCACGGATGATCTTGTAACGCACGCCGGGGAGGTCCTTCACACGGCCGCCACGCACGAGCACGATCGAGTGCTCCTGGAGGTTGTGACCGACACCGGGGATGTACGCGGTGACCTCGATACCGGAGGTCAGGCGCACACGCGCAACCTTGCGGAGCGCGGAGTTCGGCTTCTTCGGGGTGGTGGTGTACACACGCGTGCACACACCGCGGCGCTGCGGGGAACCCTTCAGGGCAGGAGTCGCAACCTTGCTCCTCTTGTCCTGGCGGCCCTTGCGCACCAGCTGGTTGATGGTAGGCAACCTGATGTCTCCGTCTGTTGTCGTCTGCCACGGGCGCCTGCCCGCAGCTCCTTGCCGTACCGACTCGACCCCCGCACTCGGGAGTGTCGTCGGGCTCCCCCCTGCACTCCGGCCCAACCGCACAGCGGTTGAGGCCGACGCCCGGCGAGAGGTGGGAGGACCGGTCTGCACCGATCCGATCGGCCCGGACTCGCCCCTGCTTTGTGGCACAGGCAAGCCAGACCCGACAAGACAGGGTACTCGCGGGTGCGGGGTGTCACAAAATCGTGTCGGATCGCCGTGCCCGCGAGTGTCGCGGACACGGTGACCGTTCCCCCGTGCTCAGCCCTGCATGACGGCCGCGCGACCGGCCTCCAACCGCGCCACCGGCACGCGGAACGGCGAGCAGGAGACGTAGTCGAGCCCGGCGCGGTGGAAGAAGTGGACGGACTCCGGGTCACCGCCGTGCTCCCCACAGACCCCGGTCTTCAGGCCCGGCTTGGCCGCACGACCCTCCGCCACGGCCAGTTCGACGAGGCGACCGACCCCGTCGACGTCGATCGTCTCGAACGGAGAGACCCCGAAGACGCCCTTGTCGAGGTAGGCCGAGAAGAACGAGCCCTCGACGTCGTCGCGGCTGAAGCCCCAGGTCGTCTGGGTCAGGTCGTTGGTGCCGAACGAGAAGAAGTCGGCGGACTGCGCGATGCGACCGGCCGTCAGGCACGCCCGCGGCAGTTCCATCATCGTGCCGATGGCGACGTTCTTGCCCGCTCCGGGCTCCTCCCCGAACTCGCGTGCGATGGCCTCGGCCTCCTCGCGCACGAGGTCGAGTTCCTCGACCGCGTCGACGAGCGGGACCATGATCTCGACCGTGCCGTGGGCGCCGGCGCGACGCACCACCCGGAACGCCTCGAGGATCGCCCGGATCTGCATCTCGAACAGACCCGCGGTGGTGATGCCCAGTCGCACGCCGCGCAGGCCGAACATCGGGTTCGACTCGTGCAGGCGGGTGACGGCCTGGAGCATCTTGACGTCGGCCGGGGACGAGTGGCCCTCCGACTCGGCCACGGCGACCTTGACGGCCAGGTGGGTGTAGTCGGGGAGGAACTCGTGCAGCGGCGGGTCGATGAGCCGCACCGTCACGGGCCGGTCACCCATGGCGGTGAAGATCTCCGCGAAGTCCTGGACCTGCAACGGGCGCAGGCTCTCCAGGGCCGCCTCGCGCTCCTCCTCGGTCTCGGCGAGGATGAGGTGCTCGACGAGTTGACGCCGCTCCCCGAGGAACATGTGCTCGGTGCGGGTCAGGCCGATGCCCTCGGCCCCGAAACGCACCGCGCGCGCCGCGTCGGCGGGGGTGTCGGCGTTGGCGCGCACCTTGAGGCGGCGCTCCCGGTCGGCGATGGTCATGATGCGATCCACGGCGCGCACGATCTCGTCGGTGGCGCTCTCGGGCTGCACCCGCCCCTCGAAGTAGTCGACGACGGGGCTGGCCACGACGGGCACCGCGCCCTCGAACACGGCCCCCGTGCCGCCGTCGATGGAGACGACGTCGCCCTCGTTGAGGAAGTGTCCGGCCTCACCGCGAATGGCGATCGTGCGATTCTCCGTGTCGACCACGAGTGAGTCGGCGCCGACGACGCACGTCTTGCCCATGCCGCGGGCGACGACGGCGGCGTGGCTGGTCTTGCCGCCGCGTGAGGTGAGGATGCCGCGGGCGGCGATCATGCCGCCGAGGTCGTCGGGGTTGGTCTCGGTGCGCACGAGGATGCAGTCCTCGCCGGCCGCGGCCTTGGCCTGCGCGTCCGCCGTGTCGAACACGATCGCACCGACCGCGGCGCCCGGCGAGGCGGCCACCCCGCGGGTGAGTTCGGCGGTGGCGGCGGAGGCGTCGAAGCGGGGGAACATCAGCGCGGTCAGGTGCGCGCCGGTGACCCGGGTCAACGCCTCCTGCTCGGTGATCGTGCCCTCGTCGATGAGCTGCCCGGCGATCCGGAAGGCGGCCTCGGCGGTGCGCTTGCCGACGCGGGTCTGGAGCATCCACAGCGTGCCGCGCTCGATGGTGAACTCGATGTCGCACAGGTCGCGGTAGTGGTGCTCGAGGGTGTCCATCGCGGCCCGCAGTTCCTTGTAGGCCTCCGGGGAGTCCGCCTCGAGGTCGTGCAACGGGTGCGTGTTGCGGATGCCGGCGACGACGTCCTCCCCCTGGGCGTTCATGAGGTAGTCCCCGTAGACGCCCTTCTCGCCGGTGGCCGGGTCGCGGGTGAAGCACACGCCGGTGCCGGAGTCCTCGGAGAGGTTTCCGAAGACCATGGCCTGGACGTTGACCGCCGTGCCCAGGTCGTGCGGAATCCGCTCCTGGCGGCGGTAGAGCACGGCCCGCTCCCCCATCCACGAGCGGAAGACGGCCAGGACGGCCATGTCGAGTTGCTCGCGCGGGTCCTGCGGGAAGTCGCGGCCGGTGGCGTTCTGGATGGCGAGTCGATACTTCGTCGTCAGCGATTCGAGGTCCTCGGCGGTGAGCTCGGTGTCCTGCTCCACCCCTCGGGCCGCCTTCATCTGCTCCAAGCGGGTCTCGAAGATGTCCCCGTCCATGTCGAGCACGGTCTTGCCGAACATCTGCATCAGGCGCCGGTAGGAATCCCACGCGAACCGGGGGTTGCCGGACTGCGCGGCCAGACCCTTGACCGATTCGTCGTTGAGCCCGATGTTGAGGACGGTCTCCATCATCCCGGGCATGGAGAACTTCGCGCCGGACCGGACGGAGACGAGCAACGGGTCGTCGGCATCGCCGAGGCGGCGGCCCATCTGCCCCTCGATCCGGGCCAGGTGCGCCGAGACCTCGTCGGCGAGCTCGGCGGGCGCCTGCTGCGTGCGCAGGTAGGCCCGGCAGGCGTCGGTGCTGATGGTGAAGCCGGCGGGAACGGGCAGACCGATGCGCACCATCTCCGCGAGGTTGGCGCCCTTGCCCCCGAGCAGGTCCTTCTGCTCCATCGAGCCTTCGGAGAAGTCGTACACGTAGCGCGTCATCGCATTCCGTCCTTCGGTCGGCGCCCGCCCAGCACGGGCGTCCCTGTCCCCCATTCAATCGCGCGTGGGTCGTCGGCGAGACGAGGGGGGCGAATCCCACCCCTCGATGTGGCACCGGCGCCGCGTCAGCGGAAGGGGCCGAATCCCGGATCGACGCCGGCCAGGGACAGGGTGAAGAGCACGAGGTAGAACGCGGCCAGTGCCCCGAAGGCCACGGCGAACGCGCCGGAGTCGAGCTTGCGGCGCTGGGCGAGGGTCCACACGCCCCACGCGACGATGGCGAAGCCCAGCGCCTTGCCGAAGAACCCGCTCGGCCGCAGCAGGATGAGCACCCCGGCCAGCACGATGAGCACCGCCAGGGCTCGGTTGCGGAAACTGGGCCGGTCGTCGGCGATGGGCTCACGGGTCACGGGCCCCATCGTGCCAGCCCGCAGACAAACCGAGGGCCCCGCACCATCGTTGGTGCGGGGCCCTCGAATCGCCGTGCCGTGGGTCAGTTGCCCTTGGCCGCGTTCTTCAGCGCGGAACCGGCGGTCAGCTTGGCGGCGAAGCCGGCCGGGATGGTGATCTCTTCCTTGGTCTGCGGGTTGCGGCCCTTGCGCTCGGCACGCTCGGTGCGCTCGAGGGAGAAGAAACCGGGGACGGTGACCTTCTGACCCTTGGCGACCTGCTCGGCCAGCACCTCCTGCATGGCGGTGATGACCTCACCGGCCTTGGTGGCGGAGATGTCGGTCTTGCCGGCGATGGCGGTCGCGAGTTCGGACTTGTTCATGAGGAACTCCAATCTTCAGCACGGGGTCCGCCCGAGTTCTCGGGTGGCTGTGGTGTGCCACTCCCGTGCGTGCGCACTGGAGTGGCCTGAACCCACAGAACCACGAAAATCCCACGCACGGGACGTCAGACACACGAGAAACCGCGAGATTCTGCGGATCTGAGCGGAATTGGGCCCTGATTCCGGCCCACGGACCCCTCTGATCACATCTGCCACGGCCCGGGCCTGCTCCGAGGCCGGCCGACCAGGCCCCCGGCGACGAGCTGCTCAGGGGCTGCACGGCGCTCCGCCGCGGGTGAAAAGAACCATCCTGGCGACCCAACCGCGGGTTGGGTCGCCAGGATGGTCACGTTGACGCGGCGGGCGTCAGTCCAGGCCGAGCTCGGCGTCGTCGAGACGAATCGCCTCGCCGCTGCCCGGGCCGAAGACCGGGTAGGCGAACTCGTCGTAGTTCGGCATGGCGTACATCGCCGCCTTGGCCTCCTCGGTGGGCTCGACCGTGACGTTGCGGTAGCGGGACAGACCCGTGCCGGCCGGGATGAGCTTTCCGAGGATGACGTTCTCCTTGAGGCCGAGCAGCGGGTCGGACTTGCCTTCCATCGCCGCTTCGGTCAGCACGCGGGTCGTCTCCTGGAAGGAGGCGGCCGAGAGCCAGGAGTCGGTGGCCAGCGACGCCTTGGTGATACCCATGAGCTCCGGACGACCGGAGGCCGGGGTGCCGCCCTCGGCGACGACGCGACGGTTCTCCTCCTCGAAGCGGGCGCGCTCGGCGAGCATGCCCGGGAGGAGCCCGGTGCCGTTGGCCTCGATGACCGTCACGCGCTTGAGCATCTGGCGCACGATGACCTCGATGTGCTTGTCGTGGATCGACACACCCTGCTGCCGGTACACGCCCTGCACCTCGTCGACCAGGTGCTTCTGCGCGGCCCGCGGGCCGAGAATGCGCAACACCTGCTTCGGGTCGATGGCGCCCTTGACGAGCTTGGTGCCAACCTCGACGTCCTGGCCGTCCTCGACGAGGAGCTGCGTGCGGCGGCTGACCGGGTACGCGTGCTCCTCACCCTCGGCCGAGGTGATGAGCACCCGGCGGGCCTTGTCGGTCTCCTCGATGGTGACGCGACCGGTGGTCTCGGCGATCGGGGCGACACCCTTGGGGGTACGCGCCTCGAAGAGCTCGACGACACGCGGCAGACCCTGCGTGATGTCGTCACCGGCCACACCACCGGTGTGGAAGGTACGCATCGTCAACTGGGTACCAGGCTCACCGATCGACTGCGCCGCGATGATGCCCACGGCCTCGCCGATGTCGACGAGCTGTCCGGTGGCCAGCGAGCGACCGTAGCAACGGGCGCACACGCCGACCTTGGAGGTGCAGGTCAGCACCGAGCGGACCTTGACCTCGTCGACCCCGGCCTCGTACAGCGCCTGGATAGCGACGTCACCGAGATCCGATCCGGACTCCGCGAGCACCTCACCGTCCTTGACGACATCGCCGGCCATGCAGCGGGCGTAGGCGGTGAACTCGACGTCGTCGTGCAGACGCCGCGTGCCGGTGAGCTCGTCGTACTGCGCCAGCGGCATGGTCAGACCACGCTGCGTGCCACAGTCCTCCTCGCGGATGATGACGTCCTGGGAGACGTCGACGAGACGACGCGTCAGGTAACCCGAGTCGGCGGTACGGAGCGCCGTGTCGGCCAGACCCTTGCGCGCACCGTGCGTCGAGATGAAGAACTCGACCACCGACAGGCCCTCACGGAAGTTCGTGCGGATCGGGCGAGGGATGATCTCACCCTTCGGGTTGGCCATGAGGCCACGCATACCGGCGATCTGACGCAGCTGGAACCAGTTGCCTCGGGCGCCGGAGGAGACCATCCGGTAGATCGGGTTGTTGCGCGGGAAGTTGTCCTGCATCTCCTTGGCGACCTCGTTGGTCGCCTGGGTCCAGATCTCGATGAGCTCCTGGCGCCGCTCGTCGTCGGTGATCAGACCACGCTCGTACTGGGTCTGGACCTTCGTCGCCTTGGACTCGTAACCCTCGAGGATCTCGGCCTTGCGCGGCGGGGTGACCACGTCGGAGATCGCCACCGTCGTGCCCGAACGGGTGGCCCAGTAGAACCCGGCCGCCTTGAGGGCGTCGAGCGAGGCCGCGACCTGCACCTTGGTGTACCGCTCGGCCAGGTCGTTGACGATGCTCGAGAGGCGCTTCTTGTCGACCGGCTCGTTCACGTACGGGTAGTCGACCGGCAGCGTCGCGTTGAACAGCGCGCGACCCAGCGTGGTGTCGGCCAACCAGTGCTTGACCATGCCGTTCTCCGCGATCTCGGCACCCTCGGGCAGCTCGACGCCGTCACCGGGGACGATGTCGTCGACCCGCACGCGGATCGGCGAGCCGATCTTGATCTGCCCGGCGTCATACGCCATCCGCGCCTCGGCCACCGACGAGAAGACACGCTTCTCCTCGGTCTCCAGCGGCACCTCGGAGGTGAGGTGGAACAGACCGATGATCATGTCCTGGGTCGGCATGGTCACGGGGCGACCGTCGGCCGGCTTGAGGATGTTGTTCGAGGACAGCATGAGGATGCGGGCCTCGGCCTGGGCCTCCGCCGACAGCGGCAGGTGCACGGCCATCTGGTCACCGTCGAAGTCGGCGTTGAAGGCCGTACACACGAGCGGGTGGATCTGGATGGCCTTGCCCTCGACGAGCTGGGGCTCGAACGCCTGGATGCCCAGACGGTGCAGCGTCGGAGCGCGGTTGAGCAGCACCGGGTGCTCGGTGATGACCTCTTCGAGGACGTCCCACACGTGCGAGTTGTGGCGCTCGACCATGCGCTTGGCCGACTTGATGTTCTGCGCGAGCTCGAGGTCGACCAGGCGCTTCATCACGAACGGCTTGAACAGCTCCAGGGCCATCTGCTTGGGCAGACCGCACTGGTGCAGTTGCAACTGCGGGCCGACGACGATGACCGAACGGCCCGAGTAGTCGACACGCTTGCCGAGGAGGTTCTGACGGAATCGCCCCTGCTTGCCCTTGAGCATGTCGGAGAGCGACTTCAGCGGACGGTTGCCCGGGCCGGTGACCGGCCGACCGCGACGGCCGTTGTCGAACAGGTTGTCGACGGCCTCCTGCAGCATCCGCTTCTCGTTGTTGACGATGATCTCGGGCGCGCCGAGGTCAAGCAGTCGCTTGAGACGGTTGTTGCGGTTGATGACGCGGCGGTACAGGTCGTTGAGGTCGGAGGTCGCGAAGCGGCCACCGTCGAGCTGCACCATCGGGCGCAGGTCCGGCGGGATGACCGGGACGGCGTCCAGGACCATGCCCTCGGGCTTGTTGTCCGTGGTGAGGAAGGCGGTGACGACCTTGAGGCGCTTGAGCGCGCGGGTCTTCTTCTGCCCCTTGCCGGTCGCGATGATCTCGCGCAGCTTCTCGGACTCGGCCTCGAGGTCGAAGGTCTGCAGGCGCTTCTGGATCGCGCCGGCACCCATGCCACCCTCGAAGTACAGACCGAAGCGGTCACGCATCTCGCGGTAGAGGATCTCGTCGCCCTCGAGGTCCTGGACCTTGAGGTTCTTGAAGCGGTCCCAGACCTGGTTGAGGCGCTCGATCTTCTGATCGGCCCGCTTGCGGATCTGGTTCATCTCGCGCTCGGCGGAGTCGCGGACCTTGCGCTTGGCGTCGGCCTTGGCTCCCTCCTCCTCCAGCGCGGCGATGTCCTGCTCGAGCTTGAGCGCGCGGGCCTCGACGTCGGCATCGCGACGGTTCTCCAGCTCCTTGCGCTCCACCTCGATGCCGGCCTCGAGCGAGGGCAGGTCGGTGTGACGCTGCTCCTCGTCGACGTGCGTGATCATGTATGCCGCGAAGTAGATGACCTTCTCAAGGTCCTTCGGGGCGAGGTCGAGCAGGTACCCCAGGCGCGACGGGACGCCCTTGAAGTACCAGATGTGGGTGACCGGAGCAGCGAGCTCGATGTGGCCCATCCGCTCACGGCGCACGCCTGCGCGAGTGACCTCGACACCACAGCGCTCACAGATGATGCCCTTGAAGCGCACCCGCTTGTACTTGCCACAGGCGCACTCCCAGTCCCGGGTGGGGCCGAAGATGCGCTCGCAGAACAGGCCCTCCTTCTCGGGCTTGAGCGTGCGGTAGTTGATGGTCTCCGGCTTCTTGACCTCGCCGTGGCTCCACTCGCGGATGTGCTCCGCGGTGGCCAAACCAATGCGCAGTTCGTCGAAGAAGTTGACGTCGAGCACGGATGTCCTTCTCTTTCGTAGTCGAAGGTCGTCAGTTCAGATGGATTTCGGTGGAGGTGCTCAGACCTCTTCGACACTGCTGGGCTCGCGACGCGACAGGTCGATGCCCAGCTCTTCGGCAGCCCGGAACACGTCGTCCTGGCTGTCCCGCATCTCGATGCGCGACCCGTCCGTCGAGAGGACCTCGACGTTCAGGCACAGCGACTGCATCTCCTTGATGAGGACCTTGAAGGACTCGGGGATGCCCGGCTCGGGGATGTTCTCGCCCTTGACGATCGCCTCGTAGACCTTCACGCGGCCGGTGACGTCGTCGGACTTGATCGTCAGCAACTCCTGCAGGGCGTAGGAGGCGCCATAGGCCTCGAGGGCCCACACCTCCATCTCGCCGAAGCGCTGACCACCGAACTGCGCCTTACCACCGAGCGGCTGCTGGGTGATCATCGAGTACGGGCCGGTGCTGCGCGCGTGGATCTTGTCGTCGACCAGGTGGTGCAGCTTGAGGATGTACATGTAGCCGACCGACACAGGGTCCGGGTACGGCTCGCCGGAGCGACCGTCGAACAGGCGGGTCTTGCCGGAGCCGTCGATCAGGCGGACACCGTCGCGGGTCGGGAGCGTCGAGTCGAGCAGACCGACGATCTCGTCCTCCTCGGCACCGTCGAAGACCGGCGTGGCCACGCGGGAGACCGGCGGGGCCTGACGGGCATCGGCGGGGATGCCGCGGGCCCACTCCGGGTCGCCCGCGATCTCCCAGCCGCGGCTGGCGGCCCAGCCGAGGTGGAGTTCGAGGATCTGACCGATGTTCATACGACCCGGCACACCGTGCGGGTTGAGGATGACGTCGACCGGCGTACCGTCCTGGAGGAACGGCATGTCCTCGACGGGGAGGATCTTCGAGATGACGCCCTTGTTGCCGTGACGCCCGGCGAGCTTGTCACCGTCGGTGATCTTGCGGCGGTTGGCCACGTACACCCGCACGAGCTGGTTGACGCCCGGGGGCAGTTCGTCGCCGTCGTCCTTGTCGAACACCTTGACGCCGATGACCGTGCCGGTCTCACCGTGGGGCACCTTCATCGAGGTGTCGCGCACCTCGCGGGCCTTCTCGCCGAAGATGGCGCGCAGCAGTCGCTCCTCCGGCGTCAGCTCGGTCTCACCCTTGGGCGTGACCTTGCCGACGAGCAGGTCGCCGTCGCGAACCTCGGCACCGATGCGGATGATGCCGCGCTCGTCGAGGTCGGAGAGCACGTCCTCCGAGACGTTCGGGATGTCGCGGGTGATCTCCTCCGGACCCAGCTTGGTGTCGCGGGCGTCGACCTCGTGCTCCTCGATGTGGATCGAGGAGAGGACGTCGTCCTGCACGAGACGCTGGGAGAGGATGATCGCGTCCTCGTAGTTGTAGCCCTCCCACGGCATGAATGCCACGAGCAGGTTGCGCCCCAGGGCCATCTCGCCGCCGTCGGTGGCCGGACCGTCGGCGATGAGTGCGCCCGCTTCGAGGCGGTCGCCCTCGTTGACCCGGACGCGCTGGTTGTACGAGTTGCCCTGGTTGGAGCGGTTGAACTTCATGATCTTGTACGCCCGCGTCGACCCGTCGTCGTTGGCGACGGTGACGAGGTCGGCGGCCACCTCGGTGACGACACCGGCCTTCTCGGCCCGCACGACGTCACCGGAGTCCATGGCGGCGCGGTACTCCATGCCGGTACCCACCAGCGGGGCCTCGGCCTGGATCAGCGGCACGGCCTGACGCTGCATGTTCGCGCCCATGAGCGCGCGGTTGGCGTCGTCGTGCTCGAGGAACGGGATCATCGCGGTGGCCGCGGAGACCATCTGGCGCGGCGAGACGTCCATGTAGTCGACCTCGCTGGCCGGCACGTAGTCGACTTCACCGGAGCCGCCCTTGGAGCGCACGAGCACGCGCTCGTCGACGTACCGGTTGTCCTCACCGATGGTGGCGTTGGCCTGGGCGATGGTGAACTGGTTCTCCTCGTCGGCCGAGAGGTAGTGCACCTCGTCGGTGACCAGGCCGTCGATGACCTTGCGGTACGGGGTCTCGATGAACCCGAAGGCGTTGATCCGCCCGTACGACGCGAGCGAACCGATCAGACCGATGTTCGGCCCTTCCGGAGTCTCGATCGGGCACATGCGGCCGTAGTGCGACGGGTGGACGTCACGGACCTCCATCTGGGCGCGGTCACGGGAGATACCACCCGGGCCGAGCGCGTTCAGACGACGCTTGTGGGTCAGACCCGACAGCGGGTTGTTCTGGTCCATGAACTGCGAGAGCTGCGACGTGCCGAAGAACTCCTTGATCGCCGCCACGACGGGGCGGATGTTGATCAGGGTCTGCGGGGTGATGGCCTCGACGTCCTGGGTGGTCATGCGCTCCCGCACGACCCGCTCCATGCGCGACAGACCGGTGCGGACCTGGTTCTGGATCAGCTCGGCGACCGAACGCACGCGGCGATTGCCGAAGTGGTCGATGTCGTCGACGTCGACCGGGATCTCGATGGCCGAGGTGCCGTCGGTGCCGGGCAGGGTGGCTTCGCCGGCGTGCAGGGCGATGAGGTACTTGATCGTGGCGACAATGTCGTCGAGCAGGAGGATCGAGGAGTCGATCTCCGGGTCGAGGCCGAGCTTGCGGTTGGCCTTGTAGCGGCCGACCTTCGCCAGGTCGTAGCGCTTGGGGTTGAAGTAGAGGTTCTCCAACAGCGTCTGGGCGGCCTCCTTGGTCGGCGGCTCACCCGGACGCAGCTTCTTGTAGATGTCGATGAGCGCGGCGCCCTGGTCGGCCGTCGCGTCCTTCTCCAGCGTCAGCTCGACGGACTCGTACTGTCCCAGCGACTCGCGGATCTCGGCCTCGGTCATGCCCAGGGCCTTGAGCAGGACGGTGGCCTGCTGCTTGCGCTTGCGATCGATGCGGACACCGATCATGTCCTTCTTGTCGATCTCGAACTCCAGCCACGCACCGCGGCTGGGGATGATCTTGGCCGAGTAGATGTCCTTGTCGGAGGTCTTGTCCGGGGTGCGCTCGAAGTACACGCCCGGCGAGCGCACCAGCTGGGAGACCACGACACGCTCGGTGCCGTTGATGACGAAGGTGCCCTGCGGGGTCATCAGCGGGAAGTCGCCCATGAACACCGTCTGGGACTTGATCTCACCGGTGACGTTGTTCATGAACTCCGCGGTGACGAACAACGGAGCGGCGTACGTCTGGTCGCGCTCCTTGCAGTCGTCGATGGAGTACTTCGGCTCCTCGAAACGGGACTCGCGGAACGACAGCGACATCGTCTGCGAGAAGTCCTCGATCGGGGAGATCTCCTCGAAGACCTCCTCCAACCCGGACTGGGTGGGGACGGCGCCGCGGCCGGCGACGGATTCTGCAGCCACCCGCTCCTGCCACTTCTCGTTGCCGAGGAGCCAGTCGAAGCTGTCGGTCTGCAGCGCCAAGAGGTTGGGCACCTCAAGGGGCTCACGGATCTTGGCAAACGAGAGCCGACCGGAAGCGGTCAGGGCCGAAGCGAGTGTCTGGGGCGCAGTGCGCGAGGCAGCCAAGGAGAATTCCTTCCAGAGGCACTGGAGAACGTGGAACGCCGAATCCAGTCACGGCTCGCTCGTCACGGCTCGTTCAGGGCACACGTCGGTGCGTCTGAGGGTCGGGTCGTGGGTGTGCGGGCAGCGAAAAGGCAGGGCAAAGCGCCAGCATACCCACACGAGACAAGTCCGTCAAGGCCACGCGGGAACGGCGGGGACGACCCACCTCCCGTGGCCTGACGGGATTCACAGCCGCTGCGGTCCTGCCACAAGCAGGCGGAACGCGGCTTCGCATCGATGGTGACTGGGGAACAGGCGTTCGTCAAGCGCAATGGCGTGTTCCGGCGCCATTCAGTTCCGCCGGACGCCCACGTAGCATGCCGCACATGCCCCTGCCGCCCCTGTCCGCCTGGCCCGACCCGCCGACCCACCGTGCGAAGCTCCGTCGCATTGCCGGCCGGGTTGCCCTGGGCGTGTTCACCGCCCAGGTGGTGGCTGCGGGTGCCCTGATCGGCATGGACCAGGTGCGCAAGCGTCGGGCGGCCCCACCGGAGTTCCCCCACTCCGAACCACACGATGTCCTGGTGCCGCCCCGGGGCACGGCGAAGGTCTACATGTACGGCGACGACGTGTTCGCCGACATGCTCGCCGCGATCGACGCCGCGCGGGACCGCGTCTACTTCGAGACGTACATGTGGAAGTCCGACGAGACCGGGCAGGCCTTCAAGGACGCCATCGTCGCGGCCGCGAACCGGGGCCTGCGGGTGTGCGTCGCCTTCGACGTCTTCGCCAACCTCGTGGTGTCACCGGCCTTCCTGCGCTTCCCGCCCAACGTCCACGTCGTGCGACACCCGCTGTCACACCTGGCGCGCAACCACCGCAAGGTGCTCGTCGTCGACGGTGAGGTGGCCTTCGTCGGCGGGTACAACATCGGCTCCGTCTATGCGACCCAGTGGCGCGACACGCACATGCGCCTGACCGGCCCGCACGTCGCGGAGGTCGAGAACGCGTTCGTCGACTACTGGAACGCGCGCGGTGGTCGCCCGCTCCTGACCGACGTGCGCGGCCGCCCGTGGGAGTCGCACATCGAGGTGCACCGCAACGTGCCGCCGGACCTCGTCTTCCCGATCCGCAACATGTACCTCGAGGCGATCGACCGGGCCGAGCACCGCATCTGGCTCACCCATGCGTACTTCACGCCGGACCGGACCTTCCTGCGTGTGCTCATCGCCGCGGCGCGGCGCGGGGTCGACGTGCGGATCATCCTGCCGCTGGACTCCAACCACGTCGTCGCCGACTGGATCTCCCGGTCGACCTTCACCGACCTGCTCGACGCCGGCGTGCGGATCCTGCGCTACCGCCGAGCCATGGTCCACGCCAAGACCGCGACGATCGACTCGGTGTGGTCGACGGTCGGCACGGCCAACCTCGACCGACTCTCGCTGGCCGGCAACCACGAGATCAACATCGAACTGTATGACCCGGCCGTGGCCGCGGAGATGGAACGGATCTTCACCCTCGACTCGACCAACTGCGAGGAGCTCAGTGCGGCCGACTGGCGTGCGCGGCCGTGGATCGCGCGATTCACCGAGGGCCTGCTCTCGCCCTGGCGCGCCGCGGTCTGAGGTGAACCGACGCCAAGGCCCGGTGGCCGGGCCGTGGCTCCCCCGCGCCCACGACGCTCCGATCATGGAACGCGCGAAAGGCGGGCCGCACCGTGTGGTGCGACCCGCCTTTCGCAGAGTCTCCCGCGTCAGGCGCGGGTCGGGCTCACTTGAGCTCGACGGTGGCGCCAGCGCCCTCGAGCTTCTCCTTGGCGGCCTCGGCGGCAGCCTTGTCGACCTTCTCGAGAACCGGCTTCGGAGCGCCGTCGACGAGGTCCTTGGCCTCCTTCAGACCGAGGGAGGTCAGACCGCGGACCTCCTTGATGACGCCGATCTTCTTGTCGCCGGCGGCGACGAGGATGACGTCGAACTCGTCCTGCTCCTCAGCCGCAGCGGCCTCGCCGCCACCTGCCGCAGCGCCGGCAGCCGCAACGGCAACCGGGGCGGCCGCGGTGACGTTGAACGTCTCCTCGAACTGCTTGACGAACTCGGAGAGCTCGATCAGGGTCATCTCCTTGAAGGCCTCGAGGACCTCTTCGGTGCTGAGCTTCGCCATGGTGGGCGTCCTTTCCTACAAACGTGCCGGTACGTGGCAACGTGCCGTGAGTGGCGTGGATGTTTCGGTGAGCGTCGGTCGCGCGACTCTGCGGGCTGGGCCCGAGGAATCAGGCCGCTTCCGAGCCCTCGGTCTCGACCTTCGCGCGCAGCGCATCGACGACGCGAGCCGTCTGCGACAGCGGAGCCGCGAAGAGGTACACGGCCTTGCTCAGCGACGCGTTCATGGCGCCGGCCAGCTTGGCCAGGAGAACCTCGCGGGATTCGAGGTTCGCGAGCTTCGAGATCTCCTCGGCGTTCAGGGCCTTGCCATCGAGGACACCGGCCTTGATCACCAGGAGGGGGTTGTCCTTGGAGAAGTCACGCAGGGCCTTGGCGGCGTCGACCGGGTCACCGTCGATGAACGCAATGGCGGTCGGGCCGACGAGGTGACCCTCGAAGGCGTCGACGCCCGCATTCTTCGCCGCGATCTCGGCCAGCGTGTTCTTCACCACGGAGTAGGTGGCGTTACCCCGGAGGTTCTTCCGCAGCTCGGCGAGCTGGGCCACGGTCAAACCGCGGTACTCCGTGAGAACGGCCGCGCCGGAGTTACGGAACTTGTCCGTGATCTCGGCGATGGCAGTGTTCCTATCGGACTTTGCCATGTGGCCTCCCTTCCGTCGTGTGACCACCGGTCGAGGGCACCCACGCAACAGAAAAGCCCCATGCGCAGAGCACGGGGCAACAACGACATCCGCGTGCGGATGCGTCATACTCACATGGCCTGCGCGGGCTGTCCGCTGTGCGGAGCCTTCGGTCACCCTCCGAGGGGAGCATGACAACCGGCGGTCTTTGGTCGAAGAGCATCCTACGACGCCCTGCGGCTGCCGACCAAATCCAGCCGGAGTGGCCGGGATCACACGCCGCCTCACGACACCACCAGCACCTCACAAACCCCCATTTCCGTCCGTTTGCCGGATAATCCCTCCACGCCAGCGGTAGCGTCGCTTCGTGCCTTCTGCACACAACGATGTGTCCACCCGCGAAAGGCAAATGTTGTGAACCCCACCAAGCACCGCCGCACCACGATGCTCCTCGCCTCAGCCCTCGCCGCCTCGACCGCGACACTGGGCCTCATCGCGGCCACGCCGGCCACCGCGAAGCCCCAACGCCCGCCGGTGGTCCTCACCACCGACGTGCTCGCTCCGTTCCAGATCGCCCTGAACAGCCACAAGGTCTACGCCACCGACGGATTCGCCGGCACGTTCGGTCAGGTCTCCCCGAAGGGTGCCGCGCCGCTGGCTACCGGCGTCCCCGGCATCGCCGGAGCCGAGTTCACCCGCGACGGGAGGACCTACGCCTACACGTCGGTCAACGACGAGCACACCGCCGGCGGCCTGACGATTCGCGCCAAGGGCAAGGCCGACGTGTTCGGCGACATCGCCGCCCACGAGGCCAGCGCCAACCCCGACCAGGTCAACACCTACGGGATCATCGCCGGCAGCAACCCGTGCGCCGTCGCGATCCTCGGCCAGCTCACCGGCGGAGAAGCGACCTACACCGGCCAACTCGACACCAACCCGTACGCCGTCGCCCGCCAGGGCAACCATCGCCACGGCCGCTGGCTCGTCGCCGACGCCGGCGGCAACGCGGTCCTGGCCGTCAGCAACACGGGAAAGGTCAGCACAGCCCTCGTCCTGCCACCCCAGCCGGTCACGCTGACGGCCGACATGGCCACGGCGCTTGAGACGGAGTTCGGTGCCCCGGCCGGCTCGATGGCCTGCCTCGCGGGCGTCACCTATGCCTTCGAGCCGGTGCCGACCGACGTCGAGGTCGACCAGCACGGCAACCTGTGGATCAGCACCCTGCCCGGCGGACCTGAAAGCCCGGCCCTCGGCGCCCGCGGTTCGGTGTACAAGTACAGCCCGAGGTCGGGCAGCCTCACCAAGGTCGCCACCGGCTTCCTGGGCGCCACCGACCTCGCCGTGCACCCCGACGGCACGGTCTACGTGACCAACCTCTTCGGCGGCAAGGTGTCCAAGGTCAAGAACGGCAAGGTCTCGACCGCCGCGACCATCGAGCGTCCGTTGGCCGTCGAGGTCAAGGGCGGCAAGCTCTACGTCGGTCAGATGGGTGACATCGAGTTCTCGGAGTCCGGGCCGCCGGTCATCCACAGCCCGGGCTCGGTCCAGGTTCTCCAGCGCTGACCAACACCCGGGACACGACAACGGGGTGCCCGGCCGTGTGGCCGGGCACCCCGTTTGCGAGTGCCGAGGGCAAACCCCCGGGTGACGCAGATCAGGCAGGCGTGTCGATGACCTTGGTGACGGTCGGGTCGAGCGGGATGCCCGGGCCCATCGTCGTGGCCATGGTCGCCTTGGTGATGTAGCGACCCTTCGAGGCCGACGGCTTGAGACGCAGGATCTCGTCGAGCGCCGCGGCGTAGTTCTCGAGCAGCTTGTCCTCGCCGAAGCTCGCCTTGCCGATGATGATGTGCAGGTTGGCGTGCTTGTCGTTGCGGAACTCGATCTTTCCGCCCTTGATGTCGGTCACGGCCTTGGCCGTGTCCATGGTGACGGTACCGGTCTTCGGGTTCGGCATCAGACCGCGCGGGCCGAGCACCTTGCCCAGACGACCGACCTTGCCCATGAGGTCCGGGGTTGCGACGACGGCGTCGAAGTCGAGCCAGCCACCTTGGACCTTTTCGATCAGGTCGTCGCCACCGACGAAGTCGGCGCCGGCGGCCGTGGCGGCCTCGGCCTTGTCACCGTTGGCGAATACAAGCACGCGGGCGGTCTTGCCGGTACCGTTGGGCAGGTTGACCGTGCCGCGGACCATCTGGTCGGCCTTGCGCGGGTCGATACCCAGACGGAACGCGACCTCGACGGTCTCGTCGTACTTGGCCGACGCGGCCTTCTTGGCCAGGTCGACGGCCTCGGCCGGGGTGTACAGCTTGTCGCGGTCGATGGTCTCCGCGGCGGCGCGGTAGGCCTTGCTGCGCTTCATGAGAACTCCTTGGAATGCGTGATGGAGATGTGGTTGACGGGCCAGCGCGTGGCCCTCCCACGACGATCCGCCAATGGCCGGATCGCAGTTCGGTGACCCGAACTCGGAACACGGGAGACCCGGGCTCAGAGGTCGGTCGTGATGCCCATCTGACGGGCGGTGCCGGCGATGATGCGCATGGCGGCCTCGATGTCGTTGGCATTGAGGTCGGGCATCTTCATCTCCGCGATCTCCTTGACCTGCTCGCGGCTCAGGTTCGCGACCTTGACCTTGTGCGGCTCACCGGAGGCCTTCTGCAGACCGGCAGCCTTCTTGATCAGCTCGGCGGCCGGCGGGGTCTTGGTGATGAAGGTGAACGAGCGGTCTTCGTAGACCGTGATCTCGACCGGGATGACGTTGCCACGCTGGCTCTCCGTCGCGGCGTTGTACGCCTTGACGAACTCCATGATGTTGACACCGTGTTGACCGAGCGCGGGGCCGACCGGCGGCGCCGGGGTGGCCGCACCGGCCTGGATCTGCAGCTTGATGTAGCCGGAGACCTTCTTTTGCTTGGGAGGCATGCTGTTTCCTTGTGTTCGTGGGCCTACGCCGTGGGCGATGACCCGGTTGCAGTGCGGACTTGCGTCAGATCTTGGCGACCTGGTTGAAGCCCAGCTCGACCGGGGTCTCCCGGCCGAAGATGGAGACGAGAACCTTGAGTTTCTGGGTCTCGGGGATGATCTCGGAGATCGTCGCCGGCATGGTCTCGAACGGACCCTCCATGACGGTGACGGACTCACCGATCTCGAAGTCGACGGCGGCCATGTCGGCCTGCGGCCGGGTCGGCGCGGCGGTGGTGGCGCCCTGCTCGGCCTCGGCCTGCTTCTCGAGGTCGGCCGGCTTGATCATGGTGTAGACCTCGTCGAGCGTCAGCGGCACCGGTTGGTGGGCGTTGCCGACGAACCCGGTCACCCCGGGGGTGTGGCGCACGACGCCCCACGACTCGTCGGTGAGCTCCATGCGCACGAGCACGTATCCGGGCATGCGCGGCTGGCGGCGGGTCTTCTTCTGACCGTTCTTGATCTCGGTGACCTCGTCGATGGTGACCGCCACCTCGAAGATGTAGTCCTCCATCTCCAGGTTGGTCACGCGGGTCTCGAGATTGTGCTTGACCCGGTTCTCGTAGCCGGCGTACGAGTGGATGACGTACCAGTCGCCATACTTCGAGGCGAGCTCGTCCTTGAAGACCTGGACCGGGTCGCCGGTGGGCAGGATGTCGCCATCCTCGTCGACGTTCGGGGTTGCGTCGTCGACCGCCGGCTCGTCGTCCGACACCTCCGCGATCGGAGCGTCGTCGACCGTCGGCTCAGCGACCTCGAGGGACTCCATCTCGGCCTCGGGGCCCTGCTCCTCGCCGATCCATGGGTCGGTCATGCCACTTCCTTCACATCTACTTGCCAGCTGCATACGCGCTGTCGCGGGACGGGTGTTTCACTCCCCTGCGGCGCCCACCGTGCCGTCGCCGAGCAGTCGTGCCGACGGTCAGCCGGCGAACACCCAGAAGACCAACTTGGTGAACCCGAAGTCGAGCGCACTGACGATGGCCATGATCAGCGCCACGAACACGATGACCACCACCGTGTACTGCAGCAGCTCCGACCGGGTCGGAGTGACGACCTTGCGCATCTCGTCGATGACCTGGCTGATGAACAGCCAAATGCCCCCGAAGAAGCCCTTCTTCTGCTCGCCCCGGTGGCCGGGCTGCGAACGGCGGGACGCACCCACTTCCGTCACAATGCCCTCCTGCTGATCGTCGGCACCACA
The DNA here is from genome assembly GCF_001552435.1 of Kribbia dieselivorans NBRC 106261. Classification (GTDB taxonomy): domain Bacteria; phylum Actinomycetota; class Actinomycetes; order Actinomycetales; family Dermatophilaceae; genus Kribbia; species Kribbia dieselivorans. The sequence continues at coordinate 30,580 of NZ_BCRE01000092.1, forward strand.
GATTCGTCTTGCGCAGGGCAGGAGGGACTCGAACCCCCAACCGCCGGTTTTGGAGACCGGAGCTCTGCCAATTGAGCCACTGCCCTTCGAAACGCACCAGTTGGGTGACGCGTTCCGCGGTGATCCTGCCCGCTCGATCCGTCGTGCCGGGGCACGCCGCATCAGGTGGGTTGGTTCACCGAAGTGGAAGCATACGTCAGGAGTGACCTTTGACGCCAACGCGCGGCCTCCCACCCGATTCCGAGGCGGGGGTGACACGATGGGGGCGTGACCGAGAACGCCACCTCCACGCCCCTGTCGCAGTACTCCGCCGAGGACCTGGCTGCCTTCCTCGCCGAGCAGCAGTCTGCCCATGCCGCGCTCGTCGCCGCACCGAGCTCCCTCAATCTCACGCGCGGCAAGCCGTCCTCCGCGCAGCTCGACCTCTCCAACGCCCTGCTCGACGGCCCGGACGGCTTCGTCACCGCCGACGGCACCGACACGCGCAACTACGGCGGATTGACCGGCATCACCGAACTCCGTGAGATCTTCGCCCACCTGCTCGGCGTGCCGACCGCCCAACTCATCGCCGGCGGCAACTCCAGCCTGGCGATGATGCAGAGCCAGCTCGTCAACCTGCTCCTCCACGGCGGCGTCGACTCCCCGCGCCCCTGGGCCCAGGAGGAGAAGGTCACGTTCATCTGCCCGGTCCCCGGCTACGACCGCCACTTCGCCCTGACCGCGTCGCTGGGCATCGACATGGTCACCGTCCCGATGCTCGACGACGGCCCGGACGTCGACGCCATCGAGGCCCTGGTCAAGGACGACCCGAGCGTCAAGGGCATGTGGCTCGTGCCCACCTACGCCAACCCGACCGGAGCAGTGTGCACCCAGGAGGTCGCCGCCCGACTGGCCGCGATGCCCACGGCCGCACCGGATTTCACGATCTTCTGGGACAACGCGTACGCCCTGCACCACCTGACCGCCGACGAGGCCAAGAGCGCCGACATCGTCAGCCTCTGCGCCGCCTCCGGCCACCCGAACCGGGCGGTCGTGTTCGCCTCGACGTCGAAGATCACCTTCGCCGGTGCCGGAGTGGCGTTCCTCGCCTCGTCCCAGGCCAACGTCGACCTCTACGTCCGTCACCTCGGCATGTCCACGATCGGCCCGGACAAGGTCAACCAACTGCGCCACGCCCAGTTCTTCGGTGACGCCCAGGGCGTGCGCGATCACATGGTCAAGCACGCCGAGATCCTCGCGCCGAAGTTCGCGGCCGTGCAGCGCATCCTCGGGGATCGCCTGGGCGCGTTCGACGTGGCCACGTGGTCCGACCCCAAGGGCGGCTACTTCGTCAACCTGGATGTCGTCGACGGCACCGCGACCCGCGTCGTGGCCCTGGCCAAGGCGGCCGGCATCGCCCTCACGCCCGCCGGAGCCTCGTTCCCCCACGGTGACGACCCCCGTGACCGCAACATTCGCCTGGCTCCGTCCGTGCCCCCGCTGGCCGAGGTCGAGCAGGCGATGGAAGCCGTGGCGACGTGCGTGTTGCTCGCTGCGGCGGAGAAGTACAGCCGGTGATGTCACCCCGCGACATCACCGGTCGGAAGAAGGTCACGCAGCCGCGCGACCGGAAAGGAATCCGATGAGCATCGATGAGCCGGCGGTCGGCAGGTACAACGACGACCCCAGCGACTACGAGGACCAGTTGCAGCCCGAGGACACCCTGATCCAGGACGGTGTCGACGACGTCCTGGACCGCGGCTACTCGCCGCCGGACTCCGCTCGCGGTTCCTACGCCCACGGGGTCACCCCGGCCGAGGAATCGGTCGAGGAGACGATCGAGGACCGCATCAAGCAGGAGGTCCCGGACCCGAACTCCGCGTACGGCGCTCCGGAGAATGAGAGCGGCCTGGACGAGGACCCGCTCGGTGGGGACGACCCCGACGCCATCGGCGCCGACGAGGACTGGCTCGGTGACGCCGAGATCGGCGACCGCCGCGCCGGACGTCTCGTGGCCCCCGACGCCGGACTCGGCGAGGACGTCGACAAGGACGAGATCGCCGAGGACGTCGGCATCGACGGGGCGGGCGCGTCGGCCGAGGAGGCCGCGATGCACATCATCGAGCCCGGCGACCGCGGTTTCGACGGCAACCTCCTCTGAGGCGACACTGCGGTGATCCGAGGTGCCTCGTGACGCGAGACGACGGGTGAGTTCGCGCCCGCTCGCCGCGCTGCCCAAGGCCCATCTGCACCTGCACTTCACCGGGTCGATGCGTCTGGCCTCGGTGCTCGATCTGGCCGGGGCACGCGACGTGAGGCTGCCGGATGCGCTGACCCGCGACTGGCCGCCGCGCCTGTCCGGGGCGGACGAGCGAGGGTGGTTCCGCTTCCAGCGCCTCTACGACAGTGCGCGCGGGGTGGTCCAAGGCGAGGCGGCCATGCGGCGCGTGGTGCGCGAAGCCGCCGCCGACGACCACGCCGAGGGGTCGGGGTGGCTCGAACTGCAGGTCGACCCGACGTCGTACGCCGCCGCAGTCGGCGGCATCACGCCCGCGCTGGAGATCGTCCTCGACGAGGCGCGCGCGGTCTCGCGCGAGGCCGAACACGGAGCTCCGTTCGCGGCCGTGGGGATCATCGTGGCGGCCAGTCGCACCCGCCACCCGCTCGAGGCTCGCACGCTGGCCCGTCTGGCCGCGATGAATGCCGGCGACGAGGCCGGCGAGGTGCTCGGCTTCGGGTTGAGCAACGACGAACGGCGTGGCGAGACCGCCCAGTTCGCGGGGGCGTTCGACATCGCCCGGCGGGCCGGCCTCATGCTCGTGCCGCATGCCGGAGAACTGCTCGGTCCCGCCGCGGTGGAGACCGCCATCGCCTCCTTGGCCCCCGATCGCATCGGGCATGGGGTGCGCAGCGTCGAGGACCCGCGCGTGCTCGAGATCGTCGCCGAGGACGGCATCGCCCTCGAGGTGTGCCCGCACAGCAACCTCTCCCTGGGCGTGTACCGCGACCCGTCCCAGGTCCCGCTCCGGCGGCTCGTCGACGCGGGCGTGACCGTGGCGCTGGGCGCGGACGACCCCCTGCTGTTTGGCACGCGACTGGTCGACCAGTACGAGCTGGCGCGGTCGGCGGGGTTCACCGACGCCGAACTCGCCGACCTCGCGCGGGGGTCGGTGCGGGCCAGCCGGGCGCCGGCGCGCATTCGCCAGCGGCTGCTGACCGGCATCGACGCGTGGTTGGCGGCCGAGCCCGCGTGAGGTGACCTCGCCTGCCCAGGCTCG